>CAYUYM010000161.1:0-7814 GCA_964449305.1 uncultured Chromatiales bacterium | reverse complement strand
GGCCAGCTCCTCCTCCTTGAGGGCGATGGCCGAGGAGAGCCGGGCCTGCTCCACGGACTTGGCTATCTCGGCCATGGCTGCCTTGGACGCGGCCTGGCCCTCCGGCCCGGACGCGGGTTTCGGGCCGGCGAACTGCATGACCAGCGCCGCGACGGCCGCCAGGCACACCGCGCCCAGCAGCAGCTTCTCCCGTTTCTGCATGGCCATCAGGTCCGTCCGGCTCCTTCGCTCAACTGGCCAGGGCTATGCGCATCTGGACGAACATCTCGAAGGCCTCCTTCTTGTACTCGATCAGCGGATCCTTCTGACCGTATGCACGCATGTGGATGCCTTCCTTGAGGTCGTCCATCTCACGCAGATGCTCCTTCCAGCGGATGTCGATCACCTGCAACATGGCCATGCGCTCAAGGCCCTGCATGGCCTCGCTGCCGATCATCTTCTCCTTGCGGCGGAGGAAGGCCAGCGCCTCCTTCACCACGAGATCGCGTATCGCCTCCTTGTCGGCACGCACATCGTGGGAGGCGAAGTCGATGTCCAGGGCCAGGGACCGGCGCATCTCCTCACGCATCGTGTCGAGACCGCCCTCGTCCCAGTGCTGCGCCACGAGATCCTCGACATACTGGCCGATCATCTCGGCGATCTCATCGCGCATGTTCTCGCCGATGAGCGCCTGCCTCCGTCGTGCGTAGATCACCGTGCGCTGCTGGTTCATGACGTCGTCATATTCCAGAAGCCGCTTGCGGATGCCGAAATTGTTCTCCTCCACCTTCTTCTGCGCACGCTCCACGGATTTTGTGATCATGCTGTGCGAGATCACCTCGCCCTCCTCCACGCCCATGCGTGTCATGATGTTCGCGATGCGCTCGCTGCCGAACAGACGCATCAGATCATCCTCCAGTGAGAGGTAGAAACGTGTGCGGCCCGGATCGCCCTGGCGGCCGGCGCGTCCGCGCAATTGACGGTCGATGCGGCGCGCCTCGTGGCGCTCCGTGCCGATGATCACCAGACCTCCGGTTTCACGGACCCCCGGCCCCAGCTTGATGTCCGTGCCACGGCCGGCCATGTTGGTGGCGATGGTGACCGCTCCGGGAAGACCCGCATTGGCCACGATCTCCGCCTCGTGCTGATGCTGCTTCGCGTTCAGGACGTTGTGCGCAATGTTCTTGCGCTTCAACATGCGGGACAGCGTTTCCGACACCTCGACAGAGGTGGTTCCAACCAGCACCGGCTGCCGACGCGTCTTGCACTCCTCAATGTGCCCGATCACGGCGTTGAATTTCTCGCGCTTCGTCTTGTAGATGTGATCCTCCTCGTCCGCACGTGCCAGCGGGCGGTTCGTGGGGATGACGACGACGTCGAGCTTGTAGATCTCGTAGAACTCACCCGCCTCGGTTTCCGCGGTGCCGGTCATTCCCGCGAGCTTGTTGTAGAGGCGGAAGTAATTCTGCAGTGTGATGGTGGCCAATGTCTGTGTGTCGCCCTCCACCTTCACGTTCTCCTTCGCCTCGATGGCCTGATGCAGCCCCTCGGAGTACCGGCGGCCCGGCAGGATGCGCCCGGTGAACGTGTCCACGATGAGCACCTTCCCATCCTGCACCACGTACTCAATGTCCTTTTCGTACAGACAGTAGGCCTTCAGCAGCTGATGCACGGTGTGGATGCGATCGCTCTTTTCCGCATACACGGCCTGGAGCTTGTCCTTGGCAAGGCGCAGCTCCTCCTGGTTGGCTGCCTGCGTTTCGATGGCCGAGAGCTCCGTCGCAAGATCGGGGAGCACGAAAAAGTCCGCCTCCTGCTTCGACGGCGCGAGGAACTCCCTCCCCTTCTCCGTGAGATCCACCGTGTAGCTCTTCTCGTCGATGGCGAAGTACAGCTCATCGATCACCTCGGGCATGCGACGGGCATTCTCCTGCCGGTAGTAGCTGTCGGTCTTCTGGAGAAGCGTCTGGTTCGCAGGCTCGCTCAGGATCTTCATGAGGCGCTTGTTCTTCGGGAGCCCCTTCTGCGCGCGGTAAATGAGGGGGCCGGCCTCATCGGGCCTGCCATCGGCAAGCAGGCGCTCGGCGTCGGCGAGGATCTTCGCCACGTACGCGTTCTGGGCGTTGAGCAGACGCTCCACGCGCGGACGCATGTCGTCGAACTTGTGATCCGTATCGCCCACCGGGCCGCTGATGATGAGCGGCGTCCTGGCCTCGTCAATGAGCACGGAATCCACTTCGTCCACGATGGCAAAATTGTGTCCGCGCTGCACCATCTCCGCCGGGTCGGTGACCATGTTGTCGCGCAGGTAGTCGAAACCAAACTCATTGTTCGTCCCGTAGGTGATGTCCGCGCCATATTGCCGGACACGCTCCTCCGAATCCATCCAGTTCTGGATGCAGCCCACCTTCAGGCCGTGAAATTCGAAGATGTTTCCCATCCACTCACTGTCACGCTTGGCGAGGTAGTCGTTCACCGTGATGAGGTGGACACCCTTGCCCGACAGTGCGTTGAGATACATGGGGAGGGTTGCGACGAGCGTCTTGCCTTCACCGGTTGCCATCTCCGAGATCTTCCCCTGATGCAGCACGATGCCACCGATCAACTGGACGTCGAAGGGGACCATGTCCCACACCTGCTTGTTGCCCACCACGTCAAACTCCTGCCCCACGAGACGGCGGCACGTCTCCTTCACCACGGCATAGGCTTCGGTGAGGATGTCGTTGAGCGTGTCCTCGATGGTTTCCTTGAGCTCCTTTTCCAGGCCCTCGACCTCATGATGAAGGCCCTCGCGGTCGAGCGTATCATCGATCGTGTCGGTGAGGGACTGCCGGAGCTCGGCGAGCCGGGCCTCGATGTCGGCCGTCGCCTCACGGATCGTTTCCTTGAACCCCGCAGTCTTGGCCCGCAATTCGTCGTCGGTCAGGGACTGGAGGCCGTCATATATTTCGTTGATCTCGTCAACGAGGGGCAGCAGATCCTTCAGATCACGGTCGGATTTGTTGCCGCCGAAAATGCTGGTGATGAACTTGAGCATGGTGATGTTCCGTCGTACGTGGAGAATCGATGTGTCCTGAAAACAATACAGTTCAAGCCTGCAAAGGTACCGGATTTCCCATGAAAATGAAAGCTGGCACAGGTCAAAACAGGATCCCCGCACGCGCCATCCGGTCGATCACGTCCTTCAGGCGTACATCGTACAACTCGAACATGCTGCCATCTCCCACAAACCAGACCGCCCCGAAGGTGACCGGATCGTCGCGCTGGAAGGCGTCCGATGTCGCCATGACGGTCTCCCATTCCGGATGATCCGGGTTGTCGTGGTCGAGGTACACCGCCGTGAAGCCGGTCACATACGGGTCGCGTGTGCCGCGGAACACCGCCGCAGGGATGCGGCATCGGATCTCCATGCGGCCCGTGCCCGGGTCCACGGCCGACCACTGGACGGCCTGGAGCTGGCGCCGGAGCGCCGGGTCGTGCGTCTCCACGCGGTGCACCATCGCGGGCGGTTGCGCCCCGGCAGGCATCCATGAGAGGGCGAGGCAGAACGGCAGGTGACGGAACTCCTCCCCGCTGCGACCGGTCTCGTGACGCAGCCCACCACCGACATCGAACCAGAGCTCAAGGCGGTCGGTGCTGGCGCTGTCGCCGGTCACCAGCAGGCGCTCGTCCCGGAGGTCGATGTCGATCACCACCCAGATGCTGTCGTCGGTCGCATGCAGCAGCATTGCACAGTCGTCGGCGCCGAACCAGCTCGAGGCTCCACGGATCACCGAAGCCGATGTTGTGTCCCCGATGGTGGAACCGATGCCGTCGGGCACGCGACTCTCGGCGGCAAACACCGGCAGCGTGAAGAAGCTGTTGCGCGCCAGGAAACGGGCGTCGCTGATGCGGTAGAAGGTCTCACCCGTCCTCCATGTATCGAAGCGCGTCTGCGTCTCGTGGCCGAGCGCGGATGTGGCGCGCTGCGTCTCCCACGCATGGATGCGCCGGAACACCTGGCCGGTCATGGTGTACCCGTCAATGACCCAGTGCATCTCCCGCACCTTGGAGGTGACAAGGCACATCCCGCCATCCACCGAAAAACCGATCTCGATCGGATCGTTCACATAGGATCGCTTCACCTCCCGGACATGCCGCATCCCCGGGGGCGAGTTGAGAAAGAAATGCACGGACAATTCACGCCGGTCATTGTCCTGCGAGCGAAGGCTGAGTGCGATGTCCGGAAGCGAATCCCCGCTGAAATCCCCGGTGTCGAAGCCGTGGACTTTGGACTTTGCCGGCAAATGTGATATGATGTCCTGAATCTGTTCCGCGGAAAACACACCCTGAAGACGACGAATGAACATCGACACCTCCAAGGAATCCCCGTCCGACACGCCGGCAGCCAGAGCCGGGACATGCAGCAACACCGGCATCATCAGCAGCAACAGCGGCCGGATGACGCGCATGCTGCGCCGTGCTCTGGTGGTGTGGGTCTGGTGTGTGTGTGCCATCGTGCCTGCATCAAATATCACGCTATTCGCTCAAACATCCCAGCCGATCGAGATTCTCCGCACCGCCATCGATCAGGAACTCACCTCCCCCGCCTTCCGGCGCGTGCTCGTTGCGGTGGAGATCTCCTCGGTCCGCACCGACTCCATCCTGTACACACGAAACGCTGAGCTCCTGCTGCGTCCGGCGTCGAACACCAAGCTGTTCACCTCCGCCGCCGCGCTGCTTGGGCTGGACGACAGCCTGGCCTTTCTCACCACGATCAGTCGCCTCCCGATCGACTCCATGGATGCATGGTTTGTCAAGGGATCGGGTGATCCGCTCATGATGCCGGAGGATGCGGACCGGATCGCATCCGTCATCGCGGATTCCGCCCGTCGACCGATCCATTCCATCACCTTCGATGCGGGCATCTTCGACACAGCCTTCTACGGACCGGGATGGATGTGGGACGACGAGGCGACAACGGACACGCCGTATCTTTCAGCCTTTCCCTTCAACCGCAACCATCTCACCATCAGCGTGGGACCGGAGGTCGATCCTGAAGGGTACGCCGTTGTGCGGACGGATCCGGACTCCCCTGTCATCACCATCGTCGGCCGCGTTGCCTCCGGTCGCGTCAATCGCGCCTCGATCAGGAAGCGCGACCGAAGCAACACCTTCGTGATCGAGGGAACGCTCCGGCCGGGGCAGTCGATCTCGGAGGAGTTCAGCATGTGGCGACCGCAGGACATCTTCTTCGACGTGGTGCATCGTGCGCTCCGGCGTCGACTCGGCGTGGACTCACTGCCGCCGTGGCGTGCCGGGGCCACGCCAGTCGACGCACATCAGGTGGCAGGTGTGGGGCACCGTCTGTCCGCCGTGCTCGACCGGGTCAACAAGGACAGTGACAACCAATGCGCCGAACAGGTGCTCAAACGGTTGGGAACGATGGAGTGTGACCGCGGGGCATCGCTCAACGATGGAATCATCACGCTGCGGCGGCTTGTCGCCACATTGGGAGTCGACACAAATGATGTCCGCCTCGTTGATGGTTCAGGGCTGTCGTACTACAATCTGGTGACCGCACGCTCGCTGGGGACTCTCCTCCGAGGGATGTACCGCTCCCCGATGCGTGAGCGTTACAAGGCGTCGCTGGCTGTCGGCGCTGTCGATGGCACGTTGAAGAATCGATTCGCAGGCATGCAGAATGCACGAAGCGTGCTCGCAAAGACGGGCACGCTTCGAAGTGTGACATCGTTGTCCGGTTATGTCGAGACCGGCGGGGAGGATGCGCTTGCGTTCGTGATCCTCATGCAGAACCTGTCAGGAGAGCATCCGAGGTATCGGGCCATCCAGGATCGGATCATCCAGCGTTGCATGGAGTATCTGAAGCAGACGGGCATCAGACCACTTCGGTGAGTGTCCTGTACTCCACCCGGCCGTTCTTCACGATGAAGTCGTTCACGATGCGATTGATGAGCTGATCAGTCACATCATCGGAATCATCCTCGAGCTGGTCGTATTCCTCGACGGAATTGCAGATGTACACCTCGCTGAAGTGGTTGGGGGATCCCTTCACTTCGAACACGGAATAATCCTTGCCCTTTTCCGACGTCAGATACGTCTTGAGTGCCTGGATGGTCTCGAGGTATTCCGCCCGGGATTTCTCCTTGATCTGATATGAGATTTGAAAGATGATGCGTGGCATGGTTGCTCCACTTGTCCGTGCGTTGGTGGTTGCGTGGTGAACTGCCGGCCGGCGCTCCCCACCGCCGAAGGTGGCGGGGAGATCGCCGACAGGTCATGATGTCAATGACGACGCCGTTCGCCGCCACCACCGCCGCCGCCGGAGCGACGACGTGGGCGGTCACCGTGTTCCTGCTCGGGCTCCGCGCCTTCGGGCCGCTCGAGCAGAACCTTCCGGCTCAGGCTCATCTTGCCGTTGTCCTCGATCTTGAGGAGCTTCACCGTCACGGTGTCACCCACCTTGAGGACCTCGTCCACCGTATCGAGACGGCGGTGTTCGATCTGGGAGATGTGAAGGAGTCCGTCCTTGCCGGGAAGGATTTCGACGAAGGCACCGAAATCGGTGATCTTCTTCACGATGCCGGTGTAGATCTCGCCCTCCTCGGGCATGACCACGATGCGGCGGATCATCTCGATCGCCATGTCGCTGCTTTCCTTCCTGACGGCGGCCACAGTCACGCGACCATCGTCCTGGATGTCGATCTCCGCACCGCTCTCTGCCACGATGCTCTTGATCACCTTGCCACCGGGGCCGATCACCGCGCCGATCATGTCGACCGGAATCATGATGGTGGTGAGGCGGGGAGCATACGGGGAGATGTCGGGGCGAGGATCAGCGATGCTCGCATTCATGATCGAGAGGATGTGCAGACGCCCGTCACGGGCCTGTGCAAGCGCCTTCTCGAGGATCTCGAACGAGATGCCCTTGATCTTGATGTCCATCTGGAAGGACGTGATGCCGTCGGCAGAACCGGCGACCTTGAAGTCCATGTCACCCAGATGATCCTCGTTGCCGAGGATGTCGGTGAGGACCACCACATCATCGCCTTCCTTGATGAGGCCCATGGCAACGCCGGCGATGGCCTTGCGCACAGGGACGCCGGCATCCATCAGCGCGAGGGATCCGGCGCACACCGTGGCCATGGACGAGGAGCCGTTGGACTCCAGGATGTCGGAAACAAGGCGCAGCGTGTACGGGAAGTCCTCCTCTGTCGGAAGGACGGCCTTCAGCGCACGCTCGGCGAGGTGCCCGTGGCCGATCTCGCGTCGGGAGGTGAAGCCGAAGCGGCCGACCTCACCCACTGAGAAGGGTGGGAAGTTGTAATGGAGGAGGAAGCGCTTCGTGGTCTCCTCAAAGAGGCCCTCGATGATCTGCTCGTCGCGCTTTGTGCCGAGGGTGCAGGTCATGAGCGCCTGCGTCTCTCCACGCGTGAAAAGCGCGGAGCCATGGGCGCGCGGCAGCAGGCCCACCTCGCACACGATGGGACGGACCTCGGTCGGGGTGCGCCCGTCGAGGCGCTGATTCTTGGTGATGATGCAACGACGCATCGCATCCTTCTCGATGTCATGGATGATGTCGTCGATGATGCGCTCACATTCCGGAAAGCGTTCGGCGAGTGCGGCCTGGACGTTCTCCACCACGGCCTTCTTCGCGTCGGAACGCTCCTGCTTGGCCAGGACGGTGGCAGCCATCTCCTCGATCTGCGCGGAACAGAGTTCACGCACGGCATCCTCGATGCCTTCAGGAAGCACAGGAGCTTCGAATTCGAGCTTCGGCCTGCCGGCCTCCTCGGCAAACTCCACGAGGGCGGCACAAATCTTCTGCACCCAGG
>CAYUYM010000160.1:0-8011 GCA_964449305.1 uncultured Chromatiales bacterium | reverse complement strand
TGTAGGAGTTGAGAATGCCGTGTTCACTCAGGGACTGGAGCACCTTGGCAAGGAAGTGTGTCGGGAAATTGAGCGTCTCCGACACCTCACGGATCCCGACACGCCTGTCCGGATGCGCGCTGATGTACAGCACCGCGCGCAACCCGTATTCGCAACCTTTGGAAAACAAAACAGACATGGATAATAGACTCTTTTATCTAGTTTTACACAAACTTACACATTTGCATGGAATAAACAAGGACATGGAACGGAAATTCCTTCCCCATGGGTGGTGGAAATCCATGGGTGCATGGAGACAGGGTGCGGACACGGGGAATCACCGCCCGCTCTCGCGATGGTAGATGCGTCCCTTCCACTCCGCGCCGGCGCCGGATTCATAGATGTGGCGGGAGTGCCAGGCGAGTGCGATGAGGAACAGCAGGGACAGCGGTTGCAGGAGGGCGTCGCGCACGGGCATGCGGAACTGGAGGTTGATCACGATGCGGATGGTGATGGGCATGAGGAGAAGTGCCAGCATGAGGACGCCCTGCACCGTGGTGATGCCGGTGGGCAGCGTGAACAGCAGGCCAGGCAGCCACGCGGAGAGCGCACCGCACACGAAGAGTGTGAGGCCGATGATGCCGGCGGTGCTGAAGCCGAGGCCTGGGTAGAGGTTCTTCCCGAAGCCGGCCAGGACGCCTGCGCGATCCGCGTACATGTGGCAGGTGGAAAGCAGCGAGCCGTTGACGAGCGCGATGCGGTGGCCGCGGCGTTTGAAGGCGCGTCCGAGTCCGACATCCTCCACCACCATGGAACGCACGGCGTCATGCCCGCCGCTGTCGTGGTAGGCGTCGGTGCGCAGCAGCAGGGTCTGCCCGTTGGCGGCGGTGAAGGCGGGGCGCGGCGAGCGTGTGATCATCCACGCCGGGATGAAGGTGTAGTAGATGTAAAGCATGAGGGGCACGGCCACGCGCTCCCAGAACGACAGAGTGATCTGCCGCGGCACGGCGCTGAGGAAGGCGCAGTCCGTGCGTCCGGCCTGCCGGAGAAGCGAGGCGATCATGGTGGGATGATGCCGCGTGTCGGCGTCGACGAACAGGAGCCAGCGCCCCTCCGCCGCGAGGGCGAGCTGGTGGCAGGCCCAGGGCTTCCCCGCCCAGCCGGCCGGGCGCGGTGTGCCGGCAAGGACGCGGACCCGGGCATCCCGCGCAGCGATGCGGGCGGCCACGGCGGCCGTCGCATCGGTGGAGTTGTCATCCAGCACAAGAATCTCGAAATTCGTGACTGTCTGCCCGAGCAGCGATTCGAGGCAGGCTGCTAGCACCTGCTCCTCGTTGCGCGCCGGGATGCACACACTCACACGCCCGGCGTCCTCCGGCGCATCGGCGCGGGGCACGGCACGAAACACCAGCGCATTCATCAGGCCCAGCACGAACAGGGAGGCCGAGACAAGGGTGGCAACGAGCAGATACACGGTCACGGGATCACTGAACATAAGGACACACAGCACATGAACATGCGATTCGGCGAAATGGCGGCCTTCAGCCGCGTGGAGACGCCAACCAACGGTGCCTTCGAGTGGTGGTATCTGGATGCGGAAACGGCAGGCGGCGAGTGGCGCACCGTCATCATCTTCTTCCGGGGCAGCCCGCTCTCGCCGGATGGCATCCGTGCGTCGCTCGGGAAGATACCATGTGCGACGGAGTTTTCCGCCTTCGCCATCAGCCTCTACCACCACGGGCGCCAGCTCCACTATCAATTCGATCAGCGCACGGCACTGGACACCCGATATGCCACAACACCGGCCGGATTCACCCTCGGCAATCCCCAGGCCTCGGTGGAGGTGGACTTCATCCAGGGCGCGGCGACGGTGCGGCTCGCCTGTACCAGCCGCGTTGGCGCCCCGGTGCTCGGCGGCACCCTCGTGTTCCGCGCACGACCGCTGGAGGAGCCACGGGGATCAGAGGCCGACGAGGTTCGTGATCCGCATACGTGGAATCCGATCTGGCCGCGGTGCAAGGTCGAGGGCACGCTACACCTGCAGGAGGCGCTCAAGCGCACCACCGTGTCTTTCGATGGAACGGGGTATTTCGACCACAACCACTCCACCGCCCCGCTGCACGACGAACGCCATGCCTGGTACTGGGGGCGCGCCCATCTGCAGGCGGGCGGACGGGAGTCCACCGTGGTGTGGTATGCCCATGCCCACAGGCCGCATGCCGCAACGCTCCTGGTGTGGCAGGGCGGCGTGCTTGTCGGCGCCTCCCGCAGCGCCCGCCTGCGCATGCAGCACCCGCGCCGGCACTGGATGGGGCTGCGATGGCAGCGGCGGCTCGACCTCCGAGACAGCGGCGTGCAGGTGCTCGTCGACCAGCACCAGGTGGTGGACGCCGGGCCCTTCTACCACCGCTTCATCGCCGATGTGACACTGCACATTCCGGGGCAGCCTCCCGCCACCGGCACCGCCATCACCGAGGTCATGGATCCCCCGCGTCTGCGCCGGCGCACCTGGGATGTGTTCGTCTCCATGCGCATCCGCCGCTTCGCCCGCTGACGCCCCCACCCGTCCGCCCGTGAATCATTTTGCACGTCCCGATGTTGTGGACGGTGCACAATCACAAGGAGACTCCATGACCATCAGCGATTCCCACGTCCTCATCACCGGCGGCAGCCTCGGCATCGGCAGGGCCACGGCACAGCTCCTCATCGAGCATGGTGCACACGTCGCCATCACCGGCCGCGACGCCGACCGCCTGCACCGCACCGCATCGGAGATCGGGGCCATCCCCATCCATGCCGATGTGGCTGTGGAGGCCGACGTGCTGCGGACCTTCGCGGAGATGAAGAACCACTTCCCCCGCCTCGACGCACTGATCAACAACGCCGGCTTCGGCATCCATGCCTCGCTTGATGCACTGACCGCCGCGGATTTCGACAGCATCTGGCGGACCAACGTCCTGGGCGCGGCACTCATGGCGCGGGAGGCCGCGACGCTCTTCCGCGAGCAGAACAGCGGCGCCATCATCAACATCGCCTCCACCTCCGGCCTCCGTGGCTACGAAAACGGCACCATGTACGTCGCCTCCAAGTTCGCCCTCCGGGGGATGACCGAGTGCTGGCGCGCAGAGCTGCGGCGACACAACGTCCGCGTCACCCTCATCAACCCGAGCGAGGTGACCACCGCCTTCGGCCGGACGGACGGCATGGAGCGCCCCGAGCAGGTGAACAAGCTCCGCCCCCTCGAGATCGCCCATGCCATCAAATCCGTGCTCGAGATGGACGACCGCGGCTTCGTCACCGATCTCACGGTGTTCGCCACGAACCCGTGGTGAACGCCGCGTTGTGATTCGCCGACGTCCGGCGTACATTGGTGGGACGACAACACGCTTCTGACATGCGCCACCCGATCCCCTTCATCCTGCTGCTGCTCCTGACCGCTCTGCCCGCCCGTTCGCAGGTGACGCTCCACCTGTGGCATCAGATGCGACCCGATGCTCGGGAGATCCTCAAGGAGCGGATCGCGGAGTTCGAGCGGCGCAACCCCGGCATCCACGTCATGCAGCTCTACAAGGAGAACGAGGAGCTGCGCGTCGGCTACCAGGCGGCCGCGGCCTTCACGGGCGGCGGGCCGGAGCTGGTGTATGGGCCCAGCGATTTCGTCGGCGCCTTCGAATCCATGCACATCGTCAGGCCGCTCGAGGATCTGTTCCCCCGCGACTGGTTCGCGCGCTTCGATCCCAAGGCCCTCACATGGTACCACGGCCACGTCTACCAGATCGGTGATGAGATCGGCAACCATCTCGCCCTGGTCTGGAACCGGCGTCTGTTTCGTGAGGCCGGATACACGCGTGCTCCGGAGACCTTCGCCGAGCTCATCGACATGGGCAGAACGCTCACACGCGATCTCGACGGCGACGGCGTCACAGACCAGTACGGGCTGGTGTGGAACTACACGGAACCGTTCTTCTTCATCCCGTTCTACACGTCCTACGGCGGCTGGGTGCTGGACAGTCTGAACACCCCGACGCTCGACAACGAGGCGTCGATCCGCGCCTTCGGCTTCGTGAAGGATCTGCGCGATGTGTACCGCATCATCCCACGGGAGTGCGATTACGAGATCGCGGACAGCAAGTTCAGTGACGGCCGCGCGGCGATGATCATCAACGGGGCCTGGGCCTGGGGCAGGTACATGAAGGCGCTTGGTGATGATTTCGGGCTGGCGCTCATCCCCCGCAACGAGGTCACCAACCTTCCCGCGGCGCCGATGGTGTCGTGCAAGGGATATTTCGTCAACACCGCTGTGGAAGGGGCGACGCTTGACGCGGTGCGGATCTTCCTCGAGTTCATGCTGTCGGAGGAGACGCAGCTCACATTCGCCCTCGGATTGAAGACGATTCCCAGCACGCTCGCCGCCCAGCAGGATCCCCGTGTGCAGGCCGATCCCGTGATCGCCATCAGCATCCGTCAGGCGGCGGTCGGTGTGCCCTCGCCGCTGGTGCCGGAGATGCGCGCGGTGTGGGATGCCATGCGGCCACCCTACCAGAGCCTTCTCGGCGGCAACATGACCGCCGCACAGGCCGCGGCGGAGCAGCAGCGCCTCGCCGTGCAGAAGATCGCGGAGCTCAATGAGGGGCGGGACACACTCGACGGGACACAGCCGCAGGGCACGATGGTCACCATCCTCGACGTGCTCGGAGCGCTGCTGGCGGCCGCGGGGCTCTTCCTCCTCATCCGGAATTTCCTGCTCCCCATCCTGCGCAATCCGGACTCGTTGAAGACGAAGAACGCCCGCTTCGCGCTCCTGATGGTCGCACCCGCATCGGTGTTGATGTTCGGTGTGGTGATCCACCCCTTCCTCTACAACATCATCATCTCGCTCTCGAACATGAGCATGCTCACGGTGAACTCCTACCAGATCATCGGCTTCGATCAGTATGGCCGTGTGTTTGGTGTGGACCGCTTTGCCACGGAGTTCGCCAGACCCGGAGCCACCGTGTTCACCGCCCTCGGGGCGATGTTCTCCACCGAGTTCTACGGTGTGTTTCTCCGCACCGTGATCTGGACCGTGGTCAACGTCACGATGCACGTGGTGATCGGCGTGTTTCTCGCCGTGCTTCTCAACCGCCACCTGCCGGGCAAGTCCATCTTCCGCATCCTTCTGATCCTGCCATGGGCGGTGCCGCAGTACATCACGGCGCTCACCTGGCGCGGCATGTTCAACACCGACAGCGGTGCGATCAACGCCATCCTGCGGCAGGTGTTCAGCATGGCGCCGCTGCCCTGGCTCACCGACGAGACACTCGCCTTTGCCGCGGCCATCATCACGAACATCTGGCTCGGCTTCCCCTTCATGATGCTCATCGCCCTCGGCGGCCTGCAGTCCATCCCGCAGGAACTGTACGAGGCCGCGGAGATCGACGGCGCCAGCGCCTGGCAGCGCTTCCGGAACGTCACCGTCCCCCTGCTCAGGCCCGTGATGATCCCCGCCATCACGCTCGGCATCGTGTGGACGTTCAACAACATCAACGTCATCTGGCTCGTGTCCAACGGCGGGCAGCCGGCGGATCAGACGCACATCCTCGTGAGCTACGTGTACCGCGCGGCGTTCAACCTGTACCGCTACGGCTACGCCGCGGCGTTCAGCTTCATCATCTTCCTCATCCTCGCGGTCTTCAGCATCACCTTCATGCGACGATCATCCGCGACCGACACCGTGTATTGAGGACGCCATGGCCCGACGCTCCAAGGATTCCCCGCTGATGACCATGCTGATCTACAGCATCGTGCTGTTCTTCGTGGCCATCGCCGTCTACCCCATCCTGCAGGTGTTCACCATCTCCCTGCGGCCGCAGAGCACGCTTCTGAGTGATTCGCTCGCGATCATCCCCGAAGGGGCGACGTGGGACAACTACGTGGCCCTGTTCACCGACCAGCCCTTCCTGCTCTGGCTGCGCAACTCCTTCCTCGTGACGGTGGCCGTCGTGTTCACCGGTGTGGCGCTCGCCTCCACGGCCGGCTATGCCTTCTCGCGCTACGAATTCCCCGGACGCAGGGTGGGGCTGCTGAGTCTCCTCGTGACGCAGATGTTTCCGGCCACCATGCTTCTGCTTCCGCTCTACATCATGATGGCACGGCTCGATCTGCTCAACAACTTCCTCGGGCTCATCGTGCTCTACACCTCCACGGCACTGCCGTTCTGCGTGTGGCAGATGAAGGGCTACTACGACACGATCCCCGCGAGTCTGGAGGAGGCCGCACGCATCGACGGTCTCGGGCGCTTCGGTTCCTTCTTCCGCGTCATCCTGCCCCTCGCCGCTCCGGCGCTCGTCATCACCGCGCTCTTCTCCTTCATGGCCGCATGGACCGAGTACATCGTCGCCGCGCAGGTGTTGTACTACGAGGAGATGTTCACCCTGCCCATCGGGCTCAAGACCTTTCAATCCAACATGAGCACGGAATGGGGCCTCTACGCAGCAGCCGCGCTCATCGTGAGCCTGCCCGCCATGGCGCTCTTCCTCGTGTTGAGTCGCTGGCTCATCGGCGGCCTCACACTCGGCGGCGTCAAGGGATGACGTCACCGCCATGCGCATCACCACCACCATCGTTTCACCCTCGCCCATCACCATGCGCCACACCCTTCGCCTGTTCCACACCCTCCCTCCGCTTCTCCTCATCATCGGAGCATTCGTGCTGCTTCCCGATGTCGCCCTCGCGCAGGAGGATGAATGGGGAAGCGGCCTGGAGTGTGACAACCCGCGCACCATGCACGTGAATGTGACACTGGCTGATGAGGACGTGGTGAACAAGGCGGACACGCAGAATGAGGTGTATCGCTGGCTTCACGAGAAGAAGTTCACGGTCTTCGCGGCAAAGGAGGAGGGCGAAGCGCCCTACCTCGATGTGAGCGTGCTCACCATCCCCACGGCGGGCAGGGATTTCGTGTTCACAATCCAGACCACCTACAACCGCGTCACCTACTACATGGTCGGCGCCGGGGAGGATGCCGAGGTGCTGCGCACCTGGTCCAGCACGTATGTGGACACGATCACCGAGCTCGGCACCTACAAGGATTTCCAGAAGTCCCTGCACGATGTGCTTGATGCCTTCCTCAAGGAGTACATCCCCAACAACGAGTGACCATGACCAAACGCACACGCTACATCGCCATCACCGTCGTCTCCACCATCCTCTTCTTCCTCCTGGGATCGGTGGCCATCTGGCTCTTCCTCTCCCAGAGGCACCTGCTGCCCTACGTGCTCGGTGGCTACCTGCTGCTGACCCTGTTCTTCTTCTCGATGAAGCTCATGCTCGTGCGCATGCTTCTGCGCCCGCCGGCAGCCCCGACCGCCGGTGCCGCGGAAACGCCCGGGCCGGGCGATGATGGCACCCCATCCTGACATTTCTCCACCACCACACGCACACCCATGGCCGACGTCCGACTCACCCACATCGTCAAGGTCTACGACAACGCGAAGACCGCAACGATCGACGATCTCAACCTCACCATCGCCGACGGCGAATTCATGGTTCTCGTCGGGCCGTCGGGCTGCGGCAAGTCCACCACGCTGCGCATGGTGGCCGGCCTGGAGGAGGCCACATCCGGCGACATCTTCATCGGCGATCGACGGGTGAACGATGTGCCGCCGAAGGACCGCGACATCGCGATGGTGTTCCAGAACTACGCGCTCTACCCCCACATGACGGTGCGGGAGAACCTCGCCTTCGGTCTGAAGCTGCGGAAGTTTCCGAAGCCCGAGATCGAGGCGCGTGTGAGGGAGGCGGCCGAATCGCTCGAGATCACCGACTACCTGGACCGCAAGCCCAAGGCGCTCTCCGGAGGGCAGCGGCAGCGTGTGGCCTTGGGCCGCGCCATCGTGCGCAAGCCCAACGTGTTCCTCTTTGACGAGCCCCTCTCCAACCTCGACGCCAAGCTCCGCGTGCAGATGCGCACGGAGATCAAGAAGCTGCACATGGCCCTCGGCACCACGATGATCTACGTGACGCACGACCAGGTGGAGGCCATGACGATGGG
>CAYUYM010000159.1:0-8039 GCA_964449305.1 uncultured Chromatiales bacterium | reverse complement strand
AGCACGACGACATGGAGGATCTCGACAGGACGCTCTCGCGCCTGCCGGCGGACAAGGGCAAGCTCATCGTGACCGACGGGGTGTTCAGCACCACCGGGGAGATCGCCAGGCTCTCGGAACTCGTTCCCGTGGCGAAGAGGCATGGCGCACGCATCCTGGTGGATGACGCGCACTCGGTGGGGGTGATCGGCGAAGGCGGCCGGGGAACCGCCAGCGAGTTCAACCTCGTGGATGAGGTGGACATGACAATGGGGACCTTCAGCAAGACCTTCGCCTCCCTCGGCGGCTTTGTGGTCGGTGAAAAGTCGGTGATCAACTACATCAAGCATCATTCACCGGCACTCATCTTCAGCGCCTCCCCCACGGCCGCGAGCGTGGCTGCGGCGATTGCCGCGCTGGACATCCTTGAGGAGCAGCCCGGGCTGGTCACGCGACTCATCGACAACGCCAGCTACATGCGCAAGGGCTATCAGGATCTCGGCTTCACCGTGATACCGGGCCGCACCGGCGTGGTTCCCGTCATCATCGGGGACGACATGAAGACCTTCGTCTTCTGGCGCAAGCTCTTCGATGCCGGTGTGTTCGTCAACGCCTTCATCAGTCCTGGCGTGCCGCCGGGGCTGCAGATGCTCCGCACGAGCTTCATGGCCACACACGAGAAGCACCATCTCGACAGAATCCTCGAGATTTCGGGCGAGATCGGCCGAGAGCTCGGCGTCATCAACTGATCGTCCGGATCCACCATGGCTGTCCACGTTCGCCCTGCAACCACCCGACGTGACACCGAGGCGTTCATCCGCTTTACCTGGGATGTGTACCGGGATGATGCGCACTGGGTGCCGCCCCTGCTGTTCGACCGTCGCAAGATTCTCGACACTGAAAAGAACCCGTTCTATCAGCACGCATCGCGCGAGCTGTTCCTTGCCGAGCGCGATGGACGCATTGTCGGCAGGATCGCGGCCATCGTCAATCGGCGGCACAACGAGGTGCATGCCGACTCCACCGGCTTCTTCGGATTCTTTGAATGCATCGACGACCAGGAGGTTGCCCAGGCCCTCTTTGCTTCCGCCGGTGCCTGGCTCCGTGAGCGCGGCCTCACGGTGATGCGCGGTCCGATGAATCCGTCCATCAACGACGACCTCGGGCTCCTCATCGCCGGCTTCGATTCGGCACCATTCATGCTCATGCCCCACAACCCGCCCTATTACCAGGCCCTCATCGAGGGCTGCGGGCTGCACAAGGCCAAGGACCTCTACGCCTACATCCTGCAGAACCGGGACATGCCCCTGGATCGGCTCCGAAAGGGGCGCGAGATCGTCCAGAAGCGCTATGGCATCAGCGTCCGCGATCTCAACTTCAAGGACATCCCCGGCGAGGTGCGCATCCTCAAGGAGCTGTACAACGTGGCATGGGAGAAGAACTGGGGCGCCGTGGCGATGACCGATGCGGAATTCGATGCGCTTGCGAAGGACCTTGTGCAGGTGCTCGGCCGCCGCTTCCGCCGCTTCACCTTCCTGGTGGAGAAGGGCGGCCAGCCCATCGGCTTCGCCCTGTTCCTGCCCGACATCAACCAGATCCTCATCCGAAACCGCGGTGGCCGGACGCTTCCGGGCATCTGGCGCCTTCTGACGCAGACCAAGACCATCACACGCGGCCGTATCATCGTGCTCGGCATCCTGCCGGAGTACCGCGGCAAGGGCATCGATGCCATGATGTATCTCGAGGTGATCGAACGAGCCGCAGCCGTCGGCGTCATGGAAGGCGAGGCATCCTGGATTCTGGAGGACAACGTCATGATGAACCACGGCCTGCAGCAGCTCAACGCCGTCCCCTACAAAACCTACCGCATCTTCGATGCGGCGCTCTGACCGCCGAAAGGCAGCCACACAATGACCACGGCGATCATCGTCATCCCCGCCCGCTTTCCCTCACAGCGTTTCCCCGGCAAGCCTCTCGCCGACATCGGCGGCAGGAGCATGATCCAGCGGGTCTGGGAGCGGAGCTGCCAGTCCGCACTCGCATCACGCGTCATCGTCGCCACCGATGATGAGCGCATCGTGGAGCATGTCTCGTCCCTTGGTGGCGAGGCCGTCATGACACCGCCGGAGCTGGCCTCCGGAAGCGAGCGCGTGGCCTGGGCCGCCGCAGGCACCGGTGCCGACGTGGTCGTCAACGTCCAGGGCGACGAACCACTCATCGACCCCGGCGTGATCGACGCCGTCATCGCCCCCTTCTTCGACGGAGTGCAGACGGACATGACCACGGCCGCATCGCCGATCATGGACGCGGGCGACCTTGACAATCCGAACATCGTGAAGGCCGTGTGCGCGGCCGATGGGCATGCGCTCTACTTCTCCCGCGCCGCCGTGCCGCATGTGCGCGACGCCGACCCCGCCGGCGGTCGCGTCGGCGGCAGCCACCTCAAGCACATCGGCATCTACGGATTCACCGCCACCGCCCTGCGCCACTTCGCCACGCTGCCCGAAAGCCCTCTCGAGCGGCTCGAGCGGCTCGAGCAGCTCCGCGCCCTCGAGGCGGGGATGCGCATCCATGTGGTCCGCGTCGCCTACGACTCCATCGCCGTCGACATCCCTGCGGACGTGGATCGCGTCCTCGACGCCATGCGCCTCCGCGGCCTGAGGTGATCGCCCATTCCGCCGGCGTTGTGGCGGACCATCGCTGAAAGGACGTTTCATGACATCGAAGAAGAAATCCCCACACGGGTCCGGACCCCGCAGGGTTGCGGTGGTCACACTGGGCTGCCCGAAGAACCTTGTCGACTCGGAGGTGCTCATGGCGCAGATGGAGGCCAACGGCCTGCAGCTCACCGAGCCCGGGGAGGCGGACATCATCATCGTGAACACCTGCGGCTTCATCGACGCGGCCAAGCAGGAATCCATCGACACCATTCTCGGCGCCATCGAGCTCAAAAGCACGGGCCGGGTGCGGGACGTGTACGTGGCCGGCTGCCTGTCCGAACGTTATCGGGAGGACCTGGGAATGGAGCTGCCCGAGGTGGACGCCTTTTTCGGCGTGACGGATTTCGCCGCCATCATGCAGCAGCTTGGCGGCTCGTTTCGTGAGGAGGCCGCCCATGCGCGGCACCTTGCCACTCCGTCACATACGGCGTATCTCAAGATTTCCGAGGGCTGCGACCATCCCTGTTCCTTCTGCGCCATCCCCATCATGCGCGGCGCACACCGGTCGCGTCCCATGGACGAGATCGTTGCCGAGGCACGGTCACTTGCAGCCGCGGGGGTGAAGGAACTCATCGTCATCGGGCAGGACACCACATTCTACGGGCACGACACGCATGGCCGGCGGCTGCTGGCGCCGCTGCTTGAGCGCCTTGCCGACATCGACGGCATCACGTGGGTGCGCCTCATGTACACCTACCCGTCACATTTCCCGAAGGATGTGCTTGCGCTCATGGCACGCCATCCCTCCATCTGCCGGTACATCGACATGCCCATCCAGCACATCGACGACGGCGTGCTTCGCTCCATGCGCCGCGGCATTTCGGCCGGGCAGACACGCGCCCTGATCGCGGAGATGCGTGACGCCGTGCCCGACCTCGCCATCCGCTCCACACTCATCGTCGGCTACCCGGCGGAAACCCCGGCCGCCTTCGACCGCCTCCTGCGCTTCGTGGAGGACACGGCCTTCGACCGGCTCGGTGTCTTCACTTATTCGCCGGAGGAGGGGACCACTGCGGCCATGCTCGGCGATCCCATCGATGCAGCCGTCAAGGAGGAGCGTCGCGCCATGCTCATGGAGCTCCAGCAGGACATCTCCCTGTCACGCAACCGCGCACTGGTGGGACGCACGCTCACCGTGCTGTTTGATGACATCGACGGCGGGCAGGCCATCGGCCGCACGCAGCACGACGCACCGGAGATCGACAACAACGTGCTTGTCCCCGCCGAAGCGGGACGCGATGATGGGTTGATCGGGAAGTTCCTTCCCGTTAGAATTGACGAGGCACTTGAATTTGATGTCACCGGCACCATCGTGTGAGGTCTCCATGCGCGCTTTCATCCGCCATCTGGCATTTCTGCTCCCGCTTCTTTCGCTCACGCCCCTCATGGCGCAGGTGGAGAACGAGGCCGCCTTGCGCGCCTTCGGCCGCACGCAGCCGTTTCACTTCGACGTCCTCAACATGGCGCAGTACGATGAGTTCGGAATGTCCGGCCGTGTGGATGTCTACGTCCAGGTCCCGATTGATGTCGTGAAGTTCATCAGGAAGGGCGACGCCTACGCCGGCAGCTTCACGGTGAGCGTCCTGATCACCAACGACGACGGAGCGTTGATCCGGGAGGAGTCGTGGGAACGGACCCTGGAGCAGGCGACCTTTGAGGGCACGGTGAAGCCCGGCGCCTCGGACGTGTCGCACAAGGCCATCAGCCTCGATCCCGGGGACTACCAGTTTGAGCTGATTCTGGAGGACCGCGTATCCGGCAGGGATTTCCGACAGACGAAGAAGATCCACGTGCGGAAATTCGAGGCCAACACCTTCAACGCATCCGACATTCTGCTGGTGGGCAGCGTGGAGGAAAAGAACGGGAGGAAGCAGGTGGCCCCGCAGATCAATCCAAACCTCGTGGGATTGAGCCAGGGGATCTCACTCCTCTACGAACTGTACAATCCGTTCGAGATTGGAGCGGTGCGCATCTTGTACCGCGTGAAGAAGCGTTACGAGCTGGCCATTGCGCAGTCGGAGACGCAGCGTGTCCGCCGGGGTGCGAATTCGTTTCTCACCACCATCGGCGCGGAGAATCTGAGTGTGGGATCCTACACACTGGAGATGACGGTGACGCGCACCGACGACACGACGGAGACGGGTGTGCTGGCGCGGGCCACGAAGCAGTTCATCATCGAATGGTTGAGTGCAGGTTCGCCGGTGTCGATCGCCGACCTCGACGAGGCCATCGAGCAGATGAAGTACTTTGCATCGTCGGATGACATTGATCACATCATGGATGCGCCGGACGAGAAGGAGAAGAAGGCGCGTTTTGAAGCGTTCTGGGAGATGCGCAATCCGGAGCCGGGAGCCAAGTCCAACCGCGCGATGATCGAGTACTACCGCCGTGTGGCCTATGCGAACGAGACGTTCAAGCACTACATCGACGGCTGGAAGACGGATCGTGGGATGGTGTACATCATCTACGGCGCCCCCAGCGCCGTGGATAGGCATCCG
Source organism: uncultured Chromatiales bacterium (assembly GCA_964449305.1). Classification (GTDB taxonomy): domain Bacteria; phylum Bacteroidota; class Ignavibacteria; order SZUA-365; family CAYQST01; genus CAYUYM01. Next base: position 2,842 of record CAYUYM010000159.1, on the reverse strand, counting down.
ATGGATGTGGAGACCAAGCCCTACGAAGTGTGGGAATTCTACGACATTGCGAAACGCTTCGTCTTTGTTGATGAAAGCGGTTTCGGCGACTACCGGTTGCTCTATCCCATCTGGGATGAAAGGAACCGGATGCGATAGATGATGCGTGTCCACAGGTGATGCATGGAGGCGGGTGATGCGTGCATCGCCCTACAGCGTGTGATACCAATGATGTGTGACGTCGAGCCACATGGCGAGGCCGAGGTAGCGGCCGAAGCGCTGGTAGTGCCGTTCGATGGCATCGTCGTCGACGGGAACGCTGTTGTTGTGGAGTTCGGCGAACCTGGCGCGGCACCAGGAATCGGCGCCGAGGCGTTCGTAGCGGCCCAGGAGCTTGAGGAGGCTCGATGCGGCGTAGTTTCCGATGCCCTTGATGGAGCGCAGGGCGGCGTAGATGTCGTCCGTCGGCATGGAGGCATCGTTCAACGCCTCGGGATCGAAATCGCCGCATGACACACGCCGGGCGAACTCGAGCATGAAGGGCGCTCGATAGCCAAGCCTCGCGTCGGAGCGCAGCACGGCCTCGCTGGATTCCGCGATGACGTCGGGTTTCGGGAAGGCGGTCCAGCCGCGCGTATTTCGTGCACCGAACAGCGCGATGAGTCGTTCGTTCATCTTTTCCGTCAGGGCCCAGGAGCAGTTGGTGGTGAGCATCATTTTGGCGATGTCCTCGAACATGGAGGCGCCACGGAGCAGGCGTCCCGCCCGACCGGTGGCCACCCAGGAGAACTCCGGATCGTGCCGCACCATCGCATGGAAGGGCCGCAGGTCGATGCCGGTATTGAGCATGGCATGCACCTGTCCGGTGATGACGGCGATGTCCGCGGGTTTCAGCGTGCCGGAGTGTTCCACATTGATGTCCGGTTTCGACGGGGTCCGGCCCGCGGTCATGACCACGCGGACGAGTCGTCCGGAGGGCAGCCCGAGGATGCGCGTCAGCGACAAGGGGGAGCGGGTGGCGGTGAATGGGGCGAGTTCGCACCAGCCGTGGCTGTAGACCGTGTGTCCGAAATGGAGGGATGGCGGGAAGACGATGGGGATCTGCATGATGAATCCGTGGATATGAAACGTGTGAAAGGGTGGATGCGATCGTGGTGAATGCGTGTGAACGGGGAGTGGTGTCCCGGGAAAAAGAAACTCCCGTTCGGGGAACGGGAGCAGAGTTTGCAAAAAACGACGAGTGGTGAAAACGGCCGGGAGGGGAACCCGACCGATGCGGGATGGAAACTAGTCAGTGTCCGTCTTCTTGATGGCCTGCACAGCGTCACGAATTTCCTGCGCCTTTCTCTTCAATTCCGTCATGTGCTTGCGGACGCGTGTGCCTGCCGACTTGTTTCCCTTCATAAAGAATTTCTCGAAATCCTTTTCGAAGCTCTGGACCAACCCTACCAACTCGTTGAATTTCTCCATGCGACCTCCATGTTTGGTGATGAAATCATGTTTTTTTGCAACCCCTCAGGAAAAAAGCTACAACAACTCCGAATAATTCCCAAATTTCGCAGAATATCAGGGTTCGGATGACGCAGCAGTGGCGCGGTAGGTTACATACGCATCAGGGAAAGGTTGCAGTGCGCGTTCGAACACACCGAGGGACCATGCGATGGCAAGTCCGTAGTTGGTGATGGGCACTCCGGCGCTGCGCGCCTTCTCGATGCGGGCGATCATGGCCCGCCGGTTGAGGACGCAGGCGCCGCAGTGGATGATGAGTTTGAAGCGTGTGATGTCGGGGGGGAAATCGTGTCCCGAAAACACCTCGAATTCGAGGGGGCCGCCAACCACCTTTTCGAGCCAGTTGGGGATCTTGACGCGGCCGATGTCCTCCTCCACGGGATGGTGTGTGCAGCCTTCGGCGATGAGGATGCGGTCCCCGGGCTTGAGAGAGCCGATGGTGGCGGCACCGCGCACGGATTCAGTGAGGTCGCCCTTGAAGCGGGAGAAGAGCACGGAGAAGCCGGTGACGGGGATGGATTCGGGGACGATGGAGGTGACCTTTGCGAAGGCCTGGCTGTCGGTGACGACGAGGGCTGGCGGCGTGGAGAGGCTGTGCAGGGCCATATCGAGCTGGTTGTCGGTGACGATCATGGCGCAGGCCGAGGTGTCGAGGATGTCGCGGAGTGTCTGCACCTGGGGGAGGATGACACGACCCTTGGGGGCCTCCTTGTCGATGGGGATGACCATGATGACGATGTCGCCGGGATTGATGAGATCGGAGATGATCTTTGTGGAGGCGAAAAAATCGTCGGGGGCGGTGTCGATGAGCTGGCGCCGGAGGTCGGCGATGCCGGCGCCGGTGAGGGCGCTGACATTGATGATGCGGGTTGCGCCGGCGTCGCGCGCGGCGGTTTCGAGGGCGGCATCGCTGCGCAGGTCGCATTTGTTGAGTGCGATGATGCAGGGGATCCTCTTATCCTTGAAGATGTCGAGGAGATCGCGTTCATAGGTAAGCCAGTTGTCGGTGACAATGATGGCGATGTCGATGCGTTCGATGATTTTGTGGGTTTTCGCGACACGAAGCAGACCGAGGTCGGAGGATTCGTCGATACCGGCGGTGTCGACGAAGAGGCAGGGGCCGATGGGGAGGAGTTCCATGGCTTTTTCGACGGGGTCGGTGGTGGTGCCGGCCACGTCGGAGACGATGGAGATGTTCTGACGTGTGATGGCGTTGAGGAGTGAGGATTTGCCAACGTTTCGTCGGCCGAAGATGCCGATCTGGAGACGAAGGCCGCGTGGAGTTGTTTGCATGTGCGTGACTTTCTGTGAGATGGACGATTGATGCAAATATACGGGAATTGTGGGGCCGGGG
>CAYUYM010000158.1:0-8108 GCA_964449305.1 uncultured Chromatiales bacterium | reverse complement strand
CGTCAACCCGCGCCCCATCGCGAATGCGGGACCAGACATCGCCATGTGCCCGCGAAGTCCCGTCGCGGTCGGACAGCCTGCGGGCAGCGGGACGCCGCCGTTCACGTATCTCTGGACACCCGCCACCGGCCTGTCATCCATCACCACCTCGCGTCCCACCGCCTCGCCAACGGTGACGACGCAGTACATCGTGACGGTCACCGATGCTGCCGGCTGCTCTTCGCGCGACACGGTGCTCGTGACCGTGCTCACATCGCCTCCCTCAGACTTCGATGGCCCGGGCACCGTCTGCCCCGGCTCGGCATCCACCTACGACGCAACCGCCTCCACGGATGTGTCGCACACGTGGACGGTGACGGGGGGCACCATCATCGCGGGTGACGGGACACCCTCCATCACCGTGCATTGGGGGCCGGCGGGCAGGGGGAGCGTGCGGCTGCTTGTCCGGACCATCGCCGACGGATGTCAGGCGGAGAAGCTCCTGGCGGTCACCATCGACCAGAGCCTGTTCCCCGCCATCACACCGTCGTCAGCACGGCTCTGCAACGGCGGCAGCCTGGTCCTCGATGCGGGATCGGGCTATGCCTCCTACCATTGGAACACGTCCGACACAACACGGCGCATCACGGTGAGCACGGTGGGGACCTACATCGTGACCGTCACCGACGGCACCGGCTGCACAGGCAACGATACGGTGCTCGTCACGGCCGGCACCATCATCACTCCAATCATCGCGGCAGATGGACCGACGAGTTTCTGTGAGGGCGATTCTGTCCGGCTGTCCATCCCCGACAACTACCAGGCATGTCGCTGGTCGAATGGCGATTCGACACGCACCATTGTCGTGCGGGATTCCGGTGTGTACATCGTGACGGTGACCGACTCCACCGGATGCAGCACCGATTCCCGACCGATGCATGTGGATGTGGTGCCCCCACCCACCCCATCGATCATCGGGCCGGTGTATGTCTGTCGCGACAGCAGGATGCGCTACGATGCCTTCTCCGCGCGGCCCGTGCGTTACGCGTGGACCGTCACAGGAGGCAGCATCATCGGCCCGTCGACTGCGTCATCGGCCGTCATCCACTGGCAGACGCTTGGGATGAAGGAGATCGTCGTGACCGCCATCGACTCTGCAAGCGGCTGCATGGGGAGCACACGGCTGCCCGTGCAGGTGGGAGAAGGATACCGTCCATGGCTCATCGTGTCGGACTCATCGCTGTGCGAGGGCGACACCGCCACGCTTCGTGTTGCCGGTGATTTCGAGCATCACGAATGGAGGCGGGATGGCGCACCCCTGTCCGGTGAAACCGGCCCTGTGCTGCGCACCACGCAGCCGGGCGTCTACACTGTGGATGTCTCTGACAGCGTGTGCAGCGGGACCTCGGAGCCGTGCAGAATAACCGTCCTCACCCGGCCGACGGTCGGCATCATCCCCTCCGGCCCGCTCTGCCACGGCGGCAGCATCCAGCTCCGCACCTCCGAGCCGTTCGTGCGCTACGAATGGAGCACGGGGCTGACGCAGCCCGCCATCACCGTCACCACTCCGGGCAAATACCATGTGCGTGTCAGGAACGTGGACGGCTGCGAGGCCACCGCATCCATCATCGTCACCATGGATTCCATTCCGGCCATGCAGGCCGCCCGCTGGCCGACCTCGGTGTGCCTCAACAGCACCATCACCTATTCCGTCCTGGACAGCTCCCTCTTCCGCTACTCGTGGATCGTGACCGGTGGAAGGTTGCACGCGGGGCAAGGCACACATGCGATCGATGTGGCGTGGGACACGGCAGGGACCGCTGCGCTTGCATGCGTGATCGAAACGCCGGGGGGATGCAGGGACACCGTCCGCGCCAGCGTCACAATTGACTCGATATTGCATCCCACACTGTATGTCGACGGAAGGCGCATCACGCGCGACACCCTTCTCCACGCATGCATCGGACGTGTCCTGACCATCACCACCGACCAGGGCTATGCGCGTCATGACTGGTCCAACGGCGCGGTGAGCGACACCATCCACATCACCGCCCTCGCTGCACCCTTTGTCTGCGGTGTTCTGGTGAGTGATGGAGGTGACTGCGAGGGCATCTCCCCATTCGTCACCATCATCGGGGAGGAGGCGCCAGCGCCGGCGATCATCACCAGCGGCGACAGCATCCTGTGCCCGGGGGAGGAACTCGCGCTCTCGCTGCCGCCGCCGTTCCGGGTGATGCGCTGGTCCACGGGTGACACGGCACAGACCATCGTGGTGCGCGCCGCCGGGATGTACCACGCCGATGTGGTCGACACCACGGGATGCATCGGTACAACGCCTCCACTTGTGGTCGTCACCCATCCCCTGTCCCCTGCCGACATTGACGGCGACACGGCAGTGTGCGTGCAGGCACGACGCACATACACCACGCCTGTATCACCTGGGGCCACGTATGCATGGCGCGTCAACGGTGGCATCGTCGAAGCCGGGGACGGGACTCCGGCGGTCACCATCCGCTGGGGCACGGCGGGGCTGGGCGGAATCGGGATCGACGTCAATGATGGGGAGTGTGCCTCCTTCGACAGCCTCTCTGTGGCGATCGGCACCGGGACGCACATGGTGGTCACTGCCTCCCGCATGGCGCTCTGCGGCAGCGACAGCAGCATTCTGTGCGCTCCTGCAGGGTTCACCTCGTACACCTGGTCCACCATGGACAGCACGCCATGCATCATCGTCAATTCGCCCGGCCGCTTCTGGGTGATCGCCCACGACAGCGTGGGATGCGAGGGACGGTCCGACACACTCGTGATCCGTGCCGGAGGGGAAGCACACCCCATGATCAGCGCCATGGGATCCATGCCCTTCTGTCCTGGTGATTCTGTGGTTCTCGTGTGTCCACCGGGGTTCACGCATCACACCTGGAGCCGGAATGCGCTTCCCATCCCGGGAGCTGACAGCACGACGTTTGTTGCCCATGATGCCGGCGTCTACACTGTGGACGCGCGGGACTCGTCCGGCTGTGATGTGCAGTCACCCGGGTTTGTCGTGTTCCTGCATCCCGATCCCGCACCGACGGTCACGCAGGCCGGCCGGCTGCTGACATGCTCATCGGCAGTCACATGGCAGTGGTATCGCAACGACACGTTGATCGCGGGCGCAACGGCGCAGCAGCATCAGGCGATGGTGGCAGGATGGTATCACGTGTGCGTCACCGACAGCACGGGCTGCCGCGGATGCTCGCCACGCGTCGAGGTGACCGGCGCCGCAGCCACATCCACCATCGCGCTCCAGTGTCCATCACCGTCGGTGCACAGCGCGGGGACGGTCGTGACCATCGGCATCGAGCTCACGGCCTCGGCCAACCTGCCCGCGACATCGTCCCGCTTCACCACCGATGTGCGGTTCGACCGCTTCGTCATGCAGCCGCAGCAGCCCTACACAGTGGTGCGCACCGAGGGGCGTGACATGGTGATCCGCATCGCCGGCTCGCGCACGCCGGATCAGACTGCGGGCCCGCTCGCAGGCTTCCGCGCGATGGTGCTTCTCGCGGACGTTCCCTGCTCCGACATCGTGGTTGATGCGTTCACCTGGGATGATCCCGCCATCGCCGTCACGCTTCCCGCAAGCTCCTGCGAAGCCTGCGTGGATGTGTGTCACGAGGGTGGGGACAGGCTTGTCGATCTGCGGGGGCGCGTCGATCTGATGCAGAACCGCCCCAATCCCTTCAACGCCATGACCCGGATCGAGTTTGAAACGATTGACGCGAGCCGCACCGATTTGGCGGTCTACGACATGCATGGCCGGCGCGTGATCACGCTGGTCGACGGCATCGTCCCGGTGGGGCGGCACGTCGTGACCTTCGACGCCTCAGCCCTTCCTTCCGGAGTGTACCGCTGCATGCTCACAACAGCCGGAGTGGTGGCATCCCGCGCCATGATACTCGCGAGGTGAAACGGCGGACGCTGGAAACTGCACGGTCCGCCTGTGAGGGCGGACCGGCATACTGATGATTGACCAGCGTGGGATGTTGTCCAGCCCCCGCGCTACTTCCCCTTCTTCGCCCTCATGGACTCGGCGAGCTCGCGGATCTCGGCGAGGTCGTGTGTCATCTCGTTCCAGCCATACCAGAAGGCATAGTCCGGATTCATGTGGAAGGAGCCCTGGAATGCGCGCATCCGGTGCTCGAGGAACATCACGAAGAGCTTCTGCTCCACCACGGTGGCGGTGTTGCTGAAGGTGAGAAGATCCGGGAAGGCGTGACTGTAGGACGCAGGTTTTGGGATGATGCCATCCTTGTAGAGATCGGCGACGATGGTGATGGCCTGCGCCATTTCACGGTCGGCCTGCCGGATCATGTCGTCACCCTTGGACAGCTCGGTCAGCGCGAAAGCGGAGGAGTGGCATTTGCTGCACACCTTCACCATCTTGTCCCGCTCCACCTGCCATGCCTCCTGTGTGAGGCGTGCAACGTCCGCCGCCTTCACCACTTCCAGGCGTGCTGTCGGCTTGCCCGTGGGATCGAGCACGCCCAGCGCCTGCAGAATGACGGCACGATCGGAGGCCCACTGTTTGTCCTCCGGCATCGGCAGCCGCACGGCGAGGAAGCCCCATGCAGTACGGACCTCGTGGTTGCCATCAGGCATGTGGCAATCCTGACAGCGCGGCGCCATCGCGGTCTCGGGCAGCGTCTTGTTCTGTTTCAGCAGATGACGGACACCATGCTTGGAGCTGGAGTACATCTCCCATTGCGGGTGATCGAAGCCCATGTGGCAGGTCTGGCAGGCCTGCGGCTGGCGGGCCTCGTCGAGGGAAAAGGTGTGACGGGTGTGACACGCGTCGCAGGAAGCCACGCCATATCCGGCGCCGTCGGCCTTGAGCGCCTTCATGTCCTCATCCGATTTGAGGCCGATCTTGTGGCAGCCGCCGCATCCCTTCATTCCGGAGATGAGCGCCATGGGTTGGAAATGCGTCGCCGGCATGGCGTTCTGCGCGGCCCACGCGGCAGCGTGCTTGCCCCTGGAAAATTGTGCCACCCGTTCTTCATGGCACTGGCCGCAGATGCTGGGCGTGGGCATCTCGGCGTTCGCGAAATCGGTCGTCTTGGAATGCCTGTCACCATGGCAGGTGGCGCAGGTGACATCGTTCTGGGCGTGTTTGCTCATCTGCCAGTCGGAGACAATCCCCGGGGTCCTGGATTTGTGGCAGACGAGGCAATCCACTGCCGCGGCAGCCTGTTGCGTCATGAACAGACAGCCGAGAAGCAGGACTGCAGTGAGTCTCATGGGTGCTCCTTGTGAGTGGTGATTGATGCCGTCGATCTATGTGAGGAGAGGGATCAATGCACGCCGAGGTGCTTCGACTGCCATCCATGGGAGCCCGGATTCTCCGGAGCTCCCATGAGGCAATTACCGGTTCTATCGTACGAAATAGTTGCGAATCTCGGAAGGGCCTGTTTCACGCGACCAGGAAGCGTAGCCACGCTGCTGCGCCATCTCGATAAGCGGTCCGGGTTTGAATGGTGTGATGAGTTCATAGATGCCACCATCGGGCAGCGTGTCCAATTCCTGCATCACCTTCTGCGCCGGATGGAAACCGGAGGCAAGGTCCATGCGGGCGTCGTAGCTGACGGCAATCCGTTCCTGATCGAACCACTTCGGCGCAGCGATGCCGCGATCGCCGTCACCAAAGGCATGGTCGTTGTAGGTACCGAGGCCGGCCTTCGTGCGCAGTTCGTTGATCATGAACCCGAGTGGCTTGCCACTCATTTCGGCCACCTGACGCAACGTGGCCACCGTGCCGATGGTTTCGCGCAGGACGCGATTGCGCAGCGCTGCGAGGGGCGGAGCCAGATCAATGAGCGCATCCTCGATCTGCGGGAAGGCGGCCAGCAATGCCCCGACGGTGGTGTCGGGCGTGATGTCGGTCATGTGCTGTGCGTCGCTCATCATGCACCTCCGTTCGAGTCATAGGTGAGGAGGCGTCGTTCTCCGGTGAGTGCGCGAAGCCCGGTGAGGTTCTGCGACACCTCCACCGTGCCGAGGTAGCTGCCCGCCTCGTCGCGCATCGCGAAGTACTCGATGTGGATGAACTTGCCACCCATCTCGATCCAGAAGGCCGCACTGTCCTGCCGCCCGGAGCGGAAATCATCGACGATCTGGTTCACGATGTGCACGCTGTGCGGCGGGTGACACATCTGCACCTTGCGTCCGAGGATGGCACGGTTGCGGTCAAAGATCCGTTCCCGTCCCTGCGTGAAGTACCGCACGTTGTCGTCCTTGTCCACGAAGGTGAGGTCGACAGGAAGCGTGTTGAGCATCACGGTGAGCTCCTGGATGGTGAAGCTTCCGCTCGGCAGGTTGATGCGATCCGTGCCCTGAAGCGGAAGATGCTCGAGTGTGGAAAGCTCCGGCTGCCATGTCACCGTCGGATCGACGAGGCAGAACCCGATCTCCGGACTCTGCTGCGCGATCTGGTACCATTCCACGTCGGTGAGTCGATCCATGGCCATCGGGTGGAGGATCTTCTCCTCCTTCCCGATCATGTCGATGATGGCGCGAAGCACCGGCTTCAGGGCAAGCTCGGTGGCGGTGAACATCTCGTCGGCACCCACCGTGTCGGCCTGGGTGAGGATGCCAAAGGCCGCCTTCATCTGCGCACGGATCTGGTCGTGCTTGCCCCACATCACCGTGGGGGGACCGGTGATGCCGTGATTCTCGAGGAACGGAAAGAGCAGGTTCTCCTTCCTGCGGTAGTGCTTGTCCACATCCATCAGCGCGTTGAACTCCACGCGGATGCGCATCATGAGTTCCTGAAGCGCCTGCGGATCGCGCGTATCCGCCACCGCATCGAGCAGCGGTTCGATCACGCGAATCTGCGCCTCGAGAGCGCGGTTCTCCAACTCGAACGTGTGCACGGGATGCCCCTCGGGCACCACCTTGGCGCCTGTGAGATCGATGGCATCATGCAGCACCGCCGAATGCAGATCGCAGAGGTTCAGCACCTCCTGCGTGGGCAGGCCCTCGGAGATGAGCTCCTGCTCCACCTCCACCACCAACCCGTACGGCACATCACCCATGATTTCCATCACCTTCCGCCGCACCGTCTCCGGATCGTTCCCTTCATGCAGTTGCAGTATCAGCTTCTTCAGGTCCGCCTTCTTTCTTGCCGTGTTGTCGATCAATTCGCTCATGTGTGTTCCAATCAAAATGTGAAAAGGATTTTACAAGATAATCGAGTCTTTTATCTACTTTGCTAACATAGTGGATCATCAGCAGAGTTCCAAGGAGCGTGAAAAAGACCGATGCCGGTGCGATGCGCGCATCATCTGCGCATCGCACCGGCATCGCACGCAATCCGCTTTCGTCAGGGCGCGATCTGCCGCACCACGTCGATCACGGTGCCATCCACCCACTTGATGGCGGCGATCACCTTGTCGGTGAACACCGGCTTGGAGGGTCTTCCGCCGCAGATGGACTCGATCTCGGCCTGGAGCTGATGGATGGCCTTGATGGGAAGCCCGCTGTTCCGCGTCGCGTCGATGAGATCCTGCCGCAGCGGGTTGATGGCGATGCCCCGCTCCGTGACGATGACGTCGATGAGCTCGCCCGGTCCGCACAGCGTGGTCACCTCGTCAACGATGACGGGGATGCGATCCCGGAAGCTGGGGATGGGCAGGATGGTGCACTTCGAGAACAGGCAGTTCTGCCAGCCGCCGATGCCGTGGAGAAGCCGCCCGTCGGAGTGCGTGACAACGTTGGCATTGAAGTTCACGTCCACTTCAGTGGCACCAAGAACCACCACATCGATCATCGAGGCCACATTCCCCTTGCCGTGGTAGTTGTAGCTCACGAAGGGATTCGTGTGGATGTGCCGCGGGTTGTCGCGCATCGAGCGCACACCATCAAGGTCGAAGGTCTGCCCGTCCAGGATGTAGTCTGTGAGTCCCTCCTCCAGCATCGCGACGAGGTACTTGGTGCTTCCACCACGCACGAAACGCGCCCGGATCCCCTGGTCGATCATCATCTGCCGGAGAAAGATGGCAAAGGAAAGCGCGGTTCCACCGGCACCTGCCTGGAAGGAGAACCTGTCGCGCAGGATGCCCGCAGCCTGCACGAAGCGCGCCGTGAGCTCC
>CAYUYM010000157.1:1950-8162 GCA_964449305.1 uncultured Chromatiales bacterium | reverse complement strand
GTCCACCGCGCGGTGGAAGGCCGAGGTGCGCGGGACGAGGCGCCAGGAGAGCGTGCGTGACTGGCCCACGGGAGTCCCAGGCAATGGAGCCTCGGACGGATCGATGAGCATCGCTGTATCCCCTGTCAGGTGCATCACCGCCCTGCCTGCGGGGATGGGCAGTCCACCCAGATTATCCAGGCGGAACATGACAACGGCGGTGTCGACCGAGTAGCGCCCGTCTGCGGTCACGGTGATGTCGGGCAACGACAGCACGCAGCCCACGCGGTGTGAGGGCGGAACGATGCGCACCTGGTGCCGGCAACTGCGTTCCACCGGCCAGTCGCTCCCGGCATACCGTGCAACCAGGGTGTCCACCACATCCTGATCCGGCGCCACCCCCACAGCGAACATCCACCGCACGTTTCCTGCTCCATGAGCCGGGAGAAGTGACACGCTTCTGTTCGCAGAGTCGCCTGCTGCAAGCGTCAGGTGGTGTGCACCTGCCAGATCGAGCCAGGCAGTGACTCCCCTCAGCGCAGTGTCGAGGCGATTCGTGAGGGTCATTTCGAGAAAGAGAGGAGATGGCGACCAGTCCCCGGAGAGGGAATCGTGGCGCACGAGACCATGGCCGACCACGGCACAGTCGACCCCCAGCAGGCCAGCCACCCGGATCGCTCGCTCGCATGCGGAATACCGGCGCCCTTCACCATCCACAAGGGACACGCGGAACCGTGCTTCGTGAGCCCCGGGCAGATTCATGGCTCGCAGCATCCAATCCAGCACCAACTCCCGTCCGGGTGCGATGATACCACCTGTACGGACCGAATCACCATCGACAACGAAGCCCAGTTGTGTGGATGATTCCGATGGGAACTCAAGGCAGATTCGTTGCAGCACAAGGTCCGATGTGCCCGAGTTGCCGATGCGGCAGCGAACGGCAAAGGGGTTCCCCGCGAGCGAGTTGAGACTCGTTGCAGGCGCAAGTGAATCCGGCGCTTCCAGCATGCAGGTGAATGTCGGTGGTGGGATGACGTACCGATGAATCGGTGCATAATGGACGCCGCGGACGAACGGTCGCAGGCAGTCTGTTGGATGGGCCACGCCATCATACTCCACAAAGGCGCGGAAGGCAAACGCCGTGTCGGTATCACGGAGGGTGTCGACACGCACCGTCCAGGTATGTGAGGCCGTGTCGCCCGGCCGAAACGGGCCCGGCAATGGAAGCGTCAGGGCCTGGCCCGGTGGATCCAGGGACACGCCCGGAGGAAGGCGAAGCACCAACTGCGGCAGATGCGCGACGTCGCTGATGGAAGGGTTGCTGACATGCGCTGTCACCGTGAACACGCGTCCGCTCAGCATGCGGCGTTCGGTGTCGTACCTCAGCGAATCCCCGCCCGTGACAGTGCATGAAAGAAAATCCTGTCCATCGAATGGCAGGAACAGACGCGTGACAAATCCATCCCGCCAATAGTGTGCAGCCCCCATGTCATCATATGCTGCCAGCGATCGGATGGCGTTGAACACCTGCAGTGTGGAATCCTCGCAGCCCGCGAAACACACATAACCCGATGGCCATACGTTGAGCGATCGCGAGGAGAAGTACTGGGAACGGTCGTCCACCCAGGCCCAGGGTGATGAGATGAGAAGGGAGTCCGAATCCGCGTCGACAACCGTGATGTACGAATTCATGTTGGTGTCCGACACCCGGGTCTGTGCAAACGGATGCACCACGGGAAAGTCTGAGGCGCAACTGGAGCTCCACAGGTACAGGCGCCCCTTCCGGTCGATTGTGTGGTCGAGTGACCAGTCGTCTGCCGATCCACCGAGGTACATGGTCCGTTCCACCCTGCCATCAGCCGAAAACTGCATGTAGTACTCGTCGATGCCACCGCGGTATGGCCGTGAGGAACGGATCATCGGCAGATTGGGAGTCGAGGTGCGGCCGACAAGATGGATGCTGTTGCCGGCTCCGATCCGTGGCTGATATTGCCCCAGAGGTCCGCTGATCAGGCCGGGGAGGTGGGTGGAAAAGACGAAGGCGTCGGCATTGGGTGTGAGCTTCTGCACATAGATGGCGAAGGTCTGCGTCTTGTCGATGCTGTAGGCATTGACGAGACGGATGCTGTCACGTCTCAGATCCACCATGCCGGTGACGATGACGCAATCGAGACTGTCGATGGCCATGCCTCCCTGTGGAAGCAGGAATCCGTTCGCCCCCAGCATCTGCCCCACACGCGTCCCCCAGACGACGGACGTGAGCGATGGCGCAAGCTTGACCACATAGGCACCGCTTTTCTGGTTGCCGTGGTCGATGGTCCCCGGTGTGAGATAGGGAAATCCCTTCTCGCCGTAGGTGCCGGCAATGCAGAGGTTGTCGCGGGAATCCACCGCGAGACCGAAGATGATGGATGTTGCCCAGACATCGGAGTGTGTGCCGAAGAGGGTTGCATAGTGAAGCTTCCCGGAGGGATCCAGTTCGAAGAAAAAGGCATTCGGGCAATCGCGCACCTCGGCCTGTTTTTCCATGGCGTTCGGAGTCAGGGGCAGCGAAAGCAGGTTCAAGCAGGACGAACCGGAGATGATGACGCTTCCATCCCTGCGGAGACACATGGGGAACATCTCCCGCCAGTCCATGCCCGTGCCGGCGCCGCCGTGGTAGAGGGTTGTGTAGAGAACGGTGCGGCCATCGCAGGCGAGGTGGATCACGTAGACCGCTGATCCAAGGCTGTCGATCCCGTAATACTGGAGCCTGGTGTTGCCCCCGATGATCATGCTTCCATCCTCCCGGCCCCTGATCCCGCCGATCCAGTGCTCACGCGTGACGCCGAAATGCGTGCTGAATTCCATGCCGAAGGCCAGCGTGTCGGCATATCCACCCGGCGATGATGTCATCGCGGTGGCACAGGACGCAGGCTCGATCAATGAAAGCCGCCAGGTGCCATTCGCTGCCCGTGCGAGAGCGAGCGCCCGGCCATCATCCGACATCATCCGGACGTCGGCAGGATGCGCTCCCGGCTTCAAGCGAAGCCCCAGCCGCAATCGACCACCATCCCCGGAAAATTCGGCGTCGATGGAATCCCAGATGTTCTGGTAGATGACCTTTCCGTACAGCGGCAGGCCGCTGATCCATGCCGCGGTATCCCGGCCGCGATACTCATGCCCCACACCAGCTGTCCGTGTCGCCATGATCCGTGCACGAAGCGAGGGTTCGATGAAGCGAAATGTCACGGGCCCCGCGCCTTCCTCCATGCCAACAGCGGTTCCGGCACATGCCAGAAGCCTCTGCGGTGGCCTGCGGGCCATCACCACGCCATCCCGTGTGAATGCAAACCGCCCCAGCATGTCAGCGAAGAGCACGTCCGCCTTCCACTGACCGACGTTTGTGGTGATGACGAACGGCAGGTCCGGGCTGGCAGGCTGGCAATCGTCATCCGCTGTCCAGGTGCCTTCATGATCAGGCGGGGACTGCGCACAGAGGCCACCCCCTGGACCGACCACGGGCAGGCAAAGCACCACCATCACCATGACCCTGAACAACCGACGGCGCATCGATGCAATCGTGGATGATGCACAACGCCGACAGGCGGCGTGCCCGTTGAATGAAACACCATGAAACACCATGTCGACCTCGTTTGTTGTCGCGGCACCCCGTCGCATACATGTCCAATGCGGCGAACTTACGCGAATGGGGGGGGAAAGTCAAGAATCGACTTCCGAGCCGAGCCGCTGCTTTCACCGCAACGACACCAGGGAGCCCTTCGTGTCTTCGTCTTTCCCTGCGCCAGTCCATTCGAATCCGGAAATCCCCTCCGCCACTTCCACGCTCCATGCGTATCTTGCCGTGGTGTACCACAGACCACGCATGCCATGACTCCTTCACGACCGGTTCTTCTCCGCATCACCCTTCTCCTCCTGCTCCTCACCTCCGGCACTGCGGCACAGCAGAAACGCTTTCTGTTCGATGCCTCCAAGGCGGAGATGGCGGGCAATGCGGACTGGGTGATCGACACCGACATCCGCAACCTGGGTGTCGCCTCCTCCGGCGTCATGCAGGCGGGCAGGGGCAACGAGTCCAATCCCCAGCGCATCCCCACGCCTGCCGCGTCGCTTGTGACCGCAACCACACCCGAGACGTTCTGGACGGGCGCCATCTCGGCCTGGGCCGTGGAGCTGGCGAGGATGGGGCACAGCGTGGAAACCCTGCCCTATGACGGTGCCATCTCCTTCGGCAACAGCGCCAATCCCCAGGATCTCGCCAACTACGATGTGTTCATCGTGTGTGAACCGAACATCGCCTTCACAGCATCCGAACGGCAGGCCCTGCTCGCCTTCGTCCAGAATGGTGGCGGGCTGTTCATGGTGGCCGACCACATGGACTCCGATCGCAACAACGATGGAATCGATTCTCCACGCATCTGGAACGCGGTCATGGCCGGGAATCCCTTCGGCATGAGCTTCAACCTCGACGACGTCTCGCTCACCTCGTCCAACCTCGACGCGTCTCCCACCGACTCCCTCACCCACGGCCCAGCGGGAACGGTGACACAGCTCAAGTTCAGCGGCGGCGCCACCACCACCATCGACCCTGCCGCCAATCCGAGCGTGCTCCCGGCGGCGTGGACCTCCGCCACACACACGAACGCCAACGTGATGGTGGCCTGCGCCCTCCATGGCGCCGGACGCGTGGTGGGACTGGGCGACAGTTCCCCCGCCGACGACGGGACAGGCGACCCCAACGATGGCCTCTACTACGGCTGGACAGAGGTCAATGGCAACCATGCCCGCCTCATCATCAATGCCTCCATCTGGCTCTCCCATGCCGCAACCACCGTCCCTGTGGAATTCGCCTCGGTGACGGCGGTGTGGAATCCTGTCGCCGCCGCGGTGCTGGTGCGCTGGGAGACGGCCACGGAAACCAACAACCGAGGCTTCATCCTCCAGGAATGGTCACCAGAGGATCAATGCTTCATCGACATCCCGGGGAGCTTTGTCCCGGGTCGGGGCACGACAACGGTGCCCCAGCGCTACGAGGCGTGCATCGTGGCTCCGGCTCCCGGAGGACATGTCTACCGCCTCACACAGATCGACATGGACGGCAGCCGCTCCGCCTCGCCATCGCTGTTCATCGACGTCCCCATTCATCTCCCCGACGCATTCACCATCAATGGCATCCACCCCTCACCCTGGGCGGGACCGCGGTGCACCGTGGAAATCCAGGCATCCACCGATGGCATTGCGGAGGTGACGGTGACCGACCTGCTCGGGCGGGTGCTGCACCATTCACTGCACCCCATCATGGCCGGGCACGACAGGTTCATCATCGACAGGAACACCCTGCCCCAGGGCGTTCACATCGTGACAGTGAGATTCGGAGGGGCAGAAAAAAGGAAACCTCTCATCCTGCTTGGCCGGTGAAGGCCTCGTCAGCGAGAGGTTGTGGTCGGGTGACGCCGAGATTCAGCATGATCGGCATCGGGGGTGGTTGAGTTGTGAGAGAAAAATCTAGTCGGCGTGCCCTTCGCCAGGGTTTGAACAGACGACAACGTTGAGATCAGTCTGCCCCTCGTCGGGATTGGGATTGACCAGCACAGTGCGGTCGGTCTGGGTTTCATCCACCGGACCCCTGGTGATGTTCTTCCCTGCCGTGACCATGACTCCCATCGTCACGAAAATGAGGACCGCATATCTGATGGCTTGGAACATGTGACGTTGCCTCCGTTGAAACAATTACAACTACCTGCCAATCGCTGCATGAATGGTGCCAGAAGAAAACCGCTGAACCACGCCTGATTTCCCATCATTTTGTTCCAATGCCATCCGCAGGCCTGTGAATATTGGTGACAGTGTGTGAAGTTTTTCCACAACCGCACCGCACGGTGCCGGCATGGAGATCGAGGGACCCGGCTCTGCGCGGTGCGGAGTGTGCGCCAGGTTGCAGGATTGATGGAGGAATGTTCCTCCCCATATTGTGTCCATTGAGTGGGTGAATCATTATGGAATCGCACAACTGGAGAGCCACATGAACCGCGTGCTCATTGCAACGATGTTTCTGGTGTTGGTTGTATGGCCTGCTTCCGCGCAATGGGAACAGTCCAACGCCTATGATGCCGCGAACTGTTTCGCCATCGTTCCCACTGTTGATGGGGACACGGTGCTCATCGCGGGCATGACGTGGATTCACACGTCCACCGACGAGGGACTGACCTGGGAGGTGTGCGAGAACAGCCCGC
>CAYUYM010000157.1:0-1850 GCA_964449305.1 uncultured Chromatiales bacterium | reverse complement strand
ATCCAACGTCGGGCTGCCCGACCAGAACTCACAAATGGTCTACGACCTCGCGAGGATCCCCACGCCGACCGGCGGCTGGAATGTCTATGCCGCGTCATACGCCGGCGTCCAGCTCTCCACCGATCGTGGTCTGTCCTGGTTCAGGGCTGGCACGGGCATGGAAGCGGGCAGCACCTGGAAGCTTGCCGCGTCCGGGACCACGCTCTTTGTCGGGACGCTGTGGAAGGGGATGTACATCTGCAACGGGCTCGACCCGGTATGGAGACCCATGGGCATCGACCCGGTGTCGAAGAACGGCTACACGCTCGGGCTGGCAACCACACCGCGCTACCTCCTTGCGGGACTCAACACCGGGACATTCCGCACCTGGCGGAGGCCGCTGGACAGCTTTGTGACCGATGTGGAGGAGTCCCCCTCCCCCGCGTCACCTGTCATCACCTCGCTCCACCCCAATCCCGGCAATGCCATCGTGTCGATGGACCTCACGCTCCGGCAGCCGGGCTGCGTGTCTGTGGTTGTAAAGGACCAGTGCGGGCGGGACCTGGGCGTGATGTTCGACGACTGGCTTCCTGTCGGTTGCAACGTCGTCACCTGGTCCGTGGCATCCCTGCCTTCGGGGATGTATCACTGCGTGCTGCGCACGGAGCAGGGCGTGGCGACGCGCCCAATTCAGGTGCTGCACCGGTGATCCTCTCATGCATGAACTGAAACGCGCTCAGGGCTCGCCGATGTCCTCGTTCCAGAGACCCGGCTGCGTTGCGATGAACCCCTCCATGATGGCGATACACCCGGCATCATCCAACACCACCACATCCACACCACGGGAGCGAAGCAGTTCCTCCTCGCCCATGAAGTTTCTGTTCTCCCCGATCACGATGCGTGGGATGCCGTAGAGCAATGCCGCGCCACTGCACATGGAGCAGGGCGAGAGGGTGGTGTAGAGCGTCGAGGCGCGATAGACACTGGCGGGGAGGCGGCCGGCATTCTCGAGGGCATCCATCTCCGCATGGAGGATGGCCGAGTGGTTCTGCATGCGGCGGTTGTGTCCCCTGCCGATGATGCGGCCCTCGTGCACCAGCACGGAGCCGATGGGGATGCCGCCCTCGGCGAGGCCGGTGCGAGCCTCGTGAAGTGCGGCCTGAAGTGCGTCGTGATCTGTGAGCATCGGTATTCCGGGGTTGTGAGGTGAAGCGTGTCGGTCGGGTCAGGTCCGGTGGCGGGGGAGCTCCCGCAGCGCATCGCGGGCGATCCAGCGTGCGGAGCGGGACCGGGGGTGTTCGAGCAGCAGCTGTTCCGCCGCGTCGATGGCCTCTCCGAGCAGGGGCTCCCCGCGTTTGCCGATCTGCCGCAACGCCCAGTTCACGGCCTTGCGGACGAAGTTTCGTTCATCGCAGGCGTGCTGCCGGATGATGGGCAGGCAGGCGCGGAAGCGGTCCGCATCTGCGGCCTTGTCGTGCACGGCGAGTGTGGCCATCAACACGAAGCCGGCCCGGCGCACGAACTCGCGCTCGTCGTGCACCCAGGTGTGCGCTCTGTCCCACGCATGCGGTGTCCTGCGGAAGAGCTGCATGCAGGCCTGGTCACACACGTCCCACGAGTCGAACTCCGCCACCCATGCATCCATCTGATCGATGGGCACCTGGGCGGGATCGTCCACCAGCGCCGCGAGGATGCGCGCCTCGTGGATGCCGGAGGCCCAGAGAGCGCCCGCGAGCGCATGGTTGCGGCGGTTCATGCGGGCGATGGCATGCAGTGCGGGCAAGGGCACGCCGAGAGCGCGCTCCGTGACGATGCCGAAGCGGGCCATGCCCTCCCTGTTCGCGGGGTTGGCGAGCGTGTGGAGATGCCGG
>CAYUYM010000156.1:0-8179 GCA_964449305.1 uncultured Chromatiales bacterium | reverse complement strand
TGGCGATGCGATGGGGTGGATGCGCATGGATTGAAATGACGTGGTGACGGGCACCGTCCGGGGGACCCCACCCGTCACCAATGAACGGGGCCGGACTATTTCTGAACCGCTGCCTGTGGGTTCGCGGAGTCAGCCGTTGCACCTCCGGCCTTCGCACGGAACTGCTCAATGAGGGATTGCACCGAGTTGTCCCTCGTGATCGTCTTGTACTTCTCCAGAAGGCTTGCAGCCTTCTCCCACTGCTCGGTCTGTTGATAGGCCTGCAGCAGGATCTGGATCGGGGTCGGCTTGTCCGAGCCTGACGATTCCATCGGGGAGGCCTCGAATTTCGGCATGTAGAACTGCTCCAATTCCGTGGTCACCTGGGCCAGCTTCTCCTTGTCGCCTGCGAGGGCGTACAGCATGGCGATGTCGGGCTTGAACATGATGTCGAGTTTGTGGATGCTCTGCGGCAGCAGCGTCTCCATGCGCTCCATCACCTCCTTTGCAAAGGCGCGGTCGTTCGTCTCCTGCACCGCGTACTGCGCGAGCCCCATCATCACATACCGATAGGTCATGATCATCTTCGTGGAGGCCTCGTCGAGGTTCACCTTCGGGTTGGCCAGTTCGCGGAACATGAAGCCGTAGGTGCGGCCGCTGTCGGGCGTCTCACGCACCTCCTTGAAGTGCCGCCAGGTCGCCTTCACGTTCATCGAGGAGTAGTAGCGATTGCCCCCGAGCTTGATGCGGAAGGGGGACAAACGCCATGCCAGCCCCTCCACCACCAGGTATTGGTCGAGTCCGGCATGGTCGCCCGGCGACGTGGAGGTGGCAAAGTAGATCGGCCGCTCGGAGCCGTTGTTCTTCACGATGTCGATGATCAGCGAATCCTGCTGGGCGAGGAAGCTGCCACGCGAGGCGCGGCGCTGGAATTCCAGCACCTCCACCGTGCGACCGTTTGCGGCGGCATCGGCAAGCCCGGCCGCCACCTCCGGCATGTCCTTCAGTGTCGACAGCTCGAGCTTCGGGAACTCGATGGGGATCTTCACTGTCAGGCCGATGAGCTGCTCCACCTTCTGTGCGGCCTCCTCCTGCGTCCTGCTCGTGGCCCCGGCCTGGTTGTACAGGCGACGATTGTACTCGTACAGGTTCTTCTCCAGGTTCTCGATCTCCTCGTTGTTGAGCGAGAGCTTCACCGGCAACGCCCCGTATGGACGGTCGTCTTTCAACTGCTTGGTGTACCAGTCCGTGTTGAGGAGACTCAGGTTCACGACACGGACGTCGCGACGCACTCCGGCCACATACTGCACATACCACACGGGGAAGGTGTCGTTGTCGCCACCCGTGAACAGGATGGCATCCTTCTCGCAGGACTGCAGGAGGTTGTACGCATAGTCAAAGGCCACATAGTTCGTGGATCGGTCGTGCGTCTGATGGTTGGTGATCAGCATGTTGACCGGCGCCGCAGCAAAGGCGACGGCGGCAATGGCGATCCCGGCCGCTGCCACCCGGGTCTTCGAGCTGATGATGTCGAAGAGCCAGTAGACGCCGAGGCCGGCCCACAGAGCAAAGACGTAGAACGACCCGACAAAAAAGTAGTCGCGCTCACGCACCTGCGGCTCCGACATGTTGAAGTAGACCACCAACCCCACCCCGAGAACGAGAAACAGGGTGCCTGTCGCAACGCCCGTCCGCCAGTCCTTCTTGAAATGGAAGAAGAGCCCGAGGAGTCCGAGCAGAAGCGGGATGGCGTAGTAGCGGTTCGGATACCCGGCGCTTTCGGACCAGTCACCTGCTTCTCCGAGAAACACCGCGGGGGCGTCCTGCTTGTCGCCGGCTCGACCGACAAAGTTCCACATGAAGTACCGGTTGTAGATGAAGCCAAGCTGGAATTTCAGGAAGAAGTCCATGTCCGAGGAGTATTTCGCGTACCGCTCCACATGCTCCTGGTTCCAGCGACGCGGAAACAGCTTCTCCTTGTCGGGATTGATGCCGCCATAGGCTGCGTCATATGACGGACCCTTCAACAGCGGATAGGAGCCATACTGATCACGGTTGAGGAACTTGTAGAGGCGCTCGAAGTTGTACGGATCGTTCTCGTTCAATGCCGGCTTGTCGTTGGCGCGGATCAGCACGAGGGAATAGGTGGAGTACCCGAGCACCACGAGCAGTGTGGCAAGCGATGCCATGCGGAGCTGCGGATGCTGCTGCTGCTTTGCGACGATCCAGACAAGACCGAGGATGATGGCCAGCGCGATCACCCAGCCCACATTGAGGGCGAGAAGCGATGGCAGCCATTTCACCGTGCCGGGATAGACCACGACAAAACCGCAGATCATGAGGACAATGCCGATGGCGATCGTCTTCAGGTTGATGTCCATGGTGTCGCGATCGCGCAGATAGAAGAGCACAAACACGAAGAACATGGCCAGCACCGAGAGCAGGTGGATGCCGATGCTCAGCCCGATGAGGTAGGCGATGAGGAGAAGCGAGCGCTCCGTGTCAAACACGCCCGAGTGCGAATACCACTCAAGACCGATCCACACGATGGCGGAAATGAAGAACATGCCGATGCCATACATTTCCGTCTCGACACCGTTGAACCAGAAGGTGTCGCTGAACGACAGGATCAACGCCCCCGTCGCCATGGAGAGGGCCATGCCGAGCGCACCGGCCATGGTCGTCGGATCACCCTTCCACATGCGCAGGAGGCGCATGCCCGTCAGGAATGTGAACAACACGGTGAGCGAACTGGCGAATGCTGAGAGGAGATTGACGCGGTAGCCGATGTCCGCCCCGAGTGGCAGCAACGAGAAGATGCGGCCCAGCAATTGGAAGGTCGGTGCACCGGGGGGATGCGGCACGGCCATGGTCACCGCGGAGGTGATGAACTCGCCGCAGTCCCAGAAGGACAGGGTCGGCGCGACGGTCATCAGAAACACAACGGTCGATATCAGGAACACGAGGAACGCTGATATGCGATGGAAGAGTTTGAAATTCATGATGCCTTCAACATGATTATTGATGAGTGATGAGTGTGCTGGAATCACGCAGCGCCCGGATGGATCTCTGCGTTGTACGGATGATGTCGGAGTCGGGCAGATGCTTCGCCATGGTGTCGAGCACCGCCAGCATGGCGTCGTGTTCCCCGCGCCGTTCGTGGATGCGCATGAGGCTCTCGTAGGGATTCCCTCCGGCATCGGCGTGAAGCGGATCGCGGGCGATCGCCTCCCATGCGAGCGCAATCGCGCGCTCGTCGTGCGCCTGCGCTCTCTCGGGCGATCCGGCCAGGATGGACAGCTCGGCGAGGTCCCTGTGGTTCCGATGCGTCAACGGATGCCCCGTGCGGATGACACGGTCGTCGATGCGCGCAAGAACCACGCGGGCCGCCGCCGGGTCACGCGCCACCAGCGCTTCGTAGCGCACCAGGCGGGTGAGCAGCCGTCGATACGTGTCGGTGAAACGCACGGCCTCCGGTGTGGTCGGAACATCCTCCCGCAGCAGGAAACCGCGTTCGGGCCCGCGAGCCATGCCGGTGCGTCGTGTCAGCAGATGCTGCCGCAATGCGTCGGGATCGAGCGCCGCGTCCTCGGCGTAGCGAAGCGGAGCAATCTGCCAGGTCAGCCCCGTGAGCCGCAGCATCGAGCGGAACCCCGCTGTCAGGCTTGGCTCGCATCCCAGGGAGATGTGGACGGGGCGCCTCCACACCGTGTGTCCAAGGATGGCGTGAAATGCAAGATCCCTCTCCTGCACATGCCTGAACGCAGCGAGCTGCGCGGGAAGGATGGATCGGAACACGGTGAAGGTCGCTGTTGCAGCCGGCAGCGCGGCAGCAGAATCCGGCACCCGCCCCGAGGGGGACGGACGGAACTGCCGTCGGAGTGCCGCAACCACAAGGTCACGCGGGGCTTTCACTGTGCGCTGGACACGCGTGCGCCGCCCCTCGCGCATTTCTGCATCCCATGCCCGCAGCGAATCCGCATCCATCTGCGTGAAGAGGGTGTCGGTTCCGGCCGTCTCCATCAGCAGCCTCTGCGTCCGCGCTTCGTGAAGGCGTGAGGCGGCAATGATGGCGATGTCCGTGCGGACACCGAGGCAGCGCGTCATGTACAGTGCCGGGTTCGTGTCGTTGTCGCCCTGCGTGATCAACACTGCAGCGCTGTCGCAGGATTGAACCAGATTGTATCCGTAATCCTGGGCGGACCAGTCCGCCGAGTGGTCATGATCGTCCCAGTTCTCCGCCAGCATCCTGCCGGGAACGGCGGCGACAACCACCGCCATCATGAGCACTGCAGGGATGAGGCGGCGTCGGGCGAACGACAGCCATTCCGCAAGCTGTGCAGCCCCCTCGCCGATGAACACCGCAAACAGGAGAAACACGGGAAGCCATGCAGCATCCCCCTCGCGGCCGGTGTCGGCGCCGATCCCGGTCTGGAAGGATGCGAACGACGTGAACGCAAAGGCGAGAATGAGCATCATCCCGAATCCCATGGATCGATGGATGGTGCGTCCGATGCCGATGAGCCCGACAAGAAACGGGATGCCGTGGAGGAGATTCGGGAAGGCCGCACGGTTCCACGACCATGCCCCGTTGGCAGGACCGGGTCCGGGCGCGTCAACGAACATCGCAGGGGCCCCAACCATGTCACCAGCCTTGCCGACAAAGTTCCGGAAGAACCAGCGCAGCGGATCCCCCGTGCGATCACGCGCGACCGTCGGCCCTGCCTCCGCCTCCCACCCGCCTGCGGACAGGATGGCCGTGATGCCGTCATCGATGCCGACTCCGCGGAACTCCATGTCGACCGGAAGAGCGGCCCGCAATGCGGCAGGCGCGGATGCGGCAAAGCGCCCCGCGGTCGAGATCGAGGCTCCCACAAGGAAGAGGGCGACAGCGGTCAGCGCAAGGATCATCCCGGGTGCCCGCCGAAGCCGACGAAGCAGCACCGCTGCCAGGATGGCGAGCGTCGGAACGGCCATCAGCAGAAGCATCGGCAGGATGTGGCTGCCAACGTCCCGTGGCGGCGGGCCGGCAAGGCGGGCAAGCCCGTCGGCCACGGCCAGATGCAGCAGCGTGACAAGGGTGAGCACGATCACGGCCGGCCATGCCAGTTCTCGCAGGGACAATCCGTGCCGGCGGCGAAGAAGCAGCACGGCGGTGGGCGCGAGGATGCCGAGGACCACGGCGGACTCTCCTGTCAGCAGCCCGGCGACGAAGACGGCCGCCAGAAGTGCGGACGTCTGCCGTGTACCGGGAGTCCCGACAAGGGCGTGCGTCAGCGCAAGGACAAAGGTCATGAACAGCAGAGCCCGGAGATTCGCCACCGTGAGAACGGCTGTCCCCGTCCAGAAGGTGTCGGAGAACGCCACAGCCATCCCGGCGACGAGGCCGCCGCCAACGGTGATCACGTGCAGAATCCGCCGCTCACGCAGCGCGTCCGTCGAGTGTGCACCCACCAGAAACGCCGGCCGGCGCAGGACGCTCGCATCCACGGCGGTCATGACAGTGAGCGCGGCCAGCGCCGCTGTCGCTGCGGAACAGGTGATGCCGGCCAGCGTGAGCGCGCGTGCAGGCTCCAGCCACGGAAGCACCGCGGTCACCACCTGCGCAGCCAGTCCCGGAAGGGACGCTCCCGCTGCCACCAGCCCTCCCGGCACCATTGCGCGCACGGCAAGGGCGCCGCCATCCCACCAGTCGATGCCGGGATACGACGTGCACACATGCACCGCGCAGGCGCACGCAAACACAAGGGCCGCGGTGATGCGGCGGGAGGTGGTCATCCTCGGAGGGCCTGCCTGGGTCAGGAGACCGGAGCTTCCGGTGTGTCCTTCTTCTGTCCCCTGCGATAGAGGATCCCGAGAGGGATCACCACCACATAACCGATGACAAGGATGATCGGGCCGATCGTGAGTGCCAGCGGGCTTTCAACATCGCCCATGGCCATCACAATGTACCCCAGGATGATCACGGCCACACCGGCGATGAGGATGAAGAAATTCTCACGCTGCGGCAGATCGGCCTCGGTGATCTTCGGCGCGCTGCCGTGGACGCGTTTCCGGACCTGCTGCGCCTTGGGCATGGGGGTTTTGGACATGTGGGTCTCCTTTGGTGAGTGTATGACAGTTCAGTTCACAGTCGTTTGGTGTGCGCGCGGAAGCGCATCGTGTCACCCCGCTGCACGCGTACCCGGACGGACATCCAGCCGCCCGTCATGCAGATGGGCGGTGATGTCGGCTGTGTCGGCGATGGAGGCGTCGTGCGTGACAAGGACGATGGTCTGCCCCTGCGTGTGCGCGAGCTCCCACAGGATGTCGTGCAGCGCGGTGGCGTTGCCGCTGTCGAGATTCCCCGACGGCTCGTCGGCGAGAAGCACACGCGGTCGGTTGATCAGGGCCCGCGCCACGGCCACGCGCTGCTGCTCGCCGCCCGAGAGTTGCGAGGGCTTCGCGTCGGCGCGGTGATCCACGCGGACGCGTTCCAACAGCGCACGGGCCTGCGCCAGCGCCTCCTGCATCGCGGTCCCGGCGATGAGCGCGGGCATGGCCACATTCTCCAGCGCGGTGAATTCGGGCAGAAGATGATGGAACTGGAAGACGAACCCGATGTTCCGGTTCCGGAAGATCGACAGCTCCTGATCGTTCAGCGCGAAGATGTCCTTCCCCCCCATCACCACCGATCCCGACGTGGGCCGGTCCAGTGCCCCCATGATGTGGAGCAGCGTGCTCTTCCCCGCACCCGACGATCCGACAATGGCGAGCACCCTGCCCTCGCTCACCTCCAGATCCACACCGCGCAGCACAACGAGCTGCTCCCCGGCACCCGTGGGGTAGGATTTCGTGACATTTTCGATATGGATGACGGTGTCGGACATGATTTCGAAACCTTGAATTTACGGCTTTCTGCCAACTTCCTGAAACAAACGCCGGCTCCTCCGGCCCAGGTCACTCCATGCTGCTCGCGGTCACTCCCAGCGGATCGCGTCGATCACCTCCACCGCCTTCGCACGCATTGCCGGGAACCACGAGGCGATCGCGGTCAACCCGAGCGTGCCACCGACGATGAGCAGCAGATCGGTGATGCGCACATCCACCGGCAGCGCGGGGATGATGAAGGCGTCCTGGAGTTTCACCAGACCGTATTCCTTCTGCAGGTGGCAGACGACGAGGCCGAGGACCAGACCGGCCAGCGCCCCGATGCATCCGATGAGCAGCCCCTCATACAGGAACACCCGCTGGATGCGCCTGCCGGTCATCCCCATCGCCCGCAGGATCCCGATGTCGCGCCGCTTCTCGAGAACGAGCATCGTGAGCGAGGCGAGGATGTTGAACACCGCCACGGCCACGATCACGGAAAGAAGAATGAAGGCGCTCCATCGCTCGATCTTCATCACCGAGTACAGATCCTTGTGCAGATCCACCCAGGTCAGCACCTGCCACCCGGAACCCATGGCCGTCGTCAGCGTCCGCTTCATCGCATCCGCCCTGTCGATGTCGTCCAGACGCAGCTCGTAGCCGCTGATCTGGTCACCGAGCCGGAACAGGCGCTGCGCCGCGGGCAGGGCGACAAAGGCGTAGGCGCCGTCGTACACCTTGTTCCGCGATTCGAACACCCCGGCCACCACACATCGCATCACCGTGGGCGTCACGATCTGTGTGAGCATGTTCTCCATTCCGGCGGGACTCAGCAGCGTCACCGTGTCGCCGGGCAGTGCACGGATCTTGTCGGCCAGACTGATGCCCAGCACAATGCTGTTCGGGGTGGACAAGGCAAAGGACCCCGCCACAAGGCGCTCCTGCACGCGCGACACGCTTCCCGCATGACCGCGATCAATCCCCTTCACCCATACGAACACGTTCCCACCCTTTCCCGTCATCATCGCCTTGCGCTCCACGAAGGGCGACACGGCCGTCACCCCCGGCGTGCCCTGCAGCAGGGTGGCCATCTCCTCCTGCGACCTCCCCTCACCTGTCGGCAGCCGCTCCACCTTGATGTGGGGATCGAAGTCCTGCAGGATCGACACCACCAGCCCGTTGAAGCCGTTGAACACCGACATCACCACGATCAATGCCGCCACGCCGAAGGTGATGCCAAGCATCGCCAGCAACGAGATGAGGTTGATGAATGTGAACCTCTTTCTTCCAAAGAGATAGCGTCGGATGATGAATCGTTCGGCGTTCATGATCAGTGGAATCTGATGGATGT
>CAYUYM010000155.1:0-8201 GCA_964449305.1 uncultured Chromatiales bacterium | reverse complement strand
GGCGAGCAGGTGGTGGAACTGAAAAACGAGGTGGTCATCACCGCGGAACGTCCGCTCGTGCAGAAGGACCTCACGGCCTCCACCGCCGTGGTGGGTTCCGAGGAGATCGCCTCCCTGCCGGTGACCGAGGTGAGCGAGGTGCTCAACCTGCAGGCCGGCTTCGTGAACGGCCATGTGCGCGGCGGCCGTGCCGGCGAGGTGGCCTACTGGATCGACGGCGTCCCGGTGACCGACAAGTTCGACGGCGGCACGGTGGTGGACGTCAACAAGAACCAGGTGCAGGAACTCCAGCTTGTCAGCGGCGCCTTCAACGCGGAATACGGCCAGGCCATGTCGGGTGTGGTCAACATCGCGACGAAGGACGGCGACAGCCGCTTCCGCGGGAGCGTCGGCGCCTACATCGGCAGCTATGCGAGCTCGCACAGCGACACGTTCTATGGAATCGACGAGATCAAACCCCTCGGCATCCAGAATTATGAGGGCTACCTGAGCGGCCCCGTGGTGCCGGGCGTCCTCTTCTTCACGCTCAACGGGCGCTACAACCGCTTCAACGGCTGGCTCAACGGCATCAGAAGGTTCACCCCCTCCAACATCGCCTACAAGGACAGCGCGGGGAACTACATCCTCAACCGCGATGCCTCCGGCGTCGGCGACAACGAGACGGTGGCCATGAACAACAGCACGAAATGGTATGGCCAGGCCAAGCTGTCGCTCAAGGTGTCCGACAACATCAAGGCCTGGTACCAGTTCATCCGTGACGATGTGACCTATCAGGACTTCAACAGCTTCTACGTCTACAACCCGGACGGCAACCCGACGAACAACCGCCTCGGGACCACGCACCTCGCGCAGATGACCCATGTGATCTCGCAGTCCACCTTTCACACGCTGGGCGTGTCTCTTTTCTCGAAGCAGTACCAACGCTCTGTGTACGAGGACATGCACGATGCGCGCTACGTGCATCCCAACCTCCTGCAGCAGCTCACACCCTACAGCTTCAGCACGGGCGGTGTGGACATGTCGCATTTCGACCGCACCACCACGTCGCTCGTCGCCAAGTGGGACATCACCTCGCAGGTGACGCAGGAGCATCTGGTGAAGGGCGGCGTGCAGTACAGCGCCCACACGCTGGACTACGACAACATCACGCTCCGGCCCATCGAGGAGCAGACGGAGCTCGACGTGACGAAGGGCTCGCCCTTCATCCAGACGCGCGTCCTGGATGTGAGCACCCTGTATCGCGACACCTACACCCGCAAGCCCACGGAGCTGGCCGCCTACGTCCAGGACAAGATGGAGTTTGACGAGCTGATCCTGAACATCGGCCTGCGTTTCGACATGTTCATGCCCGACGGGCAGGTGCTGCACGACCCGACGGATCCGAGCATCTACAATCCCATCCGGATTGAGAACCGCTTTCACGACTACAACGGCAACGGACTCCAGGATCCCGGGGAACCCGATGTGACGCTCGAGGAGCGCCAGCAGCGCTGGTACGACAAGGCATCGACGAAGTACCAGTTCAGCCCGCGGCTCGGTGCGGCCTTCCCCATCACCGACCGGGGCGTGCTGCACTTCTCCTACGGGCACTTCTTCCAGCTTCCGGCCTTCGAGCTGCTCTACACGAATCCGTTCTTCAAGCTCGGCACGGGCACGGGCAACCAGGGCACGGTGGGCAATGCCGACCTGGAACCCGAGCAGACGATCAACGCCGAGATCGGCCTCCAGCAGCAGCTCACCGACGACATCGGTCTCGATGTGACGGCCTACATCCGCGACACGCGCAACCTGGCCGGGACGCGCGCCGATCAGATCACCATCTTCGGCGGCTCGGCCACGTACTCCAAGATCGTGAACAGCGACTTCGCCTTCACGCGTGGCATCGTGCTTGCGCTCAACAAGCGCTTCAGCGACGGCCTCTCCGCCACGCTCGACTACACCTTCCAGATCGTGCGCGGCACGGCATCGGATCCGTACGCGGCACAGCAGGCGGCCGCACGCGGGGATCTGCCGGAGGTCCAGATGACGCCGCTGAGCTGGGATCAGCGCCACACGGTGAACGCCACCGTCTCCTACAACCAGGAGTCCTGGGGCGGCAGCCTCATCGCGCAGTACGGATCGGGCATGCCCTACACACCGCGCCGCACGGAGGACATCACCTCGCTCATCACCAACAGCGCGCTCAAGCCGGGTTCGCTCAATGTGGATCTGCGCCTCTACAAGAACTTCGACATCGGCTTCACGACACTGAACCTCTTCATGCGCGTGTTCAACGTGTTCGACATCCTCAACGAGGTGAACGTGTGGGACGACACCGGCCGCGCCGGCTACACGACGGACCTGCAGCGGATCAAGGGCCAGAACACGCCCACGCCGGTCAACCCGCTCGAGCTGTGGTTCCTCGCGCCCACCAACTACTCCGAACCGCGCCGCATCGAGATCGGCGCCAACTTCGAATTCTAAGGGAGGAGCACCGACATGAAACGCATCTTCGCCATCACCGCCTCCCTTCTCCTCCTCACCTCGATCACCGCCTCCGCCCAGAGCGGCCGCGAGTATCGCCGCTCCAACATCGTGGCAGGCAACCGCGTGAAAACCGTGTTCGGCAACTGGGGCGTGATCGGCCAGCCCGCCACCGGCGGCCCGCGCGGCGCCTGGATCTACGACAACAACGGCTACCTCGGCGACGTCTCGCCCTTCGTGGGCGCCGAGGTCACGGACCAGAACAAGACCTGGCACAGCGTCATCACCTGCCCGGTGGACCGCCCGACGAAGCGCCGCGACGAATCGCCCTCCGGCAAGCCCTGGACCTTCGAACCAGTGGGCGGCTACCTGAACACCTCGCAGCAGGGTGTCGCCATCCTCACCGACCCACGCACCTGGCCCGTCACCTGGCCCGACAAGCTCAAAGACCCGACCGACCCGGGCTGGCGCGGCTTCTGGAACGGCTACTTCGGCAAGTCCGGCAGCAGCGACGAGGAGACCTACTTCGTGATGGACGACAACAACGACGAGAAGTTCAACGTCGCGTCCAACAACCTCTGGAACGTGGCCTTCAAACCTGATTCCCGCAACCCCTCGCGCAACGGCCTCGGCATCGAGATGCGCGTGCGCGCGCTCCAGTGGGCGCAGTTCCTGGCCCAGGACAACATCTTCTGGCTCTACGAGATCTCGAACACCGGCACCACGGACTACACCCGCGCCGTGTTCGGCATGCTTGTGGGCACCTACATCGGCGTGACGGGTTCCGACAACTCCCCGTCCGAATACGACGACGACTTCTCCTTCTTCGATGTCAACCTCGACCTGACCTACACGGGCGACTATCCCGACAACAACATGCGCAACCCAAGCTGGGTCGGCCCTGTGGGCCTTGTTGGATACGCCTTTCTCGAGTCGCCGGGCAATCCCTTTGACGGCATCGACAACGACAACGACGCGGGCATCATGGCCTCGGCCCCGTACTTCCAGAAGACGAGCTTCGACTCCACCGTGGTTCGCGCGGGCGACCGGCTCGTGATCGTCAACGACAACTACACCCGCAGCATCGTGGACATGCCGGCCTCGCAGACGACCATCCACACGCGCGGCGCCGACATCGTGGTGGTGCCGGGCTCGACGAAGCTGGCGGAGGGCAACATCATTCGTGACGGATCGAACAACCTCATCGTGAATCCGAACGCCTACGATGGCGTGGACAACGATCTTGACGGCGTGATCGACGAGAACTACTACCTCCATTACAACCAGCTCAAGCGCGACGCCCAGGGCAACACCCTCATCGACATCCTCCGGCCTGTGCGGTACGTGGACTACGCGAACGGCGGCGGCACGATGGATCGCATGATCGACGAGCGGCGCGACGACATGATCGACAACGACAACGACTGGAACATCGACTTCGACGACCTCGGTCGCGACGGCGTGCCCAACACGCGCGACCACGGCGAGGGCGACGGAGCACCGACATCCGGCTACGAACCCGGCCCCACCGACACCGGCCTGCCGGGCGAGGCGAACATCGACAAGACGGATGTGGATGAGTCCGACCAGATCGGCCTGACGAGCTTCCAGTACTTCACGCCGGCGGGCGACATCAGCCTGGCCGACGATGAGGAGCTCTGGAAGCGGCTCGCACCAGGCTTCTTCGACGTGCCGAAGTCCATCATCAACAACCGCCCGACACGCGGCGAAGATGGTGACTTCATCTACGGCTCCGGATACTTCCCGCTGCTCGCCGGACGCACCGAGCGCTTCTCGCTCGCACTCGTCTTTGGCGGTGGTGCGGGGGGCTTCGAGGAGGATCTGGCGGACCTGCTCAAGCACCGCGTCACCGTGCAGAAGATCTACAACAGCAACTACCGCTTCCCCGTGGCCCCCGACAAGCCGACGCTGACTGCGGTGCCCGGCGACGGCAAGGTGACCCTCTACTGGGACCGCCGCTCCGAGAAGTCCTACGACCCCGTGCTCCGCGAATACGACTTCCAGGGCTACAAGATCTACAAGGCCACGGATCCGAACTTCGTGGACGCCGCGAAGATCACCGATGCCGACGGCATCATCGTGGCCTACAAGCCGATCGCACAGATGGACCTCATCGACTCGGTGAAGGGCTACTTCCGCGCCTCGCCCGAGCTTTTCGAGACGGTCTCCGGCCGCTCCTTCTACCTCGGCTCCAACAGCGGCCTCGTGCACTCCTTCACCGACCTCGATGTGGAGAACGGCCGCACGTACTACTATGCCATCGTGGCCTATGACCGCGGCAACGAGCGCACCGACATCTTCCCGGCGGAGAACTCGAAGCGCATCAAGATCCTTGCCGACGGCTCCGCGGAGCTCGACATCAACACCGTGCGCGTCGTGCCGAACGCCCCCGTCGCCGGCTACCTCGATCCGGCACGCCAGACCGTCATCCCGCCGCAGTCCTCCTTCGCCACCGGCTCGGTCGGCTACCATGTGGAGGATCCGATGGCGTTGCAGGGCGACACCTACGAGATCACCTTCACCGACATCGCGACCGACGGCATCGACAACGACCGCAACGGGAAGCGGGATCCGGACGACCTCAACGAGGTGGCACAGATCACCGCCACCTACACCGTGCGCAACAAGACACAGCAGTCCTTTGCCTTCACCTTCAAGGACACCGTGGCTGTGCGCCTGCCGCACACGAACATCATCCCCGCGAGTGTGCTCGTGAAGAACGCCGGCGGCCCGGTGGATCCCTCGAAGTACCACCTCGACGAGAAGCGCGGCGAGCTGCGCCCCGTCGGCATCACAGGCGAGTACACCGTGCTCTACGAGTACAACCCGATCCACCAGTCCCCGTACATCCGCAACAGCCCGTGGGTGAGCGAGGCGCTGGACGCTGACGTGTTCGACGGGCTGCAGCTTGTGTTCGCGAACATGTGGCAGATCAAAATCATCGACACGTTGTCGGGCTTCAGTGACCCGACGAAGGCGATGATCTACACCTTCGCCACGACGAACGTGCTTATCCCGCCCGACACGCTCCGCGGCATCCGGTATCCGTCGGACTATGAGATCCGCTTCGCGAACGGCATCATCGACACGTCGGCCGCGCTGTATGGTGCGCCCGCACTGCCCGTGAACTTCACGGTGATCAACACCACCGAGGGGCACAAGATCCCCTTCATCTTCACGGACACCGACGGCAACGGGAGGCTCTCCTCGAACGACGAGCTCTCCCTCTTCGACCTCGACCGCGGGGGCCGACCCTTCTTCACCTGGACCATGTCCTTTGTGAACCGCCCCACGGAGCCACCCGACCGCGTGTATGACTACAGCGACGGTGACAGGCTCGTGTGCCGCACGTCGAAGCCCTTCCGGGCGGGTGATGTGTACACCTTCTCGCCCGCCCTGCCGAAGGTGGACGAGGAGAAGGCGAAGTTCGAGATGCAGAACATCCGCGTCGTCCCCAACCCCTACGTTTCGGCGACCACGCATGAATCGGCCCTTCCGCCACTGGTGACCTCGGGACGCGGCGAGCGCAAGGTGGACTTCATCCATCTGCCTGCGCAGGCGGTGATCCACATCTACACCGCCCGCGGTGAGCACGTGATCACGCTCCGGCACGCTTCCGACATCAACGACGGCACCGTGTCATGGAATCTCAAATCGAAGGAGAATCTCGACATCGCCTTCGGTGTCTATTTCTATGTGGTCGAATCACCTGTCGGATCAAAGTCCGGCAAAATCGGCATCATCAAGTGAGAGGGGGCAGCGTCATGAACACGATCAGCAGAATCTCCGCATCGGTCCTTGTCGGCCTTCTCGCGCTCACGCTTCACCTCACCGCACAGACGAAGGTGGGCACCACCGCCGCACCGTTCCTCGGCATCGGCATCGGCCCGCGCGCCGTGGCCATGGGCGGGGCATTCACGGCCTCCGCCTCAGATGTGACATCCATCTACTGGAACCCCGGTGCGCTCTCACGCTCGGGCGGGTCGGAGGTGATGGCCTCGCACACCGGCTGGCACGTTGGAACGGACTTCAACTGGGTGGGGCTCAAAGTGGCGCTCGATGCCGACAACACCATCGGCCTCAGCATGACCCAGCTCGCCTATGGCGACGAGCCGGTGAACACCGTCACCAACCCGGAGGGCACCGGGCAGATCTGGGACGCCCAGGATCTGGCCATCGCCATCTCCTACTCCCGCAACCTCACCGACCGCTTCTCCATCGGCGGCTCGGTGAAGTACATCTCCCAGCGCATCTGGAACGAATCGGCCACGGCCATCGGCTTCGATGTGGGGTTGTACTTCATCACCCCGTTCAACGGCCTCCGCCTCGGCATGAGCATCTCCAACTTCGGCAGTGACATGCGCCTCGACGGGAAGGACCTTGTGCAGCGGATCGACATCGATCCGGGCACCACGGGCGGCAACAAGACCATCGTCGCCACGCTCAAGACCGACTCCTGGGAGCTCCCGCTCTTCTTCCGTGTCGGTGCGG
The DNA here is from genome assembly GCA_964449305.1 of uncultured Chromatiales bacterium. Lineage (GTDB taxonomy): Bacteria > Bacteroidota > Ignavibacteria > SZUA-365 > CAYQST01 > CAYUYM01. The sequence continues at coordinate 1,226 of CAYUYM010000155.1, read as the reverse complement.
CCTACGACCTGGTGCGGAACGACATGTTCGCCATCACCACCGCCGTGGACGCCGTGCGGCCGAACGACAACGACGAGCACGTCAACCTCGGAGCGGAACTCGCCTTTCGCGACATCTTCTTCGTGCGCGGCGGATACAAGGCCCTGTTCATGAAGGACAGCGAGGAGGGCCTGACGGCGGGGCTGGGTCTGAAATACCCGCTCTTCGGCAGCATCGCCGCCGCCATCGACTATGCGTACCAGGACTTCGGCCGACTCAAGGAGGTGCACACGATCACGCTCGGTGTGATCTTCTGATTCGGACATTTGCCGTGCATTTTGGGATTCCCTACCATGGAGTTTTCCCAGTGCCCAAACCCACCACCAACGACATCGTTTTCTGTGTCTCATGTATCATCTCTCACAAAGAGGAGTGCTTCGATGAAAAAAATGCATGGACTGTACATGCTGCTCCTGACCCTGATCCTCGTGGGCCCGGCATTCGCCCAGTCCACCGTGAAGGTCACGTTTCTCGTGAATTCCGCGACAGTTCCGGACACCCTGTGGCCGGACAAGGCCGTGATCCAGATGCGGGGCGACACTGCACCGCTCACCTGGGACGGCTCGACAGGAGTGACACTGACCAACGTCGGCGGCGACTACTGGACCGCCACGGTCGATTTCCCCGTCAACGCCAAGGTCCAGTACAAGTTCTTCACCAATGCGGCCTCGGCCTCGGGTGACCAGGAACACAAGGGCTGGGAGAACGACATCCTTCCGGATGGCAACCGCATTCTGCAGACCGGCACCGCTGACATGATCGTCCCGCTGCAGTTCATCAACGGATCGAAGGACAAGCAGGACCAGTTCTGGAAACCGTGGAGCGTCGGCGCCGATTCGATCGCCGTGTGGGTCCGCGTCAACATGCAGGGCTGGGAAGCGTTCAATCCGGCGACCGATCGCGTGGGCGTTCGCGGCGCTGCATGGCCCGGCTATCTGGGCAACCTGAGCTGGGCACACACGCTGTTCCTCAACCGCGAGGACCAGCACGGCAACGGCGGCTCCCGCAACTACAACGCCGACTTCTTCTACAGCGGCGTGGTGAAGATTCCCCGTGATTCCGTGGCTGCGGCACAGGAGATCGGGTACAAGTTCGTCATCATGAGCGGCAACGATCCCGATGCCGACCCCAAGAAGTGGGAGGATGGAAACGACCACAAGTTCCTCATCCCGTCCACCAAGGCCGAC
>CAYUYM010000154.1:0-8224 GCA_964449305.1 uncultured Chromatiales bacterium | reverse complement strand
CACCGATATACACATTGCCATGGATGTCGGTGGTGATCGAACTGCCCCAGTAGCCCATCCTCCCGGTGCTCCTGTTCCCGAACAGGGTGGCATAGGTGAGTATACCAGTTGGATCCAGATCGAAGAAATAAAAGAAACCGCTCCCAGAATCAGGAACTTCCATGGCGTCAGGAGTCAGAGGAAGATTCCATCGATTCGCAGGATTACTGATGTTGCCTCCGGCTATCACATGCCCATCTGCCTTGAATGCGACTGGAATATAACAACTCATTACATTGTTCATTGGCATCGATCCCTTTTTCCCGGAATACAATGTGCAGTACAACACAGAGCGCGCCTCGCAGTCCAGACGCATGACATAGATTGATGGCTGCTGGACGGTGAGTGGTGGCAGAAGCATGGCCCTTCCGCACATCCCCACCACAATCATGCTTCCATCCTCCAGCTCGTGTATCTCTGAGATCACATCGGGGCCAGCTCCGCCGAGAGTGACGGAGTACTCACCGGTGAAGCCATCTGCGGCGGTGGTGTATGCACGAGACTCCCTGCCGTGCTGTCGTGCCTGGTCGCCGCCTCCTGCACTGGCGTTGTCTGCATTCTGCAGCGACAGAACAGCCATCCTCACATCGTCAATATCGGGCGGCGCGGCACCAGGGCGTGCAAGAATGCGGCATTGCAGGCTCCCATCGTCTGCCACGAATTGCATATCGATGGAATCGCGTACGTTGCGATACACCACGGCTGTATACATGGGCACCCTCTCACGCCAGTCATGCGGGTCCGGGCCGATGTACATGTTCCCCCTGCCCGCCACAGCGTCCGCCGGAAGAACAGTCACCTGCGTGAAGCCGACGTGCACAACCTCATTCGTGCGAAACACGTAGCTCAGGCTGCTGCCTCCTGATTCTGCACCTGAGCGCGACAGAGGCGACCTTGTCTCTGGGTTCATCAACACACCATCCATGGTGAAATAATACCGCCCAAGCATGTCAGCATAGAGAATGGCGGGATCCCATTGCCCGGTGTTCTTTACGATCATTCCCGGAAGACCGCGGGTGGGCGTGTTGTCATGTGATTGCGCCATCACACAGGGAACTGACAGGATGAAGGCCGCACCAAGGCATGCGAAAAATGCAATGCGATGCATGATATCCTCGTTGAATGTGCGGGCGGGGAGAAGCACATCTCCCCGCCCACAGTGGGCAATCAGTGGATGAGAACCATCACACGCGATGTGCTCGCCGAGCCCATGCGCAGTTCGTAGCGATACAGTCCCGCGGGAAGGCGTGACAGCACATCCTGCTGGATGGTCAACGTATACGACCCCGCACTGCGCCAGCCATCGAGGAGGGTGGCGTTCACCATGAATTTCTCCTTCTCATGAGACAACTCCAGACTTTGATGAAAATAATCGTGATCGGCGGCTCAGTCCGCGGCAGCGCAGGCCGTCGGAGTGCGGAACAGCCTCCCCATGTCTCCTTCGCGGGAGGCGTCCACTCACCATCATGCATGCATCTTGCACCATCGCCATTCCTTGGCTGGCCTGCGAATTCGCATTCTGCGTCCGTCGCCGCAAACATGGCGATTCCGTTGCGCAATGTCAAGTTTTTCTTCCGCGGACTTAAAAAGAGCGCCCGTTGGGACGCGGCCCGCCGTGCCCCAACGGGCGCGTACCAAGGGGACGTCACCCTTCCGCTTCTGCGCGGAGGCGGGTGAGATCCTCGATGAAGATCCTCCGGCGGACGACGCGGATGAGGCCCTCACCCTCGAGCCGTTTCAGTGTGCGCGAGAGCGTCTCGACGATGGTGCCGATCTGGGCGGCAAGAACGGACTTCGGGACGTTCAATGTGACCATGGGCACAACGGTCGCGCCCTTCTGGCTCTCGTATTCGTCGGCGAGCCAGCGCAGAAGACGCGTGCGGACATCGAGGCTTGTGATGCGCTCGAGCTGCTCGCCAAGGTCGCGGACGCGGCGCGAGAGACCGGCGAACATCTTCAGGGCGAGATCAGGCCGCGAGCGCAGTGAGGCGAGGAAGCCGTGCTTCGACACGCAGAGCAGTGTGGACGGCTCGAGAGTGGATGCATGCGCCGGGTACCCGCTGCCGGTGAACATGGGTATCTCCGCAAGCGTGTTACCGGGGCGGATCACGTGCAGCACCGTCTCCCGCCCGCCCTTCGTGAGCTTGTACACCTTCACACTTCCGGCGATCACCACGTAGAACCCGTGATAGGCATCGCCGTCACAAAAGATCACCCGCCCCTTTGGGAGACGCGTCACCGCGCAGTGGGCGCTCATCTCGTGGAGGTCGTCGTCGTCGAGTGCCGAGAAGAGCGGCACGCTGCGCAGCACCTGGATGATGTGGTCACGGTCCATGCAGGAAATTACACGTCGCACCGGAAAGAAGAAACCACAGGAATCCGACGCAGGTCAATTTTTCCAAGCCGTCCGCCCGCGATGTTGCATATGTGGATCACCACAATCACATCACCAACGACTGAGGTCGGACATGAACGATACAATGCTTGAACAGACGGTTGGAGACATCGTGACACAGGATTTCCGCACGGCAGCGGTCTTCCAGCGGCACGGCATCGATTTCTGCTGCGGTGGTGGGCGCACCCTCCAGTCCGCATGCGAAACCCAGGGCATCGATCCCGCCCCCCTGCTCCAAGAACTCGCCACGGCGAACACGGCCGCAGGACAGCAGGAACTCCGCTACGCGGATTGGGATCCCGACTTCCTCGCGGACTTCATCGTCCAGACGCATCACACCTACCTGAACAGGATCATGCCCGTGATCACCGGCTGGGGAGACAAGGTGGCCGCTGCCCATGGCGCCAACCACCCCGAGGTGATCCCCATCTCGGACCATGTGGCCAGCGTCTGCCGCGAGCTCACGCAGCACATGTTCAAGGAGGAACAGATCCTCTTCCCCGCCATCAAAAGCCTCGTCGCTGCACGGCGGAACGGCACCCTGTTCACCGCACCGTTCGGATCCATCGCCAATCCCATCCGCATGATGGAGGCCGAACATGAGAACGCCGGGAACGCGCTCGCGGAAATCCGGCGCCTGAGTGGCGGCTTCACCCTCCCGGCCGATGCCTGCAACACCTTCACTGCCTTCTACACCGAGCTCGCCGTCTTCGAGGCCGACCTGCACCGCCATGTACATCTGGAGAACAACATCCTCTTCCCGCGCGCCATCGCCATGGAGCAGGCAGGCTGAGGACGTTGATCGCATGACCGATCCCCTCCACGCCCACCTCGCCGCCGACCACGCCCGTCTGGAGGCACTGCTCGACGCCGCCGACCGCGGCGACGGTTTCGACATGGCCTCGTATGCGCCATTCCGCAGGGGGCTGCTCCGGCACATCGGCATGGAGGAGCGCATCGTGCTGCCGACCATCGCACGCCGCGGCGGCAGCCCCGCCCCCGATGCGCAGCGGCTGCGGCTGGACCATGGGGCGATCGCCGCGCTCCTGGTGCCCTCCCCCACGCGTGCCATCGTCGACACTCTCCGCCGCATCCTCACCTGTCACAACGCCATCGAGGAGCGTGAGGGCGGCATCTACCACCTCTGGTCTCAGTGCACCTCCGGCGATGTCGACACCGCGCTCCGCCTGCTGCGCGACCACCCCGAAGTCCCCGTGCAGCCGCACAACGACAGCCCCCTCGCCCACCAGGCAGCCCGCCGCGCACTCCTCCGTGCCGGCTGGGATCCGGAGGCGTGAAAGAACGGAGCAGGTGACGGCGGGAATCCATCGGCATCCATCCGTCATTCCCGCACTTCGACAGGCTCAGTGCAGGCGCGGGAATCCACGCCATGGCTGCGAAGGCCGGACATGGATGCCCGCCTTCGCGGGCATGACGACGGAGGGGCTGCGGGGTGGTGGACGGCGAATGCGCGAGTCCTTCCGTCATTCCCGCACTTCGACAGGCTCAGTGCAGGCGCGGGAATCGACGCGCGAGTCCTTCCGAAGCCAGCCCTGACAACCCCAAACAACAAAGGCACGAAGAACTCGTCCTCGTGCCTTTGAGTACCATGGTGGTGGCATGCCAGCGCGCGCGTCAGATGTTGTTCGTGAACTCCTGAGCGTTGAACATCATCACCCCCACCGCCCTGTTCGGATCACTCCTTCACACAGCGCACCGGAATGCCATAGGTGCTCGTCACTGTGGCTTTGTACATGTCCTCGAGGTTGTAGCGGAGGAAGCGCACCACGATGTCGGTGCCGCTGAGCGTGGAGGTCCAGAAGTAGCCGTGTGTGGCATAGAACTGGAAGAGGCCCTCGAACCAGCGGTAGCCGCTTGGCAGACCCGTGAAGCCGGTGCTGTTGGTCGCGCCGGTGTTGGGTCCACTCCAATGCACTGTTCCGGCCTCCTTCAGCTTGTTGCCGGCCAGCACCGCGCCGCCGATGGAGGCGAGCAGCGTGTCGAAATCGGCATCGGTCGGTACACGCCAGCCTTCCGGCGCCAGACCCCGCGGGTCGCTGACGGCGTAGAAGTTGTACAGCCTTCCATAGATGCCACCAAAGGCGGGATCGTTGTTGTAGTAGCACCATGCGCCCGTCTTGGCCGTCTTCCAGGCATTCGCGTCCGTGATCTCCGGAATGGTGTCGCCGTTGCGATAGGTCACCACATCGAGGTTCGCTCCCATCCACACCTGCTTGCCGATGGTCACCGTCGCCGGCGGCGCTGCCGAGGTGGTGAAGGACTTCGCCGTCCCATACGCCGTGCATGTGCCGTTCGATGCCCATGCGCGGACGTAGTACGTGGTGTTCGGGAGGAGGTTGGTCAGCGGGCAGGTGAAGGTGCCCAAGCCCGCGCCGCCTGATGATTTCGCGTCTGTCACAAGCGGGTCCTGCGCAGTGCTCCAGCAGATGCCGCGATCCAGGACCGGCGATCCTCCGTCGGTCACCACATTGCCGCCACCGGCGGCCGCCTTGTGGGAGATCATGGTCACTGCGGTGGTGGTGAGCGTGGGCGAGGGGGAGATCTGGAACAGGATCTCGTTGCTGCGGTGGCCGTTCACCACCACATACACCACACCTGCAAGTTTCACACCCGTCGGCACATGCACAAGGATGCCCGTGTCCGTCCAGGTGGAGTAGATGGTGGCCGTGAAGTGGTAGGCCGTACCGCCGGCGACATCGCCACCCTTGAACTGGACATACGATGTGCCGCGCGTGGCCCCGAAATTCTGTCCCGCGATGGTGAGCGGGCTGCCGAAGCAGACCGACGGCGGGTTGATGGATGTGATGACGGGGGCGGGCGGCGCCTGTGTCACAACCACGGGGGCGGCGAGGTTCCTGTCCGCCGTCTGACCATCGGCATCCTGCACGCGGACCTTGGAGGCATATGATCCCGGCGTGGTGTAGATCTTCTCGATCACCGTGCTTCCGCTGGCGCCAGTCACCTGCACCACATCGTCGAACGTGCCGTCGCCGTTGTAGTCGATGAGCACCTTGGATGCATTGCCGTCGCCATCGGTCCACACCACCGTGTAGCGCACCGTGTCCTCAGTCAGATGTGTGAGCTTGTCGGCCGTGAAGGAACTGATCACGGGAGCCGGCGGAGCCTGCGAGATCACCACCGGAGCGGCGAGCGTGGCATTGCCCGTGAGGCCGCCCGAGTCGGACACGCGGGCCTTTGCCGTGTAGCTGCCGGCCGCGGGAAACACGCGCTTGAACGTGACCGTGGCGCTGGCGCCGGTGACGGCAGACGAATCATCGAACACCCCGTTGCCATCGAAGTCGATCCACACCTTTGCGAGGTCGCCCCCGGCGTCCTTCACCGTGACGGAATAGCGCATCGTGTCGGAGGTCCTGCCGGACTGCGCGTTCACCGTGAAGGCATCCACCGTCGGCACGGTGCTGGCCTGGGTCACGACCACGGCGCGGACACAGTTGGAATCGGCCGTGAGTCCCCTTGCATCGCGCACGCGCGCATGGGCGAGGTGGGTCCCCACTGCAGCCCAGGTCTTGGTGAACTGCGACACACCCGTGGCGCCGGTGACCGATGCCGAATCGTCGAACACCCCGTTGCCATCGAAGTCGATGAGCGTGCGCACGAGATCGCCGTCGGCATCGCTCACGCGCAGCTCGTAGTGCACCGCCGTCCCGGACGTCACCGCATAGGCATCAGCCGTGAAGGCATCGACCTTCGGAGCACGGTCCTGATGAGTGAAGGCGAAGCGCACCGTGGTGTCCGAACCGGGGGCGATCTCCACCGGAGCTGCGGACCAGCCGGACGCGAAACCCGTGCAACGCAGGGGCATGGGGATGGCGCGCTTGCCGAGTGTGACGCGTGGCGCCACTGCATGGCTCGCAGAATGTTCGATACGGGCGCTGCCGCCGGCGCGAAGCCCCTGTTTCACCAGGCGGATGCTGCGCACCGCCTCGCCGTTGTCCACGCGGAGGATGTATACTCCGTTGGCGAGCGCGGCGCCATGGAGGACGAACTCATGGCTGCCATCGGCGACGGACAGCGTCAGCTGCGTCACCGAGCGGCCATCGACGGAATAGAGGGCCGCGGAGAGAGCGCGCGTTCCGCGCGTGGTGACAAGGAAGCGGGTGTTGTCGGTGAAGGGATTCGCGAAGTTCGAGGAGACATCAAGGCCCTTGGGGGCGGCGGTGGTGAGGCCGTCGACACCGGTGAGGATGCGCACATCAAGGATGAAGGGGGAGAGGATGAGCGTGTCCCTGGCGGTGGCGAGGTCGCGGACGCGCACCGAGTCGAGCGCCACGGCGGCGCTCCCCGTGTTGTCCCAGCCGGTGAAGGTGATACGGATGTTCTTCTCCTGCGCCGAAGCAGATGCGACGACGAGGAGAAACAGGCAGCATGCAACAATGCGGTGAAAGGGGTGCGAAAGGGTCATGACCAAACCTGTCTATTGTGAAGAGATGAAACCGTCGGAGCCGGAGTGGCGGGGATCAGGCGATGAGAAGACACGGGCGGGGGGAAGAGGTTACGTCGGAATTCAGGAAAGTGCGGATGAGACGAGCGGGGTGGTGACACGCGTGGCAGGTGGCCGGGAGTGGTTGGAACGTCACCGGTGGTGAACGCAGGTGACATCGAACCAGAACTCCTCGACGAAGCGGAGCATCAGTGCCTCGCGCCGTTGCTGGCGCGCGGCCAGGCTGGCGGCATCCTCCAGAGCTTCGGGTTCCGCCATGAGCGCCTCCCAGTCCTTCTCATGGAAGGCGGAGACATCGAAGATGAGATGGTCGAGGATGCGGTCGTTCCTGTGGTGGAGCTGTTGCCGGTGCAGCATCCACGAGATGCCGGAGAAGCGTTCACACTTCGGGCGGAAGATGATGAGCTCCTCATAGAGGCGCATCTCGACGAAGGCCTGTTCCACCGTGATGACGTTGGGTGACCGCCCGTTGGAGGCGGCCGGAGTGCGGAGTTCGATGATGCACGCATCATCCGGATTGTAGCCCCATCCCCCGGAGATGGGAAGTTCGTCATGAAGCGTCGCGAAATCCCCCTTGAGGATGGCACGCGGCGCGTTGGTCGTTTGTATCACATATGGTGGCGACATGACGGAATCTCACAATGGTGATGGGCGGTTTCTGGCTGGTGGTGAAGGGTGTACACACACATGACACTGCCGTGGAGGCTGTCATGGGTGATGCGCCAAGTCCCGTGGGCATCCTGGATGAAACGTATGGTGTGAAGGTTCGTCGAGTTCAGCGGTTGAAGCGTCCGTCGTCGACGCTCGTGTCAGGAAGCAGGTGACGGCGGGATTGGTGTCACATGAAGATATGGGGAACGCACGTCGAGGCACGTGCACACCAGCTGCGGACGGTGTGCACGTGCGTTCCAGTGTTCTCGGCAGTGTCGATGAGGCACCTCCTTTCAAGCAGACAACCAACATTGGAGGCATGCAATTTTCCTGCCAGCGGTGCATCCGTCAATCCGAATGTTGAGCGAAGAGCCGTCATTGTCAGCAAAGGACTTGCAGCCACAGTGAAATACGCAGCGCCGAAAAGAGTGTCAACATTTTTCACACGGTGGCCGGATTTTTCACAGGTGCGTCGCGCACGCCATAACCGTCCGATGTTTCGCCATGCAAACAGTTTGCATTTTCCCGCACCGCATCCGCCGTCCCCTTCCGGATGGAACCATTCCCGGGTATTGATGTTGATGATGATGACCCAGGCGAGTAGCTCAACTGGCAGAGCAGCGGTCTCCAAAACCGCAGGTTGGGGGTTCGAGTCC
>CAYUYM010000153.1:0-8283 GCA_964449305.1 uncultured Chromatiales bacterium | reverse complement strand
AACCCTGAGAACCCTTCAACGGCCGTCCATGGATGCCCGCCTCCGCGGGCATGACGACCGAGGGGCTGCGGGGCGGTGGCTGACGGCTGCGCGAGTCCTTCCGAGACCAACGCTGACAACCCTGACAACCTTGAAAACGCTGATAACCCTGCTGATCCTTCACTTTCCCGATTCCCTCGTCCCTTACAGCGCGCAGCGCACCACGCGGTCGCTGCGGTTGCGGTCAAAGCGTTTCCAGTGCCGGCGCCTCATCGAGGCTGCGCGCAAGAGCAGAAAGGGTTTCAACAGCCTGCGCGCGAGGGTGATTGTTCGCAAACACATAGACTGTGTCAGCCTTGTCGGCAAGAGCAAGAATATTGCGAAGTATTTCATGGATCTCATGGGGGTGATAGGTGTAATCGTATCGTGTGATGTTGTCTCCGTTGAACCAGGACGAGGCATTGCGCCCGTGCAGTCGGTAGTAGGCGATCTTCGGCGATGCGAAGAGGAAATTCGAGGTCAGACCAGGCAGACGGGGGCCGTCCACCGAACAGAGCGTCACATGCCGCCGGCGCGTCAGGGCGTAGGTCTCGCTGTGGTACCAGCTGACATGCCGGAATTCAAAGACCAGCGGGAACGGTTCGAAGAACTCCGCAAGCTCCTCCAGGTAATCGAACTGCTCCTGCGTGCATTTGAAACTGTAGGGGAATTGAAACAGCACCGATGCCAGCCGCCCCGCATCGTGGAACACCATCATGGCGTCGGCAAACTGACGCCAGTCCTCCATGTTCCGCGTGCGCCGATGCGTCAGACTCTGATGCGCCTTCACCGCGAAGCGCATGTCGGGAGCCCGGTTCCCCAGCTGATAGAGCGTGCTCGCCTTCGGCATGCTGTAATACGTGTAGTTGAGCTCCACCACCGGGAAGAAATGCTGGTAATAGTCCAGCATCGCCGTCTTCCTCGTGTCCCGCGGGTAAAACACCCCCAGCCAGTCGTCATAGGAATAGCCGCTCGTGCCGAGGAAAATGTTGCGGTCCGCCGCCTTCCAGATATCACGCGGGGGGATGATCCGGGCCTCCGATTCTTCAAATAGCACTGTCTGTTCTGTGATGATCATGGTGGTTGTCCAAATGTCTAACCATAATCTAACGAACGAAGGGGTGTTTGTCAAGAGGAAAATGTACGAGGGGAAAAAATGCCGTTTCAATGGGAGTTTGCGAACTTTCTCGCGGGGATTTGGTGTTCTTCGTGGTATATTTCCTCTGCTCACTTGTGTGATTGGACCGATAGATGAAAAAACCACCCACTCACCCCCTGCCGGATCTCCCCGTGAAAAACCTTGATGATGCTCCAGTGAAATTCTGCCTCAATTGCGACGACATGGACGACCTTGCCGTCAGTGATGAATCCCGGGAGCTTGACAGGATCAAGGACCGCTTTCGCAACTGCAACGACACCGGCCGCTTCCAGGGGGATGTCTGCTCGCGCCTGTTCGTCGCCACCGAACAGGACGACTCCGAACTCTTCGCCGACGATTCCAAGGACTGACCCCATCACATGATCCCCCTTCGTATCAGGAGCGCGGCTGCCGCCCTGCTCCTCGCCGTCATCACGCTCCATCCGGCCGCGGCGCAGGATGCCCCCCCGTCCGGCACGGACATCGACGTCTTCCAGCAATCCCAGCTCCTTTTCCCTCCGCTGATCGCCAATCACGTGGAACCCCGCGCGGGCTTCCTCCTCCATGGCGACGGAACGCAGCTCCGGGGGGATATCGGAAGCTCCATCGATGTGGTCCGCTTCCGACTCGACACCACCAGACAGGCGGCAACACTTGGCATCGGTGCGGATTTCTTCACATGGACGGCACTCCGCCGCCAGGAGAATTTTCACTTCCCCGTGGATGCCATCGACTACCTCTTCGGCGTCAATGTCACCTACCTTCGCCCGTTGCGGCCGGATCTGGCCCTTGAGGCACGGTTCCGCCTGAGCCACATCAGTGCCCACCTCGTCGACGGCCGCTACGACAAGGTCGCGGGCCGCTGGATCGATGACCGCCCCGCCCAGATCTACAGCCGAGAGTACTTCGACCTCGTCACCGCGCTCGACTGGCGCGAAACCGCCAGGGCCTACGTGGGTGTCCAGTACATCTACCATGTCAAGCCCACGTCGATACGGAAATTCGCCATCCAGGCCGGCGTCGAGGGCGTCAGGACCGACCTCGTCGGCTCGTGGCTTCACGCCTATGCCGCCTATGATTTCAAGCTCTTCAGCGCCCCCGCCTACATCGCCTCGCATTCGGTCCAGGCCGGCGTCAAGTTCGGCCGGTGGCACGGCAGGGGGGTGAACCTCTTCATCGCCTGGTACGACGGCATGAACCAGAATGGTGAGTTCTTCGAACAGCGCCAGTCGTTCTGGGGCCCCGGGATGTCCATCGAGTTCTGATCCCGCTTCCCGCACAGCGCATTCCCTGCATGGCACATGCATCCACACCCGCCCGTTGGGCCGCTTCATTGAACGGCCTTCTGCGCGTCGGCCTTCCACCCATGCACCGGCGCGGAGTGGCGCTCACCTTCGACGATGGCCCCGATCCCGACTCCACTCCCGCCCTCCTCGACGCCCTCCGCAGGAACAGGCTCGATGCCGTGTTCTTTCTTACCGGTCGGCGGGTGGCCGCGCATCCCGACCTTGCCGCCGCCATCGCCCAGGCGGGGCACCAGATCGGAAGTCATGGCCACTCCCACCAGAGCCTGCTCCTCTCCGGTGCCCGGGTGGTTGAAACGGATCTCGGCGCATCCCTCGATGCCATCCGGGCTGCGACGGGGAGGCAGGCCCGCCTCTTCCGCCCACCCTACGGACGCATCAATCCCCTCCACCTTGGGCTGCTCCGTCGGCACCGGCTGCGGCTTGTCCTCTGGAACCGGATGCCCGGCGACTATGATCCGACAGTTCCTTTTTCTGACATGGTTGCGTATGTTCAGAAAGCCGTCCGCCCGGGGGATGTCATTCTTCTGCACGACACACCGGCCACGGCACCCGTCATGCCCGGCCTCATCGATGCCCTCGCGGGCATTCTCCATGATGAAGGGCTCATGACGACCACCTTTGTCGAATCCGAGGCACGCGACACCCTGTGATCTCCATCATCGTCCCGATACTGTTGGCACTCTACCTGGTCAAGATCCTCTTCTTCTGGTCGGGTGCGCGACGCGCCTCCCGGAACAGGGAGGAGGCCTGGGTCCCCTTTGTCAGCGTCATCGTCGCCGCGCGGAACGAGGAGCACAACCTCCCGGCCTGCCTCGGCGGCCTCGCCCGTCTGGAGTACCCCGCGGACAGGATGGAGATCCTCGTGATCGACGACCAATCCACCGACGGCACGTCGGCCATTCTGCACGATGCCCTTGGACGCATCCCCGCGCTGCGGGCCCTTGCCACCGCGGGGAACATCCAGGACCTGCATGGCAAGGCGAACGCCGTGGCGCAGGCGATCGAGCAGGCCCGCGGCGAGATCATCCTCACCACGGATGCGGACTGCGTGGTGCCTCCGGGCTGGATCCGTGACACAGTGTCCCAGTACACTCCGGACACCGGCTGTGTGTGCGGCGTGACGCTCATCCGCGACTCCGACACCTTCACCGGCATGCAGGCGCTGGACTGGGCCTACCTCCTCACCATCGCCTCGGCCGGAGTGGGGTGGGGGCTTCCATTGAGTGCCGTGGGCAACAACATGAGCTTCCGCAGGCAGGCCTACAACGATGTGGGCGGTTACAGGAACGTGGGGTTCAGCGTCACCGAGGATTTCATCCTCTTCAAGGCCATCGCCTATGAATCCCGCTGGAAGCTGCGCTATGCCCTCGATCCACGGACGCTGGTCTGGAGCGAGCCATGCCGTTCGCTCTCCGAAGTGTTCCGGCAGAAGAAGCGCTGGGGGAGGGGCGGCCTGCGCATCCATCCGATCGGCTTCCTCATCATGAGCGTCGGCTTCCTCATGAACCTTTCCATCCTCGTCTCGCCCTTCCTCGGTCTGGGGATCGGCACCTGGCTCGCCGCCGTGATTGGCAAGTGCGCGGGTGATGCGTTTCTCCTGTCGCTGCCTCTCAGGCGCCTTGGCGTCGGCCGTCTGTTCCGGCATTTCGTGGCCTTCGAGCTCTACTACCTCATCTACGTCACCATCCTCCCGTTTGCCGTGCTTCTCACCGGCCGTGTGGTATGGAAGGGCCGCAAGCTCTGATCCGCCCGGGCCACCGCCGGCGTCGCCTGCTGTGGCTGCTGGGCATCATCGTGCTTGTCACCACCGGCGGCACTCTGCGTTCCCAGCAGGCGGACACAAACGTGGTGGCACGTGCCGGCGGCACCGTCATCACCCGCCAGGAGTTTCTCCAGCGCTTCGCGCTGTCGATCTTTCCGCTGAAAGACAGGCCCGGCATGGAGGGTGTCGCGCGGCGTCAGTTCCTCCTGTCGCTCATCGCAGAAAAGCTCCTCGCCGCTGATGCTCGCCGTTCCGATCTTCTCCGTGAGGATACTTTCGAACGCAACCGGCGCATCGCCGAGGAGATGTTCGTGCGTGACAAGCTCTACCGCGATCTCATACGCTCCCGTGTGCACATCAGTGAAAGCGAGCTTCGGGCGCTGTTCGAGGAGCGCCGGAAGGAGGTGGAGTTCCAGTTCCTGTGGTCTGCGTCACGTGAGGAGATCGGCGATCTTCACCGGCTGCTGCGTTCGGGGGTGTCCTTTGACAGCCTCCTGGCCGCGCGCCAGGCTGCCAACACAGCGCCGGACACGACGCAGGGCACCCTGGAGCGCGAGCTTCTGCAGACGCTGGCACGGCTTGCACCCGGGCAGGTGTCCGCACCGGTGCAGGCCGGTGGCGGCTTCTACCTTGTCCGGAAGGTGGATCGATCCAACCCCATCGCCTCGGAGCAGGATTTTCTTCATGCGCGCAGGGGGTTGGAGAATAAACTCCGCGCCGGGCGGGAGGCGGCGCTGACGCGGGAGTTTGTGGCTTCGCTGTGGAAGGGGACGCGTGCAGTGTTGGCCGACCGGGCCTACAGGATCACCGGCGAAGCGCTGCTGCAGCATCTTCGGCGGCAGTTCCACGCGGACACATCTGATGTCCTGACGCTCACCCCGGCGCTGGATTCCCTGCACGCCCTGTTCGGATCCCGGCAGGCGGAGGCCTTTGCGACGGTGGGGGACGATTCCATCGGCATCGGCGACATGCTGGACCGCCTCGCCCACCGCGATCACCGGGTGAAACGGGCGGATGTGCGTCGCTTTCCCGAGCTTTTCCGCGCAATGATCGGGGATGAACTCGACATCTGGATGGTGGCGCGGGAAGGATATCGCAGGAACCTCCAGACGAGCGCCGAGGTGCGTCGTGATGTGGCGATGTGGGCGGACAACGGGCTGGCCCAGGCGGTGCCCGAGGTGCTCTGGGAGCGTTTCATCGCGTCGGACGACAGCGTATGGTCATTTTATCGCCAGCATCTGGAGGACTTCGGCTCTCCCCCCGAGGTGCGCCTGCGCATCTGCTGTTCGGAGGATTCCGTGGGGTGGCGGCGAATTCTCGCCCAAGCCACCGGCGCGGGTGCCGGCGGAGACACGCTGGGCGGCGTGCCGTGCGAAAGTGTCGACTGGTTTCCCGTGACGGAGCGGGGGGAGTTCGGGCGGGCGGCCTTCGGCCTGGAAGCCGGGGAGAGGATGGCGGTGCATGTCGGCACCCGCGGGGGGTGCGTGGTGGAACTGCTTGGGAGGCGGCTGCCGGCGGACACCACCGTTGCCTCGATGCATGCCCTGCGTCAGGCGCTCGAAACGCGCTTCCGGTCCGCGCTGTCTGCGCGCATGCTGCACGAGCGCACACGGAGGCTGGCATCCAACACGCCGATCGAGATCAACGAGGCTGCATTGCAGGCTGTCGAGATCACACCCGCGCAGATGTTCACATTGCGCTTTCTCGGCTTCGGCGGACGCATCCCCGCGGTGCCGGGAGTGATGCCCCTGTTCGACGCCGTGCTGGAGGGGATGTCGCGGCGCATCACCGTCCAGCCATAAATAGGACAAAGGAACCATTTCTGGTTCCTTTGTCGGGGCGAGAAGATTCGAACTTCCGACCTCTCGGTCCCGAACCGAGCGCTCTACCGGGCTGAGCCACGCCCCGAGGGTCAGACAAACATAGCACGAAAGTTGGTGAAAAGCAAGCCGGGGGACGAAGCGTGGCTGGGAATGCCGTCGGGGAAGACGCGATCGCTCGTGGCAGGGCATGGTTGCATGCCGGAGCGATGTGCGCATCGTTTGTGGATCATTCCCCCACGCGGCCCCGAAGCTGGCGGTAGAGGAGCTCGCGGGCGCGGAAGATGTGTGCCTTGACGGTGCCCAGGGGCAGTCCCAACTCTTCGGCGATCTCCTCGTAGCTCTTCTCCTCCTGGTGCCGCATGACGATGACCCGGTGATACTTGTCCGGGAGGGCATCGATCGCGTCCTGGATCGCCTGTGTCTGCTGGCGGCGCAGGATCTCCGCATCGGGTTTGTACGTGGAATCCGGGATCTCATATCCCTGATCACTTTCGTGCTCGTTGATGGGCTTGTCGATGGAGAAGGTCTTGATGCGGCGCTTGCGGAGGTAATCGATGCAGTTGTTCGTCGCGATCTTGTAGAGCCAGGTGGAGAACGCGAACTCGTCGTTGAAGCTGGCGAGGGAGTTGAAGGCCTTGATGAAGGCCTCCTGCGTGAGATCCTCCACTTCGTGTTGCACGCCGATCATGCGTGTGATGAGGTGATGGATGGCGTTCCGGTACTTCTGCATGATCATCCGGTACGCATCCTGGCTGCCCTCCAGCGCCTGACGGATCAGCTCCCTGTCTTCAAGGCGTGATTGGATCCGGCGTTCTTCTGAAGTGGTCTGCATGCTGCACGAGGATGTGAGTCGTGCAATGTACTCGATTTTCACCGATTGATGCAAAGGCGTGGATGACAGCATGCCGGGAAATCCGCACCGTCTTTGCAGGCTTCGTGTGTCGGTGAGGCGTGGCAGAAAAATGCGCACAAAATCAGGATGCGGGAACTCAAGATTCCCCGGTCTGCGTTTTGAAATTGCCCCTGAAAATGATTCGAAAGGAAACGACGGTTCCAACTGGCATGGCGGCAGACCTCTCCCCATGCATTCTCTTGCGACAGACCTCCACGGCCTTGCCGTGTTTCCGATAGACGACAGATCCTTCCCATTTCCCACATCAACCATCATTGGAGAGATCCATGAACATAGATTCCACTTCGCGTGAACGGACAACGGGCACATCTGCCGTCCAGTCCGTTGGCGGCCACTCCGCAACAGGTGCCGGCTTCTGGCAGAAGTCGAAGACCCTGCTCCTCGGTCTCGTCCTCTGCGCGTCACTTTTCGCACTGACGTCGCAGGAGGCCGAAGCCACCCATTTCCGTTACGGCAACATCACCTGGACCTGGGTGTCCGGCCGGACGGTGACCTTCCACGTGACGCAGGCATGGAGGAAGAGTTTCTTCCCGTCTGTCAACCTCGGGGGCACCGTCGCCGTGGGCACGCTGATGTTCGGATACAGCAGTGCATCCGCACCGGTGAACCTCGTCGTCACCTCCATCAACGCCACCGAGGACTGGTTCTACGGCGAGGCGACCATCACCTACACGTATCCTGCCGATGGTCTCTTCACTGCGTACTTCACCAACTGCTGCCGTCTCTCGACGCTGCGAAACAACAACGACGCGAACTTCCGCATTCAGACCAAGGTCAACATCGGAACCGGCAACAGCAGCCCCGTGGCCACCATGCCGCCCATCGTCAATGTGCAGACCAACCTTGCCGCCGCCACCTTCGAAGTCCATGCCAACGATCCCAACGGCCAGAACCTGACGTACCGACTCGCCACGCAGACAGAGATGGGCGGATCACCGAACGTGAATCCGACAGGTCTTTCCATCAACCCGACCACCGGCGTTGTGACCTTCAACACCGTTGGCAGGGCCATCGGGCAGTTGTGGAACACCCAGGTCATCGTGAGCGATGGCATCTCCGAGATCGCGATCGACATGATCCTTCGTATCGTGGCGACATCCAATCCTCCGTCCTTCGACTATTCCGTGACGCCGAACGACAACACGATCTTCGACATCAAGCCGGGGGACACGCTCACCTTCCCGGTGAAGGCCACCGACATCGACAACGGCGACGTGGTCACGCTCCAGGGCTTCGGCATCCCGCCGGGCGCAACCATGACGCCGGCTCTGCCGCTCAATGGCAACCCCGTGCAGTCCGTGTTCCGCTGGGTTCCGACCATG
>CAYUYM010000152.1:0-8287 GCA_964449305.1 uncultured Chromatiales bacterium | reverse complement strand
TAGTACAGGTAGGGGGAGAAGCCGATGCTGGAGAGCACGGTCCTGCGCTCCATGGCCGTGGTGGAATCGCTCCCGGGGGTGAGGCTGTTGACGAAGTACATCCCGGTGAAGGAGAGCGTCGCGATGTCGCCGGCCGTGTAGGTCACGGTGCCGGTGAGGTTGGTGCGCGTCGCCGTTGCGTCGAGCACGTTGAGGATGTTGTTCTTGGACCAGGTGAACCCGAGCCCGACACGCAGGCGTGAATTCAGGAGGCGGAACTGGGGTTGCAGCCGCAGCTCCTGGAAGTCGTTGATGAAGGACGCGACTCCAAGCGACCGGTAGGCGGAGCTGATGTACTGGAAGGCGCCGTTCATGCTGAAGGGGCGCGACTGGAACTGGGCATCCACCATGCCCGAGTAGCCGAGCGAGGTGGAGATCGTCTTGGCGAACAGTCCCGACAGCCATTCGGGGATGTCGGACACGTTGACGCGCGATGCGGTGAGGTTGCGGTTGAAGCCGGAAACATTGGCCTCGCTGGAGATGACGAGCCGGTTGTCCAGCAGGGACAGGCCTCCGGAGAGTCCGACGACGAGGTTCTCCTCGGGCAGCACGCCCGCAGGCACGGCGACGGAGTTGGAGTCGTCGCGTGCATAGAGTGCCGTGATGCGGAAGTGATCGCCTCCCTGGCGCCCCATCCCGACGCGTCCGCCCCACAGCATGCGGCGATAGACGCCGAGCCGGCCGGCGATGGTGTCGCCCTCCACCGGTGTGCGGTTCTCTCCGCCGGTGACGGCCACCACGAAGGAGCCTGGCGTCAGCTCCACCTCGCCGCCGGTGATGCGGCTGCCGGCGAGCGTGAGGGATGTCCATGAAGGGTAGATGGAGCCGGCCGAGAAGCGCGCCCATTTGTAGGCACCGGACAGTGCGAGCTGGTTGATGGACTGCTGCAGGCGATTGTCTTCGGACGAGTAGATGAGCTGCACACCCGTCCGCAGTCCGTAGAGGTTGATGTCAAACGCACCGATGAAGCGCTGCGATGCGTTGGGGCGCCGTGTCGGGGCGCCGTGCATCGCGTAAAGCTCGCTGGCCGATGACAGGTTGCCGGTGATGGAAAAGCCCTCGGACCAGGCATCCGTCTGCCCGGTCGCCTCGTCGGCGAGTGTCAGCAGCAGAAGAAGCAGGAGGGGTGGCAGGCGTCGGGAGCGGTTCATGGTGTGGTCGGGCTTCCTGTGTGGGACATGCCGATGATGCGGCGTGCATGGGATCGCACCGATGCCGCGGGTGTGGAATGCGGTCATCGCCGGACGAGCACCGCCGTGGATCGTGCGCTCTCCGACCCCTGCGCACCGACGGCGCTCACAGCGTACCATCGGAGGTCGGTGGTCATCGCTTCACGCAGCGCCGGATCGCCGGTGGCGGGGATCTCGCGGAGAAGCGTCCAGGTTTCACCGTCGGGTGAGGAGTAGATGCGGAAGCGTGTGGTGCGTGAGGTGTCGGACGCGCTCCAGCGCAGTTCCACGGTGCCGTTCTCCTCCATGCCGAACAGCCCCACCGGTTGCTCCGGAGTGTCCGCATCCTCCACCATCAGATCGATGGGGGCGGACGCAGGACCACGGGCGCCGAGGGGGTTGACGAAGGCGAGCACCACCTGCGCCCCGGACATGGCCGCGGTCAGCGGGATGGATGCGGTGAACACGGTGTCTGCGACTGTTGCAACCGTTTCATCCACCACGCCGGAACGGCGCAGGCCGATCCATGTTCCCGCTGCAACGGATTCCGCGGGTCGCGACCAGACCACGTCCACACGACCCGCATGCCTGATGGCCGTGACCACGGGGGTGGAGACGGGAGCGGGCAGTCCAGGAATGCGCACGGCAATCGCGTCCGACGGCGGGGTCTCGATGCCGCGGGCATCCACACCGCGGATGCGGTACCACTGCGTGCGTCCCTCCATGCCCGCCGGTGGCTTCTCGTCGAATGCGCGTGTGCCGCGGTCAAGCCGGGGGGAGATGAGCCCCCAGGGCCCCGCCTCCGTCTCTGCGCGCTCAATGCGCCACGAGACGATGTCGTCCCGCAGCGAGTCGATACGCCAGCGGATGGCTATTCTCTCGTCGTCGGCCTCCGCCCAGAGCGTCAGATCCTGCATGTCGAGATCCTCGCGTCGCGCTTCGAGTCGGGAGTGTGTCCAGATGGAGGGGACGTCCTGGTCGAAGCGCCTGATGCGGTACTGGTAGAAGCGTCCCGGGATGGCGCCGCGGTCGGTGTAGGTGTTGCGCCCGATGATCGGTGTCCACGCTGCCGTGAGGGTGGTCCAGACGCTGTCGAGTGCGGCACGCCGCCCGATCTCGACGTGCTCCGCCTCGTACAGCACGGGGGCGTTCCACGTGAGCACGATGCCCTCGTCGGAACCGGTGACGGCGTCGAAGGTGATGGCCGGTGGTTCGGTGGGGGCGCGGTGGATGGACGGCTGCCGCATCGGCACCATGTCACTGCGGTTGCCGGCGTAGTCCACGGCGCTGACGGCATAGTGCACGCTGCCGGCGACGGTGGTGTCGAGCAGGGACATGGCGCGGGGCACGTCGCCATCGAACAGTGTGACGCGTGGGAGGAGCGTGAGCGGGTGCCAGTCGTCAGAGCCTACGGGGGCGCGCCACACCTGGTGGGCGAAGGCCGCGTCCATGCCGGAGGCCGGCTGCCAGTGCACAAGGATGCCGGAGGGATGCACCTCCGCCCACACCGAATCGGGTGGGCGCACCCAGGGCATGCTGCGCGTGGAGGCCGTGAGCGTGTCGGACTGTGCGATGACGGCGCCGGCCGTCGTGATGAAGTCCACGCGGTAGAGGTAGTCGCCCGTGTCGGAGGCGGTGGCGTCGATGAAGGAGGCGCCGAGGAGGCGCCGCGCATGCCGGTCGAGCGCGAGCGTGCCGGTCACACCGCGGTCGCCCGCAGCGATGCGGGCGAGGAGACTCTGCCGGTCATGCAGTCCGACGTAGCGGACGAGGTTGTCGATCACACGGCCGGGCAGGAGCTCGAGATCTGCCGCCGTGGCGGCCCGGTGGATGGGTTGCGGCGTCAGCCGTCGGAAGCCCGTGTCGATGGGGGCGCGGCGATGCACGATGGCGCCCGTGGCCTCGGCCGACGGCATCGACCAGAAGAGCCAGATCCCCTCGGGCCCTGGCAGTGCCGCGGCCTGCACATGCGTCTGCCCGCGTGCTGCGCCGAATGCCAGCAGCAGCAGCGCAAGCGCCCACAGAGCCCGCGGGGACGCGGGACGGGTGATCGGGGCCGTGCCGCCGTGCCTGTACAGTGTCTGTGTGACGCGGTGACCGGAAGCGTGCTGGAGCCGGATTGCCGGCATCCGTCCTGTCATCATGATGGTGCTGTCTGTCTTCATGGAGGTGTCCTGCGTGCTGGAGCGTGTCATGGTGCCGTGGCCGGATCACCGGATGTATCCGTCTGCATCGAGATCGCCGTTCACATAGCTGATGTCGACCCCCACCGTCTTGGACCAGCACTCCTTGCAGATGCCGTCGGAGAAGCAGGGGTAGCGGATGCAGGCCTCGCCGGTCAGCGAGCCGGAACCGCGGATGCTGATGCCGTCCCGCCGCGACACCGAGCCGGAGAGGCTCACCGATCCCTCCACGCCCACGGTGACGATGGCGAGGTCGATGCCGGCCGACATGTGCGCCCGCATCCCCGCACCGACAGACATGCGCGCCACATCGAGCCAGAACGCCGTCTCCAGCGAGGTGGATGCCTCTGCCACGATGATGTCGATGTCGCCGGAGGAGGAGAGGTTGGTGACGAAGCCGTTGACGTTGTTCGCATACTGGTTGAAGCCCGCCACGCCGGAACTGCTGTTGTGCCGGATGTTGCGCCCCAGCGTCCAGCCGCCGTGCGAGGAGCCGAGCACGAAGTTGGCGTCGGTGATGGCGGTCACGCCGAACGCGTCGCGTGTGATGAGCGCGCCGAAGTTGCCGTGGATGCTCAGGACCGACATGCGCACGCTGGCGTCCAGGTTTGCGCTGAACGAGGGCCGCCCGAGGTTGAGCTGCGCCACCGCCTTGCCGAGGCCCATGGCGTCGAGTCCGGGGATCTGGAAGGTCAGTGTGGTGCCCCCGCCGATCACCGGGCCGTCGAGCGAGCCCGTGAAGAAGAGCCCGATCTCCGGATCATTGGGATTGGTGAAGTTCAGCGCAAGCAGGTTGTCCACCCCCACGATTCCGACACCGATCTCACCGAGGAGCCGGATGGTCGGGACACCGTTGCGGAAGCTGATGGCGCCACCGATGGAGGTGACGAGGATGGGAGGCGGAGCCCAGAGCTGGATGCCGGACCCGAGGCCCACGACAAAGGAGAACTGGAAGTTCTGGCTGTTGCGATACATGAAGCCCACGTCGAGCCCGATGCCCATCACGCTTGCGCCGAAGCCGCCGGCGAAGCGGTCGCGGTTCCAGGAGATCGCCCCCGACAGATCAAGCGGTTCGATCGTGAAGGCCACGCGGATCGAGTCCACACTCACGCTGCTGTTGCGGCCGAAGTGGAAGTTTCCGACCTGGACGGTCAGACCCGGGATGGAGAAGTTGATGCCACCGACGAGCACGATCTCCGTGCTCCGTATGTCGATGCGCTGCAGTGCAACGGAGAGCACATTGTTGAAGCTGCGCGATTCGTTGACGGGGATGGAGCCTTCGATGCTGCCGTCGGATTTGACGATGAGGGGATCGAGCCGGATGGAGCGGTCGAGCCCGGGCAGCGGCAGATCGCCGCGCAGGGCGATGTACAGCCTTCGTGCATCGTCGGCGCCGATCTGGACGGAGAGGCTCTGGTTGTTCGGCACACGGTACCCGGCGAGGCGGAATCCGCCGAAGATGCGGTAGCCGTCGATGGAGGCGATCGATCCTCCGCCACCAAGGCGCAGGCCGAAGACCTTGATCGAATCGAGCTCCACCGCCGGGACGCCGGTGATCGAGAGCGTGCCGCTCAGGGCGAAGCCCCGTGTGTCCATGCGGACGGAGTCCAGGCGCACCGAGAGGATCGAGGATGTGAAGCTCACCCCCGGCGCCGCGAGCGCGATGGCGTCCATGCTGATGCGCCCAACCTTCGAGATGCGGAAGTTGCGGAAGGCGATGTCGCGGACATTGGGGAAGGGGAGTTGGAGGTTGCCGTTGAAGGCGAGGCCGTCCACCGACAGGCCGATGGTGTTGCCGACAGCGAGCACGATGCCGGAGATGGTCTGCCGGATGTTTGGCACTGAGAAGGACAGGCTGGCATTGCCCGCGAGCTGCACACCGGTGGTCGACACGCGCACCGAACAGTCGATGTTCGAAAGGTCGCTCCCCGGCACCACCGCCTGCAGGGGCTCGAGGTTGATCCGCAGCGGCACCTCGAGGCCCTGGGCCGTGAGTGTGACGCGGGCGCCACGGATGGTGGCGGAAAAGCCGTGCAGGGTGAGTCCGGTGATCTCCGGGAACTGCACCTGCACCTCGGCATTCAGCAGCCTGTCATTACGGATCTCGATGTTCGCGAAACGCGCATCAATCGAGGCGAGCCCCGCGGGGAGCTTCAGGCAGGTGCCGTTGGGCAGCGGCAGCCGCAGCAGTCCGGACACGATGATGCCTGTCGCCGTGTTGCGCAGCGAGTCGATGGTGTAGGGGAAGCCGTGGAAGAGATCCGCGGGGAGCCCGGACGGTGTGAGGCGCATCGTCCCCTGCGTGGACTGCCCCGCCTGCACCTGCACATTGGCGGCGAACCCGGCAAGGTACCCGGATGCAGTGACACGAAGATTCCAGCGGCCCGTGGGCAGGCGCAGCGTGGCGATGCCCTGGGCATTGGCGCGCTGCGAGTACTCCGGTCCGTTCTCCACCGTCACATCGGCATTCGGGATCGGCTGGCCGCTGGTGGCGTTCGTGATGGTGAGTGTGTACGTCCCCGCCTGGCGCAGTGTGGTGCTGAAGAGGTTGAGGTTGCCGGGGCGGGGGAGTGTGCTCGTGATGCGGGAGGTCGTGAGCATCTGTCCGGCCGGCGGCTCGACGGTGATGTTCACCACACCCGCGGGCACGCCGGCGATGAGGGCGAGTCCGCCGGCATCGGTGACGACGGCGGGCACGCCCTCCACACGGACGGTGGCGCCGGGGAGCAGTGTGCTGGTGTTGTCGCGGAACACCACCACGCCAATCGTGTAGCGTTCCTCGTCGAGGCTGATGTTGCGTGTGGTCGTCTGGCCGTTGCGCACGGTGACGCTTCCCTGGTTTGTGAGGAAGCCCGGTGCGGAGCATTCCATCCACGGGGTCCCGACGCGGACATCGGTGATGCGGTAGAAGCCCCGCTGGTCGGTGGTGCTGTTTCTCCCGTCCACGCTCACGATGGCGCCCGCCACGGGTTGGTTGGATGATGTCACCGTCCCCTCCACATCGCCCGCATGTGCCTCGAGAGCGACATCCACGATGCGCTGCTCACCGGCGGCGAGTGTGACGTGCACCTCCGATGTGACAAAGCCCGAGGCCGTGGTCTGGACGATGTATGATCCCGGATGGATGATGGAGATGGCATTGCCGTTGACGCGCCGCTGCCCGAGGATGTAGCTGCCGCTGTCGTTGGTCGCGAGAACAGAGTACTCCCCGGCGTTGCCCGCGACAAGCTGCCGCGTCGCGGCGTCGAGGAGCTGCACGCGCGCACCACCCACGGGCGAGAGCGTCACGGAGTTCCGTACACGCCCGCGTACGGTGGCCTTCTGTTGATGGAGGTCGACGGTGATCACCCGGTCCTGGGTCATCGCCGCAGTGCGCACACGCTTGCTGTCGTAGGCGGCGGCGGAAACACGCACCCAGTATCGTCGGCCGAAGGGGAGTTGCACGCCGTTGCACCGTCCCTCGGCATCGCTCGTCAGCACGATCTTCGGAGGGCGAAGTGTGTCGTTGAAGATCTCGACGCGCGCGTCGGGGATGGTCCGCAGGGTGAACTCATCGCGCACGATGATGTCGGCGCTCTGTTTCACGAGCAGCATGCGCCGCACGCCGGGGCGGAGCGTCACCCCCACCTGGGCGTAGCCGAGATCGTAGCGCGAGGCGGTCTCCGGATCCTCGCCCCACTGCAGCGTGCCGGTCTGCCCGGGGTTGGGCTGCTGGCCGCCGACCCAGCGGATCGGTTGCCACGCCTTGAACATGGGGTCGTTGACCTTGTAGGTGAAGCCGGGATACGAGTCGTGCCCGGCCTCGCAGAACTCATCCCCGCGATCCTCGGAGGCGCTGCTGCGCCATTCGTTCCAGTTCACGGTCACAAACAGCCGCAGATCCACGGGGACGCGATCGAGGCGGTAGTTGCCATTGTCATCGGTCTCGGCATCGCCCACCCAGGCGTAGATGGGGCGGTCCGGCGCCCGGCCACCGTAGGGATTGGCGAAGCCCTGACAGATGATCCGCTTCCACACGCTGACGCGCACGTGAGCCACGGGCTCGTTCCACAGCTGGTCTGAGGCGGCGATGCTGCCCTCGAGGCGCGTGTCGTTGCCGGTGAGTTCGATGCGGTAGTCGTTGATCGCCCCGAGCTTGTGCATCACCGGTCCCGTGCCCGGCTCCATGTAGACCTCCTCCTGGAAGTTGAGGTACGACCCGGTGAGGAAGATGTCGACCGAATCAGGCAGGTCGGGAAACACGAAGCGGCCGTTCGCATCCGTCGTCACGCGTCCGTGATCGGTGGTGTCGGAATCCCAGATCGTCTTGGTCACGCCCGGGCGAACCTGTGCCTCGCGGGGTGTGCGTCGGACCGAGTACGCATGGACATTCGCGTTCGCCACCGGTGTGTTGTAGCTCTTCTCCACCACGGTGCCCCGCACCGCGTTCTCCTCGATCTGGAGTGCGAACAGATTGGATGCGGTGACGCCGGAGTCCGTCATCTGACGCAGAAAGGTGTCCATGTGGAGCACGGCGGAGGATTTCTCGTAGTAATGGTCCCGCGTCACCGTGATGCCGATGTGTCGCGACGGCATCTGCGCGCGGCGGAGCACGATATACGCGATGCCCGCGTTGCTGGTGACGAGCCGGATGGAGGCGTTGCGGTATGCCTGGTTGGAGAAGGACACACCTGCCTGTCCGGCCACCGGGTCGAAGAACGCCACCTCCACATTGGTGTTAGGCAGCACCGCGTTTGTCCGCGCATCGCGCACGGCCACAAGCACCGCGAGGTGATCCACCGGGATGAGGCGCAGCGGCATGGCCACCTGGCTCACGATGGTGACCGTGCGGTACGCATTGATGGGGGTGCCACGCCACTCCAGGCGCACGCGTTGCTCCCGGCCCTCGCTCTGCCA
>CAYUYM010000151.1:0-8416 GCA_964449305.1 uncultured Chromatiales bacterium | reverse complement strand
AATCGGCGCCTGTGGTGCCTGGACCGGCTGCACCACGGGTGTGAAAGCCTGTTCGGGGACCGTGTGGGAAGCGGGGGTCTGAGCTTCCACGGCCGGCTCGGTGCCAATGCCTCGGAGCAGCGCCTCAGCTTCCGCTCTGGCAGATGCCTGCCGCTCGGCTTCCATCGCCTGATGCCGTTTCAACAGTTCGAAGGCGTCCCGCAGTTCGGCGCTCTGGTTGGCGTCGTACAGCATGGTCTGACTTCCCGACGCCGCTGCCGGCGCTCCGCCCCCTTGGGCCTGCTGGCGCAGCCTGGCCATCTGCTCGGGCGAGTAAGCCACGGTCTCGTTTCCAACACCCCCCACCGGGGCCCCCATGGGGAGACCGATGGCTCCCGGAGAGAACATCTGGGTTCCCCCCCCCACCATCTCTTGACGAGCTGCGTCGACGCCCAGTGGCGGGGTCGGCACCCGGGAACCTCCCAACGCTGCATCCAGACCGCTGGACAGCGCGGCGATCTCGGGGTCACGGGTCATGGATGTGCCGGCCGGGAGGCCGAACTCCTCGCCGATGGCGGCGCGGGGCGACGGTGCGGTCTGGATGACGACGTGCTTGCGCGGATCGTCGATGGCGTTCCAGATCTCGTCCGACGGATCGTTCGCCTTGAGGGCGGCGGTGGGGCAGCGGTTGATGCACTGGCCACAGTTGATGCAGATCACATCGGAGAGGGGCTTCTCCATGAAGGTGGTGATGCGCGTCGTGTCGCCGCGTCCGGCGGCCTCGAGCACGCCCACCTCCTGCAGGTCGATGCAGGTGCGGACGCAGCGCTTGCAGAGCACGCACTTGTCCATGTCGCGCACCACGGAATAGCTTGATGCGTCGATCTCGGTGCGGCGTTTCGTCACATGGCCGAAGCGGTAGGTGTCGACGCCGTATTCCTTGGCGAGTGTCTGGAGTTCGCAGTTGCCGTTGCGGTGGCAGGAGTAGCATTCACCGACGTGCTCGCTGAGCAGGAGGTCCAGGATGTGCCGGCGGGCACGGCGGACCTTCTCGGTGGAGGTGCGGATTTTCAGGGGGTTGGTGATCGGGTAGGTGCATGCGGCCTGGAGTGTGCGCATGCCCTCCACCTCGATCACGCAGACGCGGCACACGCCCGCGAGGCAGAGATCCTCGTGGTAGCACAGCGTCGGGATGTGGATGTTGTTGGCCTTGCACGCCTGAAGAACCGTGGTGCCCATCGGGACACGGTAGGGGACACCATTGATGTCGATGCGGACCAGGGAGCCGATTTCGCCTTCGGCAACGGGTTCTACGACATGCGCCTGCTGGCTGACGGGAGCGCGTTTGTTATCGATTTTGAGCATGGTCGCATCCTATTATCGTTGGGAAAAGATCTCGTGCTGGAAATGGGTCATGATGGAGACGAACGGGTTGGGGCTGGACTGGCCCAGGCCGCACTTCGATGCGACCTGCATGCTGCGGCCCAGCTCGATCAGCTCGTTGAGATAGCTGATGGAACACTCGCCCTTCTCGATCTTTTCGACACCTTCAAGCAGCTTGATATTGCCGATACGGCAGGGGGTGCACTGCCCGCAGGATTCCTCGACGAAGAACTCCATGAAGTTCTTCAGGACATGGAGCATGTCACGGGATTCATTGAAGATGATGACGGAACCGCCCGTGGAGATGTCCTCGAAGGCGATGGCGCGGTTGAATTCGTTCTTCGGTGCGCAATAGCCCGACGCGCCGCCGATCTGCACGGCCTTGGTGTTCGTCGCCCCCACGATGTCGAGGAGTTCCTGCACGGTGGTGCCGAAGGGGACCTCATAGACGCCCGGCTGGGCGCAGTCGCCGGAGACGGAGAGCAGCTTGGAGCCGGTGGATTTCTCCGTGCCGAAGGTCTTGAACCATTCGGGTGTCTGCGCCATGATGATGGCGACGGAGGCGAAGGTCTCCACGTTGTTGACCGGTGTCGGATAGCCAAGGTAGCCGGTGTTGACGGGGAAGGGCGGGCGGTTGCGCGCCTCACCGCGATGGCCTTCGAGCGATTCGATGAGGGCGGTCTCCTCGCCGCAGACATAGGCACCGGAACCGAGGCGGATCTCGATGTCGAAGGAGAATTCCGAGCCGAGGATGTGGTCACCCAGGCGGTTGTCGTCGCGCATGCGGGCCAGCGTGTCCTCGAGCTTGGTGAGGAGGTAGCGGTATTCGCCGCGCAGGTAGAGGAAGCCCTTGTGGGCACCGACGGCGTAGCCGCCGATCACCATGCCGTCGAACACAAGGCTGGCGTATTCGTCGAGGAGGACGCGATCCTTGAACGTGCCGGGTTCACCCTCGTCGGCATTGCACACGATGAATTTCCTGTCGGCCACCGCCGCCGCTGCGAGCATCCACTTGGTGCCCGTGGGGAAGCCCGCGCCGCCGCGACCCTTGAGGCCGGATTCACGCACATCCATGATGACGTCCTGCCGCGAGCGTTTCAGGGCTGCCGCGAGGCCGTCGCCATGCTGCGCCGTGTCAAAAAGCACAATTCCTTTTCGTATTGACATGGGAGCTCCTATTTGCAGTTCTTGAGAATCTCAACGACCCGCTGCGGCGTCAGGCGCGTGTACACCGTGTCGTTGATCAGCATGGCAGGACCCTGATCGCACATGCCCATGCAGTTGATGAACTCGAGAGAGAATTTCCGGTCGCGCGAGGTCTCGCCGAAGGTGATGCCCAGCTCCCGTTCCAGAGCGCGGACGATGGCGTCCTTGCCGGCCAGGTCGCACGAAATGGTGCGGCAGAGGCGCACGGCGTAGCGGCCCTTGGGCTCGGTGCTCAGGAAGGCGTAGAAGGTGATGACGCTGTAGACTTCCACCGGGTGGATGTCGAGCATGCGGGCGATTTCCTGCTGTGCGAAATCCGACACATGTCCGTGACGGATCTGCACCTGTTGAAGGATGGGCAGGAGGGCTTCACGGCCGCTGCCATACTTCTGAACCAGATTCTCGATCTCCTCGGTCAACGCATTCTTTTCTGTGACTAGCATTTGGCACTCCGCTTGGCTTGTTCAAGATGGAACTTGACCTTCTCGAGAAGCACCGTCGGAGACACCGGCTTCTCAAGGAACTCTTCAATCGGCACCATTTCGGATGCACCGAAGTTGAAGCCGATCGCCTTGGACACCGACGTCAGCATGATGATGGGGGTGGTGACACCGGACTTGCGGAAGCGGTTCGCCAGGTAGAAGCCGTCGTCCGGCTCCTGCATCATGACGTCGAGGATGATGAGCTCGGGCTTCTCCCGGTCCACCATGGTGATGGCTTCATCGACCGAGCCCGCGGAAACGACCGTGAACCCGCTTGCCTCCAATAGGATGGTATTCGCTTCGACGATATCGGGATCATCGTCGATTATCGCGATTTTGGCCATAGATAACTCCAGGATTTGGAACTGTGGATGTGTGCGTTATGAACTGTGGAATGAGATGTCGGAGCTCGATGCGGGCGCCTGCGAGGGGCGCCCCCCTTCACCTATGCCCACCACCCGCCGCATCGCACCACATCCGCGGCCGGCATGGTCCTTGGACTGGCCTTTGGTGGTAAAGAAGTGCTGATGGGTGGGGTGTTCATCGGTGACGCAGGTGGTTCACAAATATAGAGAGAATCACGCATCCCGGACAAGAGAAAAAGAAAAAAATCACTAATTCGCCATCCAGCCGGCTGTAAGTTACGGAAATTCTTCATTGTTGATGTTACCTGTCCGATTCGCCTCGGTGCTGCCTCCTCCATGCACGAGAAATTTCACGAATGTGCGTGGGGGATTTTTCCCTTTGTAGAAAGTCAGGCAATGACGATGTTTGCTGACACGATGCCTCACCACCACGGGTTTTCATGCACGACACGACACCCACCTGCTCCCATCATCCTGACTTTTCCGACTCCCGGCACGCAGTGATCTCCACCATTCCGGAACGCTGCAAGCGCTGTTACTGCTGTGTACGGGAGTGCCCCGCCCGCGCCATCCAGATCATCCGTGGGCAGGCGGTGGTGCTCACGAACCGCTGCATCGGGTGCGGCAACTGCATCAAGGTGTGCACGCAGAACGCCAAGGCCGTGCGTGACGGGATCTCCGGTGCGCAGGAGGCCATCACGCGCAATCAGGGTCGCCGCGAGACCATTGCGCTTCTCGCCCCCTCGTTCCCCGCGGCCTTCCCGGAGTTCGAGCCGCGTCGCATCATCGGGGCCCTCCGTGCGCTCGGCTTCACACGCGTGCTCGAGACGGCCTTCGGTGCCGACCTCGTCTCCGCCGCCTATCAGAAGCACGTGGGGGAGACCGACCAGCCGATGATCACATCGCCCTGCCCGGCCATCGTGGAATACATCGAGAAGTATCAGCCGGAACTCATCCCCAGCCTCGCCCCCATCGTGTCGCCGATGATCGCGGCCGGCCGTGTGGCACGGGAGCGCTACGGACAGGACTCCACCGTGGTGTTCATCGGACCCTGCGTGGCGAAGAAGCTTGAGATCCTCGATCCGGAATTCGCCGGCGTCATCGACGAGGCGCTCACCTTCGACGAACTGGAGGAGTACTTCATCGCCGAGGAGGTGAACCCCGCCGAATGTCCGGAACGGGAGTTCGACCAGCCGCGCGCCAACCTCGGGCAGATCTATCCGATCTCGGGTGGCCTGCTGAAGAGCGCCGAGGTGAGCTCCGACGTGATGGATCGCGAAGTGGTGGTGGTGGAGGGGCGGCAGCGCTGCCTCAACATCATCAACGAGCTGGCCCACGGCAAGGTCAATGCACGCGTGATCGACATCCTTTTCTGTGAGGGATGCATCAACGGCCCGGGCATGCACAACAAGCTGAACTTCTTCGAAAAGCGCGAACGCATCATCAACTTTGTCAGCTCCTGCATCACGGATCTCAACAAGGCCATCTGGAAGAACTCGATGCAGAACTATGCATCCATCGATCTCTCGCGCCGCTACAGCGGCAAGGAGATCGAGATGCCCCTGCCGACAGAGGAGGAGATCCAGCGCATCCTGGAGCGCATGGACAAGGGGCGGAAGGCCGACCACCTCAACTGCGGCGCCTGTGGCTACGAGACCTGCCGCGAAATGGCAATCGCTGTGTCTCAGGAACTCGCCGAACCGGAGATGTGCCTTCCCTACACCATCGACAACCTCGAGAAATCCCACCGCGAGTTGGCCGAGGCGCAGGAGCAGCTCATCCACACCGAGAAGCTCGCCTCTGTGGGGCAGCTCGCCGCCGGTGTGGCGCACGAGATCAACAACCCCCTTGGCACCATCCTTCTATACTCCCAGCTTCTGCGAAAATCCATGGGGCAGGAGGATCCCGCCCAGGCCGACGTCCAGTTCATCATCGACGAGGCCGAGCGTTGCAAGAACATCGTCGCGAGCCTCCTCAACTTCGCACGCCAGGGCAAGCTCCAGATTGCGGAGACCTCGGCCGGGGAGCTCGTCCGAAGCATCGCCGCCATGCTCGAGCGGCGCGAGGACTTCTCCGGCATCCGCATCGGGATCGATGTGCATGACGGCCTGCCCGCCCTGCACCTCGATGGTGAGCAGATCAAGCAGGTGCTGCTCAACATCGCCATCAACGGCTGCGAGGCCATGCTGCCCGACGGCGGCACTCTGACACTGCGTGCAAAACCCGGCTTCACCTCGGAGGAGGTCGTGTTCCAGGTCATCGATACGGGCATGGGCATCCCGAAGGAGAACATGCCCAAGCTTTTCACCCCGTTCTTCACCACGAAGCAGATCGGCAAGGGGACGGGGCTCGGCCTGCCGATCGCCTATGGCATCGTGAAGATGCACCACGGTCAGATCGCCGCACTCTCCGAGCCCGGTCGCGGGGCCACCTTCACCATCACCCTGCCCGTGGACGTGCGTGACAAGCCCTCGCAGCGCATGACCCCTGCCGACTTCTCCGCGGCACTCACCGCATCCCGCCACCATACCGGCTCATGACCATGGCACAACCGCTGCTGCTTGTCGTCGACGACGAGCTCGGACTCCGCGAAGGCATCCGCCGCATCTTCACCGCCGAGGGCTACGATGTGACCATGGCGGAGAATGGCACCGAAGGCATCCAGAAGGGGCTCGAACGCGAGTACGACATCGTCCTCCTCGACCTCAAGATGCCGGACTACGACGGCATCACCGTGCTCCGCACGCTCCGTCTGCGCCATCCGGACACCGAGTACATCATCATCACCGCCTTCGCCGGCATCGACTCGGCCGTGGAGGCCACGAAGATCGGGGCCTACACCTACATCCCGAAGCCGTTCGACATCGATCAGATCGTCTTCGAGGTGTCCCGCGCCATGGACCGCCGGCGTCTGACACTGGAGGCACGCAGTCTGCGCGAGGAGCAGGAGCGCCGCCTCCTCGAGATCTCGCAGGAAAAGAGCCGGCTCCGCACCATCATCAACTCGATCAACGATGCCGTGTTCGTGACCAACCTCATGGACGAGGTGGTGCTTGCGAACCCGCAGACCCGTTCGCTCTTCCGCATCTCCTCCACCATCCGCTATGGCACGCGCATGGACGACCTTTTCCCACCCGAGGTGATCGAGCACATCCACGACGCGAAGGCCAGCACGGCTGCGGGCGTGGAACTCGTGTCGCGCGAGTGGGAGATGAAGCCGGACACCGAGCTTGTCGTGTCCATGAAGACCGCGCCGGTGCGCGACGCCTCCGGAGCAGCGATCGGTTACGTCACCACCATCCAGGACGTGACCGAGCTCAAGCGGCTCGACATGCAGAAGTCGCAGTTCGTGTCCATGGTGGCGCATGAGCTCAAGGCCCCGCTCGCGGCAATCAGCGGGTATCTCGACACCATGGATGCCCGTCTCCTGGGCAACGAGCTCGAGAAGTACCTCGTGATGATCGGGCGCTCACGCGAGCGGCTCAAGGCCCTCATCGATCTCATCAACGACCTGCTCAACATCAGCCGCATGGACCTTGGCACCGTGCGTCGGGAGGTCGCTGCCATCGATCCGGCCCAGGCAATCATCGGCATGATGGACTTCATGCGCCAGGAGATGCAGAAGAAGAGCCTCACGCTCATCACCGATTTTCCTGATCCACCCGTGTCGCTCGACATCGATCGCGAGGAGTTCAACCGGCTCATGACCAACCTGCTGAGCAACGCCATCAAGTACAACCGCGATGGTGGCGACATCCACGTCGGTGTGGCGGCAGTGGACGACTCGGTGCGCATCACCGTGCGCGACACCGGCATCGGCATGACCGACGAGGAGCGGGCCCAGCTCTTCCAGCAGTTCTACCGCGCCAAGAACGAGCAGACGCGCTCGATCCCGGGCACCGGGCTCGGCCTGTCCATCGTCCGCCGCCTCGTGGATTCCTACCACGGCGAGGTCGATGTGCAGAGCATCTTCGGGACGGGCACCACCTTCATCATCCGCCTCCCCATCCACTTCGTGGGCAGCGTGGAGGGCGAGGGGTGAGCACGGACACCCATCGCGACGCTTTCATCGTTTCACCATGATCATCGCCGCCGACCGGAACATCCCCTTCATCGACGCGGGCTGCGCACGCCTCGGTGAGGTGCGCCTCTACGACAGCGCGGACCGTGCCGCGATTCGCACCGCCCTGGACGGGGCCGACGCGCTCCTGTGTCGCTCCACCATCCGCGTCGATGCCGCGCTCCTGGAGCATGCCCGCGTGGGCTTTGTGGCGACCGCGACATCGGGTGTGGAGCATGTGGATGTGGACTGGCTGGCGGCCCGCGGGATCGGCTTTGCCAGCGCCGCGGGGAGCAACGCCCTCTCCGTCGCCGAGTACGTCTTTGCCGCGCTGCTGCGCCTCGGCTGCCGAGACGGCTGGGATCTGCGGTCGAAGAGCATCGGCATCATCGGCGTGGGGCATGTCGGCACGTGGGTGGAACTCATCGCCCACCGGATGGGGATGGACACGGTGTGCTGTGATCCGCCGCTCCACGCGTGGACGGGATCCGACCGCTACCGGGACATGGAGGAGGCGCTGGCCTGCGACATCGTGACACTTCACGTGCCGCTCACCGGAGACGGACCGCATCCGACGCGCGGCCTCATCGGCGCTGCGGCCCTCGACGGGATGCGCACCGGCGCGATTCTCATCAACAGCGCCCGCGGCGGCGTGATGGAGATGGAGGTCGTGCGGCAGGCGCGCCGGGCGGGGCGCATCGGAGCGCTCGTGCTCGACGTTCTCCCCGGTGAACCCGCGATTGCGGCCGACGACATCGCCGCAGCGGACATTGTGACGCCGCACATCGCCGGGCACTCGCATGACGGCAAGCTCCTCGGCACGCAGATGGTGTACGAGGCGCTGTGCCGATACCTCCACGTGGAGCCGACGTGGAACCACCTCGATGCACTGGACACGCCCGAACCGATCGGCTGCATCTCGCCGTGCAACCAGAGCGACA
>CAYUYM010000150.1:0-8425 GCA_964449305.1 uncultured Chromatiales bacterium | reverse complement strand
GGCTTTGCGGCGCCTGCGCCCATGTCCGAAGCATCGCTCACGCCCGCGCCGGGCGCAGACGGCCGCCAGCTCCGCGACGGGATCGTCGCCTTCGACCCACGCGATCCGAATCACGCGGTGTTCGTCTCCAACCGCCCCCATGCCGGCGGCAGTGGCGACGACAACGATCTCTACGAGATGACCCTGAGCTCGGGTGCATGGAAGGTGATGCGCTGCGATGCACTCAGCAGCGATGCCTTCGACGACACACCCGTGTTCTCGCCCGATGGCGCCATCCTGTTCTTCACCTCGTCGCGTGCCAGCAGGGGCCGGGAGACGACGGATCTCTATTACTCCATCCGGACGGGAGGCGTGTGGGGCGCCCCGATGAAACTCGAGCAGGTGTCCACCGATGCAGCGAACGAGGACTCGCCCTGCGTTGGTCCCGACGGGTACTTCTACTACGCCACAGACACTGACGGTGACTTCGACATCTGGCGTGCACGCCTCGGAGCGAACGGGCTCCCGGCGGGGCGCGGTGAACCGCTGCCGGCCTCGCATTTCCCCGGTGTCAACGTGCGGGGAAGCGACGACGTGCACCCGCTCTTCACGCCAGGGAGGAACTTCTTCCTGTGGAGCAGCAATCGCGGCGATGGCAGATGGCGGAACATCCACTGGATACAGATCGATGCCTCGGCCCCTGCCATCTCCGTCACACCCTGGCTCCGCGCAGCCTCCATCGTGGATGGCTCCCAGACCACCGA
This sequence comes from uncultured Chromatiales bacterium, assembly GCA_964449305.1. Classification (GTDB taxonomy): domain Bacteria; phylum Bacteroidota; class Ignavibacteria; order SZUA-365; family CAYQST01; genus CAYUYM01. Next base: position 7,682 of record CAYUYM010000150.1, on the reverse strand, counting down.
CGACTACCTGCCCTACCCGGAACCCTGCACCATTCGTCTGCACGACAGGCTCACCGGCACGGAACTCTCCGCGACGGTGCCGAAGAACGGCGTCGCCGAATTCACCGTTCCGCAGGCACGCATCGCCTCCCCGGCCTGCGACGATGGCATCCGGACCTTCGATGTGGAGGCGACAGGCCTTCCCCCATCGCGCAAAAGCTCGCACGACGTGCTCATCGTGCCGTTCACCTGCGTCGCTCCCCACACCCACAAACTTGACATCTGGGACGAGCTCGCCTATCTCAACCCAGGCCGGCCGCAGACCTTTCCCGTGCTCAACATCCCCTTCTTCCCCGAGGGCTACTGGGCGCCATCCACATACGAGTACCGCCACCTGATGCTTGCGCAGACGCTCTTCTTCCCCTGGGATGTGGAGGCGTACATCAAGGCCAAATTCCCGGACCTGAAGGGTGATGTCTACCAACTCAACCTGAAGGCGATGCTTCGTCAGATTGCCGGCTGTGTCAACACCGAGGAATTCGAGAGGGAACGGATCCGCTGGTCGAATTCTGTTGACGACGCGATCGACATCCTCACCGACAAGCTCCGATCTGCACTCACCCATCCTGTGGTGCGTGATGTGATCAGGGACACATCCACGCCGGACAAAGTGGTGCGGCTCACACTCCTGGGGTTCACGGACCCCCGGGCCGTGGATGCCTCCTGCATCTACACCGGCGCAGACTATTCCACTCTCAGCCGCAGCACACCGGTCATCCCTCCCCAGGATGCCATCCCCTTCATGCGCCATGGGCAGCCATTCCGATCCGCGGGCTATGGTGGGCGTGCTGCAGGCAATCAACTTCTGAGTGAGCTGCGCGCCTTCATCACCGCAGCGCTGCTTGACAGGATCTGGACCATGAACATCGACGAGTACCGACAACTCTCGCTTGCCCACAAGATCGAGTTCCTGAGCGTCGGAAGCGCCATCAGCAAGGCACCCACGAGCTTCGAGCGTCAGCGGTCGGTGATGCTGAGCATTGCCGTGCCAGGTGCCGATCTGACGCGCAAGGGTGTCCAGTGGAAGGACTGCGATTTTGGTGGCGAGCACAACCTCTGCAGCGATGAAGCCGAGTCACGCGTTGAGATTGCGGTGGAGGAGGCCCGGCGGGCGCAGTTCGAAGAACACAGCGTGCAGCAGGCCATCCAATCCGCGACCGACACGACTGCACCACAGCCGCCCGTCCCACCACAGCCGCCCGTGCCACCGCCGACGACGAAACCACACGTCCTGAAGCCCTGCGATCGATCCGCTGAGGATTGCCGTTTCGAGGTCATCATCGGGCGCTTCTCGAAACGGAGCGATGCGGAGGGCGCGCTTGCGGCGATTGCGCAGGACACTCCCTGCGGCGAACTGGTGGAGCTCAAAGCGGGAGGCGCGGTGCGGTACGAGGTCCGCGCGGGATGCATGCCGGACCAGGCGGCGGCCGAGGCCGCGAGCCGGCGTCTCGCCGCGGTGGTGGCCCGGCAACAGATCGACGCGGTCCCCTCGGTCCGCAGAATTCGCTGACGACTCACATTCATTCAAGCACGGTGCGCCATGTCCTCCGCTCTCCGATCCTCCATGCCATTCCGAGGCATCACCCTGGCCTCCATGCTGCTTCTGTGCACATGCATCCGAACCATGGATGCGCAGGAGACGACACCCATCCCCGCTGCAATCTCCGCCTTCGACGTGATCGACACGCTGGGTGGCAACGGCATGGACAGGGTGCTGGCTGTCGCCCGCGTGTCGGATGAGGAGTTCATCGTCGCCGGTGTCACCACCTCAGCAAATTTCCCGAGGCTCTATCCCTCGCCCTGGGGGTGGGCGGGCGGGAGGGATGGCTTCATCACCCGCTACCGCCGCGTTGCCGGTGGCGTGACGCGCGTCTCGTCCACCTGCCTCGGCGGCTCGAAGGACGACTGGATCAGCACGATCTGTGTGGACACGGACGGGAGCATCGTGGTGGCCGGGACGACGGCCTCCCCCGATTTCCCGGTGAAGAACCAGATCGTTGTCGGCAACCACCCCGGCGGTGAATCCGATGGCTTCATCGCCCGCCTCTCGCCCACGTGTGACAGGCTTCTCTTTTGTTCCACCATCGGCGGGTCGGCCGGGGACACCGTGACCTCGCTGGTGCTGGGCGCCATGGATCGCGTCACCATCGGGGGTATGACGCGATCCGCGGATTTCCCCGCCACACCCGGACCACCGCTGCAACCGTCTCCGGGCAGCAGCGCCGGCTTTGTCACCATCGTGTCGAATGCCAGCGTCATCACCGCCTCCCGCTGCCTTGGCGGCGGGAGCACGGTGACCGCGCTCGCGATGCTGCACGGCGGAGGCGATGCGCTCCTTGTGGGCGGGACAACCACGGGGCTGCCCGATCCCGGCGGCAGTCCGGGCTTCGACCGCACAATGCACGGCCCAGGCGATGCCTTCCTGATGGTGATGACACCGGACACGCTTCGGACCCGGACCTGGACGCTGGTCGGTGGCTCAGCAGCCGATGGGATCACCACTGTGGCCGATGCCGGCGCGGGAGGCATCCTCTGCGCCGGGTGGACCGGCTCCACGGATCTGCCGATGCCCGCCGGGGCCGCCTCGTGGCAGCCAGCGTCGCGGGGACGCTCCGACGGGTTCGTCATGACCTTCGATACGACGCTGCACACGCTGACACACGGCACGCACATCGGCGGGATCGACGAGGACTCCATCTGCGCGGTGACGCTTGATGCACAGGGATTTCCCATCGTTGCCGGCGTCACACGCTCCGGCGACTTCCCGGCGTCCTGCCCCGCGGGCGCCAAGTCGGGTCCGCTGGATGCCTTCGTGGCACGCTTCAGTCCCGGACTCGGGAACCTCACCTTTGCGACCTGCCGTGGGACAGGGAACGGCACGGCGGAGAAATACGCCATGTCCGGGGCGGCGGTCGCATGCCTTTCGTCGCAGACGGTGGCCATGGGAGGAGCCGTACAGCGCAATTGGAACGATGAGGAGGGGGCCGTTGTCCTCACCTCGCTGGACGTCCCGCTGCCGAAGCCTTTCCTCCAGGTGCTGGGATCGACGAGCTTCTGCCCCGGCGACAGCGTGATCCTGCAGACGAGCCAGCCGTTCGCGTCATACCGCTGGTCCACCGGCGACACCACGCGGCGCATCACGGTGCGGACGGCGGGGGAGTACTGGGTCAGCGTCACCGCTGTATCAGCAATGGGCTGCCCTGGCGCTTCGGACACCATCCTCGTCACCGTCCACACGCCGCCGGCGCCCCGCATCACCGGCCGGACGCAGCTCTGCCGCGGAGCGCTCGACACGCTTGATGCGGGTGGAGGCCAGGCAGCCTACCTGTGGAGCACAGGGGAGCGGACGCGGAGCATCATCGTGTCCACAGGCGGGAGCTTCACCGTGACGGTCACCTCCGTCGACGGATGCAGCGGGACATCGCCCGAGTTCACCGTGACCCTGTTCGATGTGCCTCCGATCAGCATCACCCCGCAGGAGCCGGTGGTGACGCAGTGCCCGGGCGGCACGCTCACGCTGACCGCGGAGGCCGGGTTCACCGGGTATCGCTGGCTCCGCAACGGACAGCCGGTGGGCACGGGGCCGACATACACCGCCGTGGATTCGGGCCGCTACGAGGTGGAGGCCGCGACGGTGGAGGGCTGCATTGCCCGTTCCACTGTGATGCACCTGGTCTACCACCCCGTCACCATCCCCACGGTCACCGCCCAGTGGAACACGCTCACCTGTTCGCCCGCCCAGACCTACCAGTGGATGCGTGACGGTGCCGCCATCCCCGGGGCCACGGAGCAGCAGTACACGGTGACGCAGACCGGACGGCATGCCGTGACCGTGTCCGACAACAACGGCTGCACGGCCACCTCCCGCGACACGACCATCACCAGCCTGCGTGCTTCGACGGTGGTCGGCCTCACAACCGAAGAGGCGTTCGTCCCCCTGGTGGGGGACACCTCCGACGTGCGCATCATGCTCCACACATCGGACCACCTGCCATCCACCTCGATGGACTACGTGGCCGTGATCGAGTATGACCGACGCGGCCTCCTGCCGATGTTCGCCTTCACGCCGCAGGTGATCGACGACAGCACGGCCCGCTGCACGTATCGGGACAGCCGTCCGGGTGCGATGACCGCCGGGGTGCTGGCGGTGCTGCGCTTCGCGGTGTACGTGGGCCCGCGGCCCTGCTCGCGCCTCTCCATCCGCAGCCTCACCTGGAGCGATCCAAACGTCCGCACCACGCTCGACCCTGCGCCGCTGACACTGTGCGTCGCCAGTTGTGACGCCGGTGGGACGCGGGGGTTCCGCACCGCCGCCGGGGCGCAGCTTGCGCAGAACCATCCGAACCCCTTCAACGGCATGACACGCATCGACTTTGTCACGGTGGAACCCGGGCGCACGCAGGTGCTCATCGACGATCTGCTCGGCCGGCACATCGCCACCCTCTACGACGGCGACCCCGCGCCGGGCGCACACGGCGTGCTGTTCCAGTCGGGCGAGCTGCCCTCGGGCATCTACCGCTGCATCCTCCGGACCCCGTCGGAACAGCGCATCCGCCACATGCTCATCACACGGTGACCACCATGACCATGCTCCGAACGATCACCGTCTGCCTCGCGCTCCTCACCGTGCGTGCCGCGGCACAGGACTGCTTCCCCGCCGTCGTCGTCCCGGTGCCGCGCATCCATGACAGCGTCGCCGTCGGGGGGGCGCCCCTGCGCCTCGGGCTGTCGCTGACGGCTGCCACACTCACCCACACCAGTGCCTTCCGCGAACTGCCCTCCGTGCGCACCTGCTGCCCCGACAACCTGACCTCATCCGGCAGCTTCGGATGGGATGTCCGTTTCGAGGCGTCGTACGACGTGCTCCCCGGCATCGCCCCGCTGGCGGCGATCGGCCTGCGGAGCATCGGCGGGCGCTTCGGGCGGCACGAGGCCACGACCATCCTGCAGAACGGCAGACCCGTGCCAGCGGACATCCTCCACAGCGTGACCATCGATGTGCTCACAATGGACGCGGTGCTCGGCGTCGCGCTTCACCCCGCATCGCTCGGCCTGCCACTGCCGCACGGCGTGGTGCTGCGCGCAGGGATCGGCTTCGGCCTCGTGCCCCTCGCCTCCACGGTGGAGCTGTCGGAACAGCTTCTCACACCTGCGGGCATGACCTTTGAAAACGGATCGACGATCAGGAACACCTTCACGGGCACGCTCACGGACTTCCGGCCATCGGTCGGAGCATGGCTCTCGCTTGGCTTCCGGCTGCCCGGCATCGCTCCCGGGGGCATCGATGTGGAACCCACGATCGCGACCTCCACCGGCCTCTCCGAGATGGCACGGGCGACGGCGTGGACCAGCACCGCCTTTGCCGGAGGCGTGACGCTGTCCCTGCCGCTCAGCACGGTGACGCACATCGTGGACACGCTGTGGTCCGATTCCACTGTGGTACCGCCACCGCCGGCGATCCATGCGGCTGGCATCACGGCGGGGACGACCGCGCCGACACGGGTCCTGGTGCTGCACGCGACACCAGTCATCACCGAATTCCGTCTGCCGGAGGCTCTGTATTTCGAACGGAACGGATCGCGGATCGACCCCGCGTGCACCATGCCACCGCTGGACCCCGGTTCGCCGGGCTGGCGCGCGGAGCAGTGCCGCGGACAGTCCCGGTTGCTCACCGGCTGGCTGCGACGGCTTGCCGCGCGACTCCGCCAGCGGCCAGGCGCCACGCTCTTCATCACCGGTCATGCCGGTGAGGAGACCCGCCCCAGGGAGCAGCAGCGGCTGGCCTCCGATCGCATGATCGCGCTGAAATCCTTCCTCCTGGATTCGTGCGACATTCCGATGAACCGCGTGGTGGAACGCCACAGCACGGAACGCGACAACGGCGGCGGAGAGTGGTGGCAGCGCCGCGTGGATCTGAGCAGCGACGACTCGACGCTTTTCGGCCCGATCATCGTGCGTGACACACTTCGTCGCTTCATCCCCCCGACCATCCGTCTCACATCCACCGGCATCCCCGCCAGCTACGACGGGGACTGGAGCATCGCAATGCGGCACGGGCCGGCGATGCAGCCGCGGCTCTTCAGTGGCCATGGCAGGATCCCCCCAATCGACTGGGATGCGAACGCCTGCGTTCCATGGATGGAACCGGGACCGACACCTCTGCTCTTCAAGCTCCGACTCTCCGGCACCGATGCACCCTGCGACATTCCCATCGACTCCGTTGCCGTGCAGCCGGATCCGGCCATGGGGCGCACGATGCGCCGTGTGTTCCTGTGGACCACCGACAGCGCCCGCCATTCCATGCTCCGCAGCGACCGCCTGCCCGATCCGGCTTCCATCACTGCCGTGGAGATGCGTGTCCCCGTCGGACAGAAGAGCACCGATGACACTGCCTCGCTGCCTGCCGCCGTCGCCGCAGCCCTCCGCATCCCCGCAGCATTGGTGCGCCTGATGGAACAGCCACCCACCAACGCGTCGGCCATCGACAGCCTGACGTGGGCCTCGTACACCGAGGTGGTGGTGGACATCCGGCTCCCCCGCCGCTGATGCCCTGGGACGGATCACTTCACCGCCGCACCCGGGCAGTACCGCGTCACCACACCACCCATCACGCCGCCGTCGCGATTCAGCGTGAGCCACACACCGGGGGCCACACCCGCGATGCGGAAGAACCCCGGGTAGATGTTGAGCGTGACCATGTTGGACGTCAGCCCTCCGCCCATGAGCGATGCGAGAAGGTTGTTGTCGCGGTCGAGAAAGACGCCGGCATTCCAGACCAGGTCCGCCGTCTGCCGCACAGTCGCACCATCCACCTGCTCAAGCGATCGCGCCCGGTATCCGACCCCGAGGGAGAGGGCCATGCCATGGTCGTCACGATACGACATCCCCACCAATCCGTTCATGCCGGTGAGGTAGAACAGGTGCCAATGGTCAAGCAGCGGGATGCGCCATTTCACCGAGAAGTACTGGCCGTTGTTCTGCAGGGCAAACGGGGCGAAGGTGAACGAGGGTTGAAGCGACCAGTCGGCAAGATTGAGCGTGCGGCTGAAGAAGGCGCTGACACCGTCGAAACTGAAGAGCACGATGCCCGCGATGTCGAACAGATAGAGGTCGGCGATGGGGTCGGCATTGAGGTACGGCATCTGTTCCACATGCCACTGTGACTGGTTGGCCTCGACCACTTCGTTCAGAAAATGGTGGGCCGCCATCGTGCCGATGGAGCAGAGCGCCGGTTCGGGTGCGCCGTGGTCCTCGTACCATTCACGCATGGCCACGTAGGTCATGCCCCCGCCGACAAGGTGGAGCTGATAGTTCGGCCACCATTGTGCCCCCCTGCGCTTCATGTCGAACGGCAGGATCTGTGTCAGCAGGAATTCGTTCCACCCGTAGGCCTCGATCGCGGCGATGGGATGGGCCATGTTGTACAGCACCTGGTCGGTCAGCCGCCCCCAGGGGTAGCGACCGATGGCGCGCGAGTAGCCGTCGAGCTGGATGATGTCGAAGCTGCCATTGAGGAGAAGGTTGACAGGGTTGACCAGGGCCTCGCTCCCCTCGTCGCGACCGTGGTAGAAGTACCGCTCCTGGGCGCCTGCCGCACCGTGGAGCATCGACAGGGCCAGGATGGCGAAGCAGACACGGCTCCG
>CAYUYM010000149.1:0-8567 GCA_964449305.1 uncultured Chromatiales bacterium | reverse complement strand
CTGGGAGCTGCTTGCCATGAATGCGCATCTGCGGCACACGCGCGTCACCACCAGCGGGGGCGACACGATCATCCTCCTGGCGCTGTTCGACATGGACCACACCTCCATCAAGGAGTGCGCCCCCATCCTGCAGGAGATGGCCGCCGTGGCCGACGAGCTCGAGAACCGGTATTTTCAGAACGACACTAACTGACGAGCACGGCGGGCGGCAGGGGAAACGCACCGTCGGGGATCACCCCCTCCGCATACCGCGTGCCGATGAGGAAGCCCTGACGCCTCCAGCGGGCGACGAGGGCCTCGATGAAGTCCGGCGTGCTGATGTAGGTCTCCGGCCCTCCGGCACCGCCATCCACGGCGAATTGTGACGCATAACAACGGATGACCTGCATCTTCTCCTCGAACACGTCCGAGATGTCGACGAGCAGCGTGGGGCGGACATCCTCGTGCATCGGATAGAACAGCACGTGCGCCGGCCTCCACGGCGGGAGTGCCCGGCCGGCATGGACGATGCGCAGGGCGGCCAGCCCCGCCTGAAACACCGCAGCGCGCACGAGGACGGAGGCCGCTTCATGATCCGGGTGCCTGTCCGCATGCCATGGGAGCAACACCGTTCGCGGCCGGAGCCGGCGTATCGTGCGCGCCACGGAGATCCTGTTCTGAAGGGTGTTCGCGATGTCGCCGTCGGGCAGCTCCAGGGAGTGCCTGGCTGTGAGCCCGAGGAGACGCGATGCCGCCTGCGTCTCCCGGCGGCGGATGGCGGGGGTGCCGCGAGTGGAAAGCTCGCCGCGCGTCAGGTCGGCGACGGCGATGGAATGCCCCGCACGCCGCAGCATGAGCAGCGTGCCCGAGCAGTGCAGTTCCACATCATCCGGATGCGGACCGAAGGCGAGGACGTCGACGGTGGGATCGCTCATTTCCCCCCCTGCGCCTCGAGTGTCGCCATGTTCTGGAGCACCTCGGCACGGCGCGGATCGTTGGGGGCCGAGGTCCGGAGGAAGTTCCGGAAGGAATCGAGCGCAAGCTGCGGCCTGCGGGCATCGAGGTTGATGAGCCCCTGCATGTAGTACGCCTTGGCCGGGTAATACGATGCCTTGATGGCCTCCTCCAGCGTGTGCATCGCCTCCCATCGGCGCCCCATCGAGTACTCGAGCGAGGCCTGGTTGCAGTACACGTCCTCCCGCAGGGGATTGAGTGCGATGGCGCTCTGGAAGATGAGCAGCGCGTCCTCCCCCTTGCCCTCCTGCGCCAGGATGGAGGCGCGGTTGTCCTGATAGGCGGTGGAGTTGGTGCGCAGCGCGCGGATGCCCGTGATGGCGAGCGACGCGGTGCCCGGGTCGTTGAGCTTCATGCCGCAGATCATCATGATGCGCAGCACGCCGGTGGTGACGGGGGCGATGCGGAGGATCTGGTTGCAGACGAGGATCGCGTCCTGGAATTTCTGCTGGCCGATGTCGGCGGAGGCCCGGCGGTGGAGCACCTCCGCAAGGAGTGTCCGCGCCTCGAACTGCCATGGCTGGTTGCGCAGCACGTCGAAGAGCACGGTGGCCGCCTGCGCATCGTCGCCTGCCGAGGCGGCCTCCGCGGCGGTGAGCACCACGGGGCGGGCGTCACGCTGTGCCTGGACGCGCGCACGCAGGGAGTCCGGCATGCCGGCGAGCAGCCGTTCCGGGATCGCGGAGCGCGCCGTGAGAATGGAGCGCAGCGTCGGCGCCGCCGATGCGCCGTCCATGGTGAGGCGGGAGTGTGGCGACCAGAGCGACAGCGGGGCCGACCCCGCGGCCCAGGCCTGCAGGGCGGCGCGATCCATCGCGAACTCGGCCGGCAGGGCGATGACCGCGGACAGTCCGAGCGTCGCGAGGTGGAGGTCGAGCGTCCGTCGCTGGAGGAGGGCATCGAAGCGCCCCGTCATGCCCGCATCGAACGGCGTGGCCGACGCCATGATGCCGAGCATGGCGGTCTCCGGATCCATGCCGCACACCCATGCCTCGGTCTCGGGGAACACCGAGGTGATGGCGGTGACGACAGCCTTGACGGTCTCCCCGGGCATCGATGCCAGCGGCAGCCACTGGGCAAAGATGCCGCCATCGTTGAGCGAGGCGGCCACGGAGGCGTAGTACGCCGGCGTGAACACCGCGGCATCGGGCAGAGGCGTGGCCAGCGGCTCGGCGGAGATGATCACATCCTGCCGGTCGCGGTTGCGGGCCAGGAAAGCCGGCGGCCGGTCGATGACGAGCTGCACGCGTGACAGGATGGTGTCCGGCGAATAGAGCGTGCTGCGCGGGTCGCGCAGGCGCGCCAGGGCGTCGGAGGGTTCCACGCAGGTGATGCGTTCGGGCTGGTGCATGGCCACCGCCTCCAGCGCCATGCGCGATCCGAGGCCCAGCACCAGCACGCGGCGCGGGTGGGGATGCAGCAGCATGGGAATGTGCCCGTAGCGGAAGAGGACGGGGCGGGCATGCGCAAGGGACTGCGTCAGCACCCGCGTGTGGTTCCACATGGTCACGTGGTTCGGGTCGTCATCGTCGCGGGACTGGAGGAAGGACATGGTGCCACCAGGCGCCTGCTCCTCGGAGGCGATGCGGAAGCGGATGGGGTCGAGGAGGTTGGGGAAGCGGTCGAGGTGGACGAAGGAGGCGGCCAGCAGCAACCCGGCGGTGGTGAGGACAAGGAGGATGCTTCCCCATGGTTCCAGGCGTGCGACCAGGGATGTCGCCGACCTGCCGGGCGCGCGTCCGCGGCGGGCGTGGCGTGTCGGAGCCGCATCGGGGGCGGGCTGCCGGCGGCGGCGCAGGAGTGCAGCCAGCGGATGGCGCGTCGCGGCCGGGAGGGCGAGGGTGAGCATGGTGACGACCACGGTCTGGAGATCGTTCACCCTGCCGATGGTGAAGAACAGGATGCCGACGAGGACGCCGACGGGCAGGGGCAGCCAGCGGAAGCGGCCACCGGAGCCGGGACGGAGGGGAAGGGCATCGATGCTGACGGCCCCCCAGAAGAAGGCGGGGAGGAGGATGAGCAGGGTCACGCCCCAGCCGAGGGGCGAGGCGGTGGATGCACCGTCGTAGAACGCGATGTAGGTGGCAGGAAAGAAGTCGGACTCATGGAGCCACAGGCCGGTTGCGAGGGAGGCCGCGTACAGGGCCGAGGGCAGGACGATGATGAGCGACCGGCCGGCGAGTCGCGGGGAGGAGGCGGCAGCGGCGCCCAGGGCGAAGGCCGCGACGATGGCGGGAAGGAGCCATGAGGTGAACGCCTCCGTTGGCAGCGCCTCATGGAGCAGGATGCGATGGATGGCGAGGAGACCGGCGGTGGTGCCGGCGGCCATCAGCGGCAGCCAGAGGAGGCGGGAGAGCAGCCGGAGGCCCGCGCCGGGCGGGTCTGCCGCGGCCGTGGCGGACGCCGCGGGTTGTGGCGCGGGGGGGCGCAGGAGGAGCAGGGAGGTCGGTGCCAGCGCGGCGGCGGCGAAGGCGATGCGGGCATCGGTCACAGACAGCAGCGTATGGATGAGGGTGCAGCCCGCGGCAGCCAGGATGGGGGCGCCCACGGAGAAGCGGCGGTCGGGTTCCGGCAGGGCGGTGATGCGCAGATCGCCGAGGAGGGTGATGGGGAGTCCGAAGCCGAGGAAGGCGACGGCGGCAGAGGCGATGAAGGCCGTGGCCGACGAATCCTGCGGGATGACGCCGAAGGAGCCGGTGAGATAATGCAGCGCGGCGAGGGCCGGAGGCGCGAGGACGGCGCTGATGGCGGCCACGGGGCGGAGGAATTTTTCCGGGACGGGGGCCGCACGCCGGACAGCGAAGAGCAGGTGGGCGACGCCGGGCAGGAGGCCGAGAATCGCCGGGAGAGCGCCAAACGACGGGATTGGGAGCGAGATGCGGAGGAAGGCGATGCCCAGCGCCGCGAGGCATCCGGCGGCGAGGGCGGTGATATTTTGCATCGAGACGAAATTTTCCAGTTGATTCTTTTGCAAAGCTTTATTACCTTGTTGTTCCTTTTGAAGTAATCGACACGCTCCAAAAGGCAGATGAGACAATAACAGGAGATCAGTCGTGGCCAAGACACAATCGTTTGCCGACAAATCGAAGTCGAAGTTAAAGAGCGAGGAGCAAAGCGTCAAATGCGTGTACGCCGTGTTTGACGATGCGACGCAGTCCTGGAAATTCCGTCAGCGCATGGTGCGTGTGAAGTCGGCGGCCGAACTGGACGCACTCAAGTTTTAAGGGCAGAGACCATGAAAGAAAACCTTCATCCCCGCTACCATACATGCACAGTGATGTGCAGTTGCGGAGCCACCTTCCAGACACGGTCGACGAAGCAGCAGCTGAAGATCGAACTCTGTTCGGAATGTCATCCGTTTTTCACGGGCAAGCAGAAGATCATCGATTCGGCGGGACGCGTTGAGAAGTTCAACCGGCGTTACGCCAGCTTTGCCGAGTCAAGGAACAAGGAGAAGACCGCACAATGAGAATGGGCAACAAGAAACCGATGCGCCGCCGCCCGTCCCAGCAGCTCAAGCGCCGGCAGGATCCTTTCAAGGGAAAGGACGTCATCTATCTCGACTATAAATTGAGCAAGGTTCTTGAGCGCTTCACGAACGACCAGGGCAAGATTCTGCCGCGTCGGTTGACGGGATTGAGCGCAAAGAACCAGCGCCGGGTCGTTGAAGCGATCAAGCGGGCGCGTTTCATGGCATTCCTCCCATACGTGGGTGAGGGATTGAAGTAAAGGAGGCACCATGTCCAGAGTCTGCATGATCACCGGAAAGAAGCCCCTGACGGGCAACCATGTGTCCCACGCGAACAACCGCGTGAAGCGTCGGCAGTATCCGAATCTCCAGAAGAAGCGGATCTACATTCCCGAGGAGAAGCGTTGGGTGACGGTGCGCATCTCGGCGCGCGCCCTCCGCACGATCAACAAGAACGGCGCCCGCGCCACGCTGCAGAAGGCGGGCCTGCTCTAGACCGCAATGCTCTGAAGTCCCAGGATTTCAGGAACGAGCCCGGACGGAGAGATGGGTGAGTGGCTGAAACCAACGGTTTGCTAAACCGTCGTAGTGTGTCAAACGCTACCGAGAGTTCGAATCTCTCTCTCTCCGCAAATGCCGCAATCATGAAGGTTGCGGCATTTCCCGTTCCATGGGGCGATGCCGTGGTGGCGGAAGAACGCAGGAAATCACTTGCGTTTTTGACGGAAAAAACCTGCACTTATGCTTGCGCCAAGATGAAACAGAAACACCTGTCAACGCAAGGTGTGGCCGGATCGAAATCCGAATGCGTCAACGGGTGTTTACGAAAAGCCAAATTTGGCCTCTTTCAGGTGATACGGTAACAGAAGATTCACCCCTTCGCCGATTCCTCTGACGATATTGACGATCATCGTCGGAAGGAGAAAGGATGCCCCGCTGAGGATCCGGAATTCCGGCAGAATGCGTTCAACGACTCCCCGACAGCGGACGCCTGGCTGCGCGGGCAACTGGACAGAATCGGCGGCAACATCTTCAACCTTGACCGATTGTCGGATGCGCTGACCGCCACGGCCACCGCGAAGACCCCCGAAGCAATGAAGGCGGCCGAGAAGCGGGTGCGCAGCGAAAAGGGGTTGAATCATGCACATGGCAAGAGTGGGCTGTTCCACCTTCTGAATGCGTCACCCAAGGGCCGGCGCATCCTCAAGCTCATCTACCGGAACTTTGCGGAAGCTGCGCCACAGGGGCGGCGGGAGGGCGCTCTGGCATGATGAGTTCATCGTATATCACGTCCCTGCGGATGTCCAACAGGGCGAGCGCCAGAAGGGCGAGCTCCACCGCGATGATGACGATGAGCAGCAATTTCGTGGATGGTTTGATCCTCCGTGGTGCCATGACGTCCTCCTGTGATTCAGGTTGTATCGCTGGACCGGCTTCAATTGTTCCCGGGGAGGTGTAGATGGCAACACGATTCAATCTCGGTGATGGGCTTCTGGCGCTGCTCCCGACGAGCACACAGGAGGATCCGGCAAAGGGCGACCCTCCGAAGAAGGACCCCAAGGGCGTCTTCAAACGGATGCCTTCATACCTCGGACCGTATCAGCAGACAGCCTTCCAGATCAGGAAGCTCAGGGACATGATGATGTCCGAGAATGAGAAGGTCCGGCAGAGATACATGGAGTTGCCACGGCAGGACGAGTACAACCTTGGACTTCTCCAGAAGAGGCTTGACGAAGCCAAGCCGTACACGATGACGCCCGAGGCGGCTGGTGAGCGGAAGGAACCCTATCAGGCGCGTTCACCGGTGTCTGAAAACAACCCCGCCGTTGCTGAATTCGTCAGGAAGGTTGCGCCACTCCAGAAGGACGTGAAGGGGGCGAACCAGTTGGGCGTTTTCAGGGTTGCCGAGGTGCCCATGATGGACATTGCGCGCATCGCCCATCCGGACGCCGCGATGATCGACAGGATCCTCTCACACCCGGATTTCGACCCCGTGGCGCGGCAGCTCTATCTGACAGGGAGGAGCAGGGTGGCGAACAATCCGGCGTTGAACCTCGAGGCGTACCAGGCGCGGACCAGCGACCTTGGTCGATATGATCCGAGGACAAAGTCATACGCATTCAACCCGGGCCATATGAGTCAAGCGGTGACACGGCTGCGTTTCCCCGACTCGGATCCTGAGCATCTGAACGATATCGGTTATGGCGCTGTCCATGAGAATGTCCACGAGATGAACCGTCTGCTCGGCCTCCCCTTCCTGTCGAACGACAGCAGGGAGAGAACGCCCGTGTTGTCTGAACCGGACAGCAAGGGCAAGTTTTTCTATGACAATCCGAAAAGGGCCACCGAGGATGAGCTGGCTGCCTGGCTTCGGCAGTCAATCGCCCAGTACAACAATCGCATGTATCAGGATGCGGATTTCATCCAGGCGGCGCTGAAGAACAAATGGCCGAAGGACGCGCACCCCCTGACATGGGATGGCGGCGATGACATCGACACGCGCGTCGGGAGGTTCCTTGAGTTGGTCAACAATCCTGAAACACGGCTTCAAAAGGGGAATGAAGGGAGGGAGAACCCGATTTCCCCGGGGAGAGGGGGGCGGGCGCTTGAGTTCCTCAACACCGATGCCGGGAGGAGATTCCTGCGGAGTTTCTTCACGAAGATCGTGCAGTCCGGAATGCCGCAACGCGGAGGAGGTGGAAATGGCTTTGCGTGAGACAGGTAGGCCGTCAATGGTGCCCAATGATGACCGGGATGGTGTGAATCTCGCCATTGATGTACAGTTCGACATGGCAGCCCCTGGTGGCGAGTTTCTCGTAGGCGCAGCCGGCGCAGTCCTCGCTGAATCCAAGTCTGACGTGGGATGTCCACTCAGCGGACATATCCCAGATGCGCCCGTATCGCACACCGAGGATGCAGGACGTCACCCTGTCCGCGGAGTCCAGAAGACGGATGTCGAGCTTCGCGGGATTGCACCTCAGGCCGTCCGGCTTCTCGGGTTTCCCGTTTCTGCCAGGAATCAGACGTGTCCCGAGTTCCCTGCGGATGTCCCCCCTCCCGAGCTTCCGAATGCTGAATGCGCAGGAGAGTCCGGTGACGCCGCTGTTGCCGGGGTGCTCAATACCAATGTACAGAGTATCGCGGATCTGTTCACCCCAGTTGAACACTTCCACCGCATATCTCTTTCCGGTGGACACGCCATCCTTGTACACCGCCTGGGAGGATGCAACAAGGGGGAGCACAATGAGCGTGGCGAGAATGATGAGCGTCTTCATGGAGAGCTCCTGTTGACAAGTATACACACAAGATACCACAAACACGTGGGATTTGTTCCAACAATGGCAAAGGAGAGGATGTGATGGATGGAGCAACGGAAATACAGGCTGAGATTGGCCGCATCGAGGAGTTGATGCAGTCGGGTTCAGCGACGCAGCAACAGAAGTTGTCCCTGTATTGCGCTCGGCAGGCGCTCCGGTGGGTGTTGGACGGGGCGATGTGGGTCGCCCCGTCCGTCGCCATCATGGGTGAACTGCCGGTCAGCTCTACGGGCATTCACGGAGGCTGAGCAAATTGTTCGGTTCGTATCCATCGGATGTCGTCTTGATGTATTTCCGTCCACTGTGGGTGGCGACCATCACCCATACGGACGGCCCGCCACCAATGGGCGCGACCCAATACTCAACAAGCCCCATCTCGATCTCGTTGATGATTGTTTCGACTGGTTTGTTCCACCTGCCCACCCCGACGATATACCCACCAACCGACAGGATGCGCTCATGCGGATTGTACCGGTCATCCTTTTTGATGCACGTGATTTGCCTGCGACGAAGTGAGATCCACGGCCGAATCGGGAAGGAGATACCACGGCGTAATCTCAGAAGTGAGTTGGCAAAACTTGTGGAATCCAATGAGATCGGCAAAAAAGGCGAACGGAAGTGGACACGATATTTATGGACCAAACAAGCCGTATCCCGGATCCGTGGTTAATACAACCGTCAATAGCTTCGTCTCAACAGTCCCCTTGCTGTTGAAAACACACGACTTACGTATTCCTGAATCCGTGAGATGAATGGTACGAGTTTCAAAGTATGCCACTTTTTCGGGT
>CAYUYM010000148.1:0-8709 GCA_964449305.1 uncultured Chromatiales bacterium | reverse complement strand
TAGCCCGGTATCGCGCCTGCTTTGGGAGCAGGAGGTCGTCGGTTCAAATCCGGCCTCCCCGACAATGAAACCCACATACACGCACCTTCAACGACTATTCACCTGAGGCACACCATGTTCAAGAAGTTTCTGCCGAAAGAGGAAAAGTACTTCGACCATTTCAACGACATGGTCTCCCACATCGATGAGATGGCCCAGCTCACCAGCCGCTTCTTCTCCGGCGACACCTATGATCTGAACTGCCTCCTGCAGCTCAAGCCGCTCGAAAAGCGTTGCGATGAGCTCCAATCCAAGGTGATCCGTCAGCTCAACAAGTCCTTCATCACCCCGTTTGACCGGGAGGACATCCTTCTCCTCATCAACAAGCTCGACGACATCAGTGACATTCTCTATGGCTCGGCAAAGCGCGTGGAGATGTTCAGGATCACGCATCGTGTGGCATCGGCCGACAAGCTGGCGGCGATCATTCAGCAGCAGATGGTGTGGCTCAACAAGGCCGTCCACGGGTTGCGCGGCAACACTGGAATCATGGACGAGTGCAAGGCGGTGAAGGATCTGGAGGCGGAGGCTGATGTGGTGTATTCTGCCGCCATGACCAAACTTTTCGATTCCGATCCTGATGCGGTGACGCTCATCAAGGAGAAGGAGATCCTCGACATCCTCGAGCACGCATCCGACAAATGCCAGACAGTCGCCACAGTGATCATCTCGATGATGATCAAGAACGCGTGATCGAGTGGAGGAGCATGCATGTCTGCACCCATGATCATTGTCATCGGCGCGGTGGTTCTCGCCCTGGCATTCGACGTCATCAACGGGTTCCATGATTCGGCGAACAGCATCGCGACCGTGGTCTCCACCCGCGTCCTCTCACCCCGATTCGCCGTGCTCTGGGCCGCCTTTTTCAATTTCATCGCGATGTTCATCTTCGCCCCGAAGGTGGCAGACACCATCGCCAAGATCGTTGAGATCAATCCCGCCGATCCCGCCTTTGTCTACGTGGTGCTTTCGGCCCTTGTCGGCGCCATCCTCTGGGATCTGCTGACCTGGTGGTGGGGCCTGCCCACCAGCTCCTCGCACGCCCTCGTCGGAGGCCTCGCCGGAGCCGGTCTGGCCTACAAGGGTGTCCACATCATCCGCTGGGAGAAGCTCACTGAGACGATGGCCTTCATCCCCCTCGCCCCTGTCCTCGGCATGATCATCGGTTTTGTCCTCATGGCCATCGTGCTTTGGATCTTCCGCAAATGGAATCCCTCCGCTGTCGACAAGCTCTTTCGCAAGGGGCAGCTTGTGTCGGCGGCCCTGTATTCGCTCGGCCATGGCGGCAATGACGCACAGAAGACGATGGGCATCATCGTCGCCCTGTTGATTGCCGCGGGCATCTTCCAGCCGGACATCAAGCTCTCGCTGCTCGATTGGCACACATCGTGGATCATCCTTTCCTGCCATCTCGCCATGGCCATCGGAACGGCCTTCGGTGGCTGGCGCATTGTGAAGACGATGGGAATGCGCATCACAAAACTCAAGCCGGTGCATGGCTTCGCAGCCGAGACGGGGGGGGCGCTCACGATCTTCCTTGCCACGTTCCTGGGCATCCCCGTGTCCACCACACACACCATCTCCGGTTCCATCGTCGGTGTCGGGGCCACATCGCGTCTGGCGGGCATCCGATGGGGCATCACGTTCCGCATCATCGCGTCCTGGCTCATCACCATCCCGTTTTCCGCGCTTGTGGCCGCCCTCTGCCTCTGGGCGATCCAGTATCTCCATCACGGGTTCTGACACCCGCCCTCTGCCACCTGCCCCGCATGCGGGCCGACGTGACGGCTCTGCGGGGGTGTCTATCGGGCATCAGGCCATGCGGATCTTCGTCTTCGTGTTGTAGCATTTCTCGTCGAAGGGCTGGTACCGGTCGATCCAGATCTGCTCCAGGATCGCCAGGTCCTCACTGTAGTTGTAGCCTGGTTCCGTTTTCGGCTCGATGGTCTCGAGGATGACGAAGTCGAAGGCCTCCTCACCGAACGCGTTCCAGTCGGCTTGAAGCGCGGCGTTCTGGTGGCTGCCCATCTTCAGCTCGAAGCGGAAGCGGTTGAAGGGGCCGTCGAGGTTGAGGCTGCTGCCGAGCAGGGCGCGGCCGGTGGGTTTGAAGATGATGGCGAAGACGCCCGCGACGGGCTGCTTCATCTTGTATTCGCGGATCCGATCCTTGCGATTGTCCATGATGTACTCCGGTGGTGAAATGTGCGTGGGGTGGAATGCCGAAACCCCGTGGGAACGGGGTTTCGGCGAGGTGGTGAGAATGATGCCGGGAACCGGCCGCCGAAATCAGGCGTGTTCCAGGGACATCGCCTTTGCGACGGTGATGCCGATGTGGGCGGGGTTGTCGACCACGTGGATGCCGGCCTTCTTCATGGCTGCCATCTTCTCCGCCGCCGTGCCCTTGCCGCCCGCAATGATTGCGCCGGCATGGCCCATGCGGCGTCCCGGCGGTGCGGTGCGCCCGGCGATGAAGCCGACAACGGGCTTCTTCACATGCCTGCGGATGTAGGCTGCGGCCTCCTCCTCGGCCGAGCCGCCGATCTCGCCGATCATGACGATGGCCTTGGTCCCGGGATCCTCGTTGAAGAGCTTGATGGCGTCGATGAACTGCGTGCCGATGATCGGATCGCCGCCGATGCCGATGCAGGTGGACTGCCCGATGCCCAGCTCGGTGAGCTGATTGACCGCTTCGTAGGTGAGCGTTCCGCTGCGGGACACGACGCCGACGTCACCCTTCTTGTGAATGAAGCCGGGCATGATGCCCACCTTGGCCAGACCCGGGGAGATGATGCCCGGGCAGTTCGGTCCGATGAGACGCACGTTCCTGCTCTTCACATGCTCGAACGCCTTCACCATGTCGCCGGTGGGGATGCCCTCGGTGATGCAGACGATGAGCGGGACGCCGGCATCGGCGGACTCCATGATCGCATCGGCGGAGGCGGCAGGTGGAACAAAGATGACCGATACATTGGCCTTCGTGGCGGCAACGGCGTCCTTCACGGTGTTGAACACCGGTACTCCCAGATGCTCCGTGCCACCCTTGCCCGGGGTGACGCCAGCCACCACCTTTGTGCCATACTCGATCATCTGACCGGTGTGAAACGTGCCCTCCGAACCCGTGATGCCCTGCACCACAATCCGGCTTTTCTTGTCGATGAGGATGCTCATGCTGAATCTCCAAATGGCGTCTGGTGAATGATCATGCAGCGGTCACTGCAGAGACATCCGCAAAGCTACAATGAAACGCGGTGTTTGCCAAATGGCGTGTCAGTGCAGGTACTCCATCCAGGGGAAGGGGAGCCCGAGTCCCCTGGCAATCATGGCGAGCCCCATCACGGCGAAGGAGAGTGCGGTGATGAGCATCCCGGCACGGCGCAGCCGGGGTCCGAGGTACTGCACGAAGAGTCCCGTGAGCAGGAGGGCGGGTGCCATGCCGAGGCCGAAGGCGACCATGTTCAGTGCGCCGGCCAGCGCTGAACCGGCGTCCGCCGCCTTGATCACCATGGCATAGAGCAGGCCACAGGGCAGGAAGGGGGTGAGGACGCCGAGATAGAAGGCGCTCTCCGCGCCCGGCATGGACACGAGCCGACGGGTGACGGCGGTGAGTCGTCCAACGAGTGGCAGCCGCAGACGCCCGGTCAGGAGCCGGCCTGTCCAGCCCGTGGTGCCGGCTGCGGCGGCCAGCATGAGCATGCCGAGCAGCACCGACAGGGTTGAGCCATAGGATTGAAGCTGTGCGAGGCGCGAACCCGCTGCTCCGGAGGCGAGGCCGAGCAGGGCGTAGGAACCGATGCGGCCGGTGGTGTAGCCGAGGTGCGCGGCCCAGCGGGAGCCGGAACGGACGGGCTGTGCCCCGGTGTATCCGATCACCAGCGCACCGCACATCCCGATGCAGTGGACACTTGAAAAGAAGCCCGTGAGAAAGAGCAGGGGAAGGTCGTGCAGCTCCACGTCCGCTCAGGGGTAGATGTAGCGCGCAACCATGAGCAGATCTGGTGAAAAGGCATACCCAAGGGCGGCGGCGGTGGAGCGGTTGAGGGCGATGACGTTGGTCGGGAAGCGCATCACCGGGATCTGCGGGGCCGGCATGCCGAAGAGCACGTGCGAAAGGACATCCCCGGAGTTCCGCGCCATCTCGTCGGTGTCGATGGTGATCGCCGCGAGCGCGCCGTCGGCGACATTCTCCTTGGACGAACCGAACAGCGGCAGCCTGGCGTTCATGGCCAGGGCCGCCAGCGTCCGCATGCCGGCATCGATGGTGTTGTCACCCACGGTCAGCACGGCGCCCACCTGAGACATGGCAAGCTGCGTCAGTGCCTGCGGGATCTGGTCCACACCGGCGACGGTGGCGTTCACCAGCGAGAAGCCGTGAAGCGGGGCGAGCATCTGAAGCTGTTCCTGCGTCACCTGCGAGTTGGGTTCGGCGGGATTGAACATCACGCCCGCGAGCTTCAGTGTCGGCTGAAGGCGACGTACAAAGCCGAGCCAGGCATCGATGTCGATGGCGGCCGACAGACCGGTGATGTTGTTGCGCAGCAGGAAGAGGCCGGCACGCTCCGGTGCGGTGACGAAGGTGAAGACCACGGGGATGGATTCCGGGATGGCACGCGCAGCCGCCTGCGAGGCGCTGGTGGTGACCGACAGGACAACATCCGCATTCTCTGCGACGAGCTCCGACGCCAGACCAGGGAGGAGCGCCACGTCGCCGTTGGCGTTCCGCTCCACGATGCGCGCGGTCTGCCCGTCGACGAGCCCGAGAGCCGCAAGGCGCTCACGGACGAGGGCCAGCATCGCGTCACTGACCGGGTTGTGGCTCACGGCCAGAATGCCGATCACCGGCATTGCTCGAGACACGGCCACCGGCGTTCCTGCGCTGCTGCCGTAGCGATTGACGAGGCTCGCGTAATTGACCGCCAGTTCGAGACGATGCGACCCGTTGAAGAACCCGACGTTCTCACCACCGGCGACGGAACTGTACGTTGTGCCCATGCGGACGTAAAACGTCGTCCCGCCGGCCTTCACCCGGAGAATGGTTCCCGGTGTGAAGGCGCGCCCGAGGGAATCAGTGATGTTCGTGACGCAGTTGCCGAAATTGTCCGTGAAGAGGATCTCGCCACGGAGCGTGTCAGCGTCCGCAGTGGCGTGCATGATGGGCCAGGTGACGGGCGTGGCGCATTCCTCGCCGAAGCGTTCGAGCGGTGTGTCCGCAAGAAGCGACAGCGTGGTCGAGCGATAAAAGGTCTCGTAGGTGATGGTCGCGGGGTTGCCGCCGACGAGGTCCGGGTTCGTCGCGAACCAGAACCTGCCTGGATGCGCCCGGTCGATCACGCGTGATGAGATGCCGTTGTCGGGGACAAGGATGCGGGATGCACCGACGGAATAGACGAGTTTTCTTGTGGATGCTCCCGGTTCAACAAGCACAACGAATGTGGTGCCGTCGGGATACTGCTCCAGCGCGACATCCAGCAGATACGCCGCCTCGGGGATGTCGAAGGGCTTGGTCTTGATGTGGTGGATCACCACGTCGGGATGGGCGCTGCGCACCGCCCCCTGCAGCTCCAGGATCACATCGCTCCCGGCATCAACGTCGCTGATGATCACCAGGGTCTTTGCGGTGGGTGCGAGAAGGATCGTGGAATCCTCCTCACAGGCGGAGAAGACACCAAGGCAACAGGCGAGCAGGAACAGAAGGACGGAATGTTTCATGGTGGAAGGCGATTGGGTGGAACAGGGGGTTCGAGACCGAAAGTATCACAACCGGGGCAGAAAGAAAAATCGCCGTCGGACGCCTTCCGGCGAATCTTTTTCCTCGTGCGGATGTTGGTGGAACGTGTCATTTCACCATCAATCTGGCAGGCCATGGCATACTCCGAACACTTCGCATTGGAAGCGGATCACACCCGGGCGATCGAGGCCCGGCGCGATCGGCGAATCATCACCGCAAGGGCATGCAGCACGCGTGGGATCATTCACCTCCTCGCCGATGCAGCGGGGCGGAATCCTGAAGCGCCCTGCATCACGCATGTTGAGGACGATGGCCTTCCCGTGCGACGATACGACCACGCCGGCTTCCTGACACGCGTCCTCTCCGCCGCCGCCGTCCTGCGCAGGCGCGGTGTGGAGCGCGGTGACCGCATCTGCATTGTGTCACACAACCATGTCGACACCGTCGTCGTCCACTTCGCGGCATGGGCATTGGGGGCCGTCGTTGTGCCCGTCAATGTGGGGGAGGATGATGACCGCATCCGGTACATCCTCACACACGCGCACCCACGCATGGTGATCGTGCGGCCGGAGTACATTGAACGCATCCGATGCATCCTTGCCGCTGAGAAGGCTGCTGTCGAGATCCTGCTTTCCGGAGCACCCCCTCAGGATCCGCCATCGTTGGAGCAGGAGATCGATGCGGCCGAACCGCTGCCACCAGACGGGCTGCCTGGCAGTCCCGATGACGAGGCGCTCATCGTGTATACGTCGGGGACCACGGGCGCTCCCAAGGGCGTGGTGCTGGACCAGCGCAACCTCATCGCCGACGCCCAGGCCATTGCTGCCTGGCATGGTGTCGATGCCTCACAGACGATGATGTGCGTTCTGCCCATCCATCATGTCAACGGGATCGTGGTGACGCTCGTGACGCCACTCCTGGTCGGGGCATCCGTTGTGCTCCTGCGCCGCTTTCACACGCGGTACTTCTTTTCCATCGTCGCGCGCGAACGCGTGACGATTGTCAGTGTCGTGCCCACGCTGCTCCAGTTCCTCCTGGCCGAGGGCATCTCCATGCCCGACGAGGCCCGGTGTCTGCGGCATGTGATCTGTGGCGCCGGGCCGCTGACCTGCGAGCTCGCCCGGCGTTTCGAGGAGCGCCACGCGGTGCCGATCATCCATGGCTACGGGTTGTCGGAAACCACCTGCTATTCATGCTTCCTGCCGGTGGATCTCCCTCCGGCGCTGCATCGGGACTGGATGCTGGCCTTTGGCCACCCGTCCATCGGTGTGGCCCTGGACGTCAACGAGATGGACATCCAGGACGAGCACGGGCGCAGCTGCGCTGAACAGGAACGCGGCGAGATCGTGATCCGGGGCGTCACCGTCATGAAACACTATGCACGGAATCCGCAGGCCAATGCCGACGCCTTCCGGAATGGCTGGTTCCATTCAGGGGACGAGGGCTTTCACCTGAGTGACACGCATGGGCGACGCTTCTATTTCATCACAGGACGCTTCAAGGAACTCATCATCCGCGGCGGCGTGAACATCGCCCCGCTGGAGATCGACGAGGTGGTGAACCGCTGCCCCGGTGTTCGTGCCGGTGTGGCGGTGGGTTTCGACAACGACTGGTATGGAGAGGAGGTGGGGGCCTATGTGGTGCGGGAGAAGGATGATGTGACAGCGGAGCAGGTGCTGGAGCACTGCCGGCTGCACCTGCCATTCACCAAGTGCCCCAAGGTGGTGGTGTTCGGAGAGGAGATCCCGGCGACGTCGACGGGCAAATACCGGCGCACCGCGGTACGCCACCTGTTCACCGAATGGGAAAGCGTGCAGTTCTACTCGAGGCGCTGATCGGCATCACTTCGCCGGGTCGGGTCGGCACACGACGTCCCCGGGCTGCGTGATGCCCTCCGGCAGAGTGGCTTCCTCGACCAGCATGATGGGGATGTCGTCGACGATGGGGTAGCGTGTGCCGCACTGGGTGCAGACGAGGAAGTCACCCTCCAGCCGCACATCGGCCCTGCCGATGGGGCAGACGAGGATCTTCAACAATTCCGGATTGATCATGGTGCCGTGCCTTCTCTCTGAATGAGGTCACTGGTCCGCATCTGACGCGTTCGGATGCGGCCTGCAAATATAGCAAAACGCGCCCGCAGTTGATACGGGCGCGTTCTGTGTCTGATTCTGACGGGCGTCACTTGGAGTCGTCGACCACCTCGTAGTCGGCATCCTCCACGGATTTGCCCTGCTGCCCCGCGTCGGCGTCAGGTCCAGCGGTCGGGCCCTGCTGCGAGGCGTTCTGGTACATCTGTGTGGAGGCCTCGTTCCAGGTCTTGCTGAGCTGATCCATCTGCGTCTTGATCGCGTCGTGGGATCCGTTCTTCAGGGCCTCCTCAAGCGCGGCGATGTCGGAGGTGAGGCGTGAGGTCATGTCCGCGGGGAGCTTGTCCTTGAAGTCCTCCACCTGCTTCTTCGACTGGAAGACGAGGCTGTCGGCCTGGTTGCGAATGTCGATCTCCTCCTTGCGTTTCTTGTCCTCGGCGGCATGGGCCTCGGCGTCGCGCTTCATCTTCTCCACCTCGTCCTTGGACAAGCCGCTGGAGGAGGTGATGCGGATGGAGTGCTCCTTGCCGGTGGCCTTGTCCTTGGCGACCACGTTGAGGATGCCGTTGGCATCGATGTCGAACGCGACCTCGATCTGCGGCACGCCACGGGGTGCCGGCGGGATGCCATCGAGGTGGAAGCGGCCGAGGGTTCGGTTGTCCTGTGCCATCGGGCGCTCGCCCTGGAGCACGTGAATCTCCACGGAGGTCTGGCTGTCTGCGGCGGTGGAGAACACCTCGCTCTTGCGCGTCGGGATGGTGGTGTTGGCCGGGATGAGTGTGGTCATCACACCGCCGAGCGTTTCGATGCCAAGGGACAACGGGGTGACGTCGAGGAGGAGCACATCGGTGACATCTC
>CAYUYM010000147.1:0-8718 GCA_964449305.1 uncultured Chromatiales bacterium | reverse complement strand
GTCGTGCGAGCGTGCATCCATCCCCGCGCCCGTCTCGCGTAGCACACCGGTCACCGCACCCTCCGGGGCGAGCGTGATCACCGGCTTTCCGGAGCCGATGTACTCGTACACCTTGCCCGGCACGATCTCCTCGTTTCCTGTGAAATCATCGACAATCATCAGAAGCGCGTCGGACTGGAACAGGTGCCGCACGCTGTCCGCATGGGGCATGTACTCGTGCACCGTGATGGAGGAGGCCAGCACCGGATGGTGGAACATCTCGCGCACCTCGGCCCCGAAGCGGCCGATGAACTGCAGGTTGATGCGTGCGGGGTTCACCTGCCCCCGTTCCACCAGCAGGGCAACCGCTTGTAAAAAGGTCTCCGGGTTGCGCCTGCCATACATGGACCCGGTGTAGGTGATGGTGAAGCGGTCACGGTCGATCACCTCCACCGTCGGGAAATCGCTGCTGTCGAATCCATTCGGGAGGTGATGCACCTTGCGTGTGTCGACGTCCGGGTACTTCGCATGGAAGTCCTTGGCAATGCCCATCCACGCCACCTCGAGCCGGTCGCATTCCTCATACACCGATCGCTCGTAGGCCTGGTCGATGCGGTCGGGGACGCTCCAGCGCTGCGGGGTTGAGAGAAAGCCCCGCCAGGGATCGCGGAAGCCGGCGACCCAGGGGATGCCCGTGGCGCGTCGCAGATCGCGGGCGATGAGGGCGCAGGTGTAGGGCGGCGAGGAGGAGTAGATCGCGCGGACGTCGTACTCGTCAATGATGCGCATGCCCTCGGCAAAGGCGTGCCGCCGCCAGCCCATCCGTGCATCCGGGATGAAGAAGGTCCCCCGGATGAACTCCGCGATTCGCTCCTGCAGCGAGCGCTTCTGCCCGGGCTTCGGGATGGTGTTCACATCCACCGGCGTGCCCGCGGCCTTGCCGGTGAAGGCACGATAGGCGGCGTAGGGCTCGAAGATGGGCGTGCGGAACACCGGCACGTCCGGCGGGATCTCCTTGTAGAGCGATTCGTCACGCGCCGGGTAGTCGGCGTCGCGCACGGTGAGCACCACCGGCTGCCAGCCAAAGTCGCGGAGGTAGCGGATGAACTTGAGCACCCTCTGCACCCCGGGTCCGCCGGACGGGGGGAAGTAGTAGGTGACGACGAGAACGTGGTTTTTCGGCTTCATGCGGCTCAACATATCGCATGGCGCCGTGAAGTCAAAACCCCGGAACGCAGGGCGGCCGGTCCAACGTTCATGCAGGGCCACTGGGCTGTCGCGCCCTCCCACACCTTTTATCATCGCCCTTCGCACCGTATGTTTCCGTCATGACACGCACAACACGCTTCGACCTCCCCCCGCTTTCCATCCTCCTCTCCGCGGCTCTCGCACTCGTCCTCACCCCCGTGCTGCTCGGGGTCCATTCCTATGACGGCCCGGGCCGTGACTTCGTGCATCAGAACGGATGGACGCTCTTCCTCCCCATGTGGTGGTACTTCGTCGCCACGCTCGTCTGGCGGCGGGGAAGGACGCTCCAGCACGCGGCGGCCGTCATGGCCGTGTGCCTCGTGGTGGAGACGCTGCAATCCGTGACGGCGCCCTGGATGGAACCGCTCCGTTCATCCCTGCTCGGCGGCATGTTCCTCGGCCGGGGCTTCGACAGCTGGGATGTCCTCTGGTATCTGATCGGACTCGACCTGGCCCTGGTCATGCACATCTGGATCGGACGCATGCAGACGCGCCGCAGCGGCGACACCGCCTCCGATGCCTCAGACTCGCCCCGCGCCTGACACCGCCTTGCGCGGCGTCGGCGGTCAGCGCATCATGCGGCGGTATTTGATGCGTTCGGGCCGCAGCTCGCTCACGCCCAGGCGGCGGCGCTTGTTCTCCTCGTACTGCGAATAGTTGCCGTCGAACCAGACCACGTTCGAGTCGCCCTCAAAGGCGAGGATGTGCGTCGCGACGCGATCAAGGAACCAGCGGTCGTGGGATACGACCACAGCGCAGCCGGCGAAGCCCTGCAGCGCCTGCTCCAGCGCGCGCAGCGTGTTGACATCAAGGTCGTTCGTCGGCTCGTCGAGCAACAGCACGTTGGCACCGGACTTCAGCATCTTCGCGAGATGCACGCGGTTCCGCTCCCCGCCCGACAGCGCCCCCACCTTCTTCTGCTGCTCCCCACCGCTGAAGTTGAACATCCCGACATAGGCGCGGGAATTCATCTCCCGCGCGCCGAAGTACAGGAGATCGTGTCCGTCGGAGATCTCCTCCCAGATGCTCTTCTCCGGATCAAGCGGTCGGTTCTGATCCACATACCCCAGCTTCACCGTGCTGCCGATGGTGAAGCTGCCGGCATCAGGCTGCTCCTCCCCGGTGATCATCCGGAACAGCGTGGTCTTTCCCGCGCCGTTGGGCCCGATGACGCCGATGATCCCGCCCGGCGGGAGGGAGAAGTTGAGATCGTCGAAGAGGAGGTTGTCGCCGAAGGCCTTGGCCACATGCTCCGCCTCGATCACCACGTCCCCGAGCCGCGGTCCGGCGGGGATGGCGATCTCCACGTCGTCCCGGTATTTCTCGCCCGTGTCTGCCAGCATCTCCTCATAGGCGGCGATGCGCGCCTTCGATTTCGCATGCCGGCCCTTCTGGTTCATGCGCACCCATTCGAGTTCCTGCGCCAGCGCCTTCCGACGCTTCGATTCCTGCTTCTCCTCCAGGGCGAGGCGGGCCTGCTTCTGTTCCAGCCAGGAGGAGTAGTTGCCCTTGTAGGGGATGCCCTCTCCGCGGTCGAGCTCCAGGATCCAGCCGGCCACGTTGTCGAGGAAGTACCGGTCATGGGTCACGGCGATCACTGTGCCGGCATACTGTCGCAGATGGAGCTCGAGCCATGCCACCGACTCCGCGTCGAGGTGGTTCGTGGGTTCGTCCAGGAGCAGCACGTCGGGTTGCTGGAGCAGCAGGCGGCACAGCGCCACGCGGCGCCGCTCGCCTCCGGAGAGCACGCTGATCGCTGTGTCGGGCGGCGGGCAGCGCAGGGCGTCCATCGCCATCGTGAGCTTCGATTCGAAATCCCATGCATCCAGGTGATCAATGCGCTCCTGCAGTGTGCTCTGCCGCTCAAGGAGCGCATCGAAATCAGCGTCGGGTTCCGCGAAGCCTGCATTCACGGCCTCATATTCACGCAACAGTTCCACGACGTCCTTCGCCCCCTCCTCCACCACTGCCCGCACCGTGCTGCCCGGATCCAGCTCGGGCTCCTGCGGCAGGAAGCCGAAGGTGATGCCCTTGTCGGCCGTCACCTCGCCGAGATGGTCCCTGTCCACACCCGCGATGATGCGGAGGAGCGTGGATTTGCCCGAACCGTTCAGGCCCAGGACGCCGATCTTGGCGCCGTAATAGAATGAGAGGTGGATGTCTTTGAGCACCTGGCGGTTGGGGGGGTGGATCTTGCCCGCCCCCACCATGGAGAAGATGATCTTGTTGTCGGGTGTGGCTGCCATGAGTCGTTTCCTGCTGTGAGGGGGGACGTGAAGGGGATGCGCGCTGGTGTGTGGGCCGATGTGTGCCCGTTCTACCGTGCCTGCTGTTTGACGAGCTGTTCCAGCGTCTTCCGCAGGAGTTCCTGTTCCTCGCCATACTTCGCCCAGTTGCCCTCCTTGAGGTGCCTCTGTGCCCTGGTGTAGTGGTCCAGCGCCTGCCTGGACAGTGCGGTGACAGACACTTCCGCGGCCTTCGCTCCCTCCACCGGCGCCGCACCTGCTGCCGCCGCCGGCTTTGTCGTGTCGGGGCGTGCACCGAACACCCCGGCCAGGGCGGCGTCGAGCGTCGGTTCCATGGCGATGCGATTCCCAAACGAGACGATCACCCGTTTCAGTTCCGGCAGCTTGCCCGAGGTGGCCTGCAGGTAGACCGGCTGGATGTACACCACCTCGTTGCGTATGGGGATGACGAGCAGATTGCCACGCGTCACGCTCGACCCCTGCTGGTTCCAGAGCGTGAGCTGCTGCGAGATGACGGGATCCTGATCAATGCGCGCAGACACCTGCATGGGGCCGTAGGTCAGGTCCTGCTTCGGGTACTTGAAGACGAGAAGACGGCCGTAGTTGTCGCCGTCGGAGCGCGCACAGAGCCAGGCCACCATGTTGTCCCGCTTGTTCGGTGTGTAGGGAAGCATCTGGATGAACTCCGGCTTCGCCTCTCCCGGCAGCCGCATGATGCTCCAGTAGCTCTCCATCTGCGTGGGCTCGTTGCCCAGCTTCTCGTTCGCAATGTTCCACACATCCTCCTTGTTGTAGAACACCTGCGGGTCGTCCATGTGGTACACGGCGTACATTGCAGCCTGCACATCGAACAGATCCTGCGGGTAGCGGACATGGGCGAACAGGGAGCGCGGCATCTCGGAGATGTCCCGGAACATCGTGGGGTAGATGCGCATGTAGGTGCGGATGATCGGGTCCTCGTCCCTGCGGTTGACATAGAACGTGGTCGCACCAGAGTACGCGTCGATGGTCACCTTCACCGAGTTGCGGATGTAGTTGAAGGCTCCCTCGTGAGGTTTGGAGTAGGGAAAGTGGTTTGTTGTCGTGTACGCGTCGTAGATCCACACCAGCCGGCCGTTGTCAATGGTCATGTACGGATCGCGGTCGAAGGAGAGGAAGGGTGCAAGGAGCCGCACGCGCTCGTGGATGTTGCGCGTGTAGAGGATGTGGGACTCGGGCGTGAGGTAGCCGGAAATGAGCATGTTGAGGTCGTTGAACTCGAGGGCGAACAGGAGGCGGCGGAAGAGAGAGCCGATGGACACGCCGGCCTGTTCCTTGTAGGTGGTGAACACGTTGTCGTCGCCCATCGGGTAGTCGAATTCCTCGATGCCACCCCTGACAATGACCGCGGCGTCTGTCTGCTCGCCGAAATAGATCTCCGGCCGGTCGATGGTGAATCCGGTGGGGGAGACGGGTGGGATGTCACGGATGAAGAACTCGGGCAGCCCCTCCTCGGTGACAACGTTGACCGGGCTCATGCCCACGCCGTAGCCATGCGTGTAGACCAGCCGTTCATTGACCCAGGTGCGCGCATTGGCGGGGAGCTTCTCCTGGTTCAGCTCACGTGCCCCGAGCATCACCTGCCGGTATTCGCCGTTGGGCAGCGTGTACCGGTCGATGTCCACGTCGGGGAAGTCGTAGTACAGGCGGATCACCTGCAACTGGTCCAGCGTGCTTGCGAGAGGCCGGTAGTCCCAGAGCATCACGTTCTTGATGGTGGCGCTGTCGGTGATGACATCGGCCCGCGAAAGTTCGAAGCGCGGCATCACCGTCTGCTCCGTGATGTTGGTGAGCTGATAGGCGTTGCGCGTGAAGGCGATGTTGTTCTGGATGAAGGGGAGCTCCTTCTCCTGTTCGGTCGGGTTCACGATGAAGTTCTGGATGGCCGCCGGGTAGACACCCTTCGCCAGGATGTTGATGACGACAAGCCCGACAAGGAGGAGCATCACCTGCCGCATTCGCTTCCGCATGAGGAAGACGTACACGAGCACGGCGGCGGCCAGATAGAGCACCGCGGAAATCCACGAGGCGGGGAGCTGGGCATACACGTCCGTGTAGCCGGCCCCGAAGAGGCTGCCCGACCGCATGGAGAAAAGGATGTCGTAACGGTCCAGCCAGGCGCGGGCGGCGAAGAGCAGGAGTACGGCGCTCAGCAGGGCCGCGGCGTGGCGACGAAAGTGATCGCTCACAACGATGCGCCCGGCGGAAAGCGACACGCTCTGGCGGAGGACGTAGACGCCGGTCACCGCGATGAGCGTGACGATGAGCAGCCCCAGCACCCAGCCCGACATCGAGGAAAGAAACGGCAGGGTGAAGATGTAGAAGCCCGCGTCCCGGCCGAACACCGGATCAGTGATGCCGAAGGATTCTGCATTGAGAAACGTGAGCCACTCCATCCAGTTGGAGCGGATGATGCCGGCCATGACAAGCCCGACCACCACCGTCACCACGTGCGCCAGGATGGTCACCACCTTCCCGAGCCCCTCCATCAGGGCGTCGAAACGTGGATCGAGCTGGAACTCCTTCGGCGCCTTCAGCGCCATGCGCACGTTGACATGGAGAAACAGCGAGGCGAGGAGAAAACCCGCCAGCCACAGACCGTACTGCGTTTCAACCGTCTTCCAGAAGACATCCCCGAAGTTCAGGCTGGCAAAGAGCCAGTATTCAGTGAAGAATGATGCAGTCGTCCGGAGCAGGATGAGCAGCGCGATGATGCCGACGACGGCGAATACCACGATTCTGCGTTTGTTGTTCATGTCGTAACCTCGATACCGTTGGTTGTGCCTGGTGAAGCGGGGAAAGGTACGCAATATTGTGACGAATCGGGAATCTGGGACACATGACACCGGTGAGCCGAAAAATCACCTTTTCATTCTCGTGCGAACATCGTAGATTTTCCACTTCGATTTCCCACGAAATCAAAGTGTTTGAACCATATCCAAGGATTCCTCATGAAACAGTCGCTATTCCTTCTCTTGATGATTGCCGCCACGGTCCTCCCCGCCTGCGCACAACAGTCGCAGCCGAAGGCTGAACCACAGCCTGCAGCAACACCGGTCCAGGAACAGCCTGTCCAACCGAAAGGACCCGTCATGATCATGACCACCGAACTGGGCACCGTTGAAATCGAGATGTGGCCCGACATCGCACCCAAAACCGTCGAGAACTTCATGAGCCTCGCCAACGGCACGAAGGAATGGAAGAACCCGAAGACCGGCACCATGGAGAAGAAGCCGTTCTACGACGGACTCACCTTCCACCGAGTCATCAACGACTTCATGATCCAGGGCGGTTGCCCCAAGGGCGATGGCACCGGCGACCCGGGCTACAAGTTCGATGACGAATGCTACGAGCCGGGCAAGCCCGTCACCGGGAAGATCCAGGATGAGGAGACCGCCGGGCGTCTGTTCCAGGAAGTCATCTCCCCGTATCTCCGCGCATCGAAGTCCCCCAACGCCGAGGTCATGGACATCGTGAAGCGCTGCCAGCAGACGCAGAGCGGCAAGCCCATCATGGAGAAGACCGTCGAGTTCTTCCTTGAGAAGACCGGGCACAAGGGCCCTTTCACCTCCCGCGGTGCGTTGAAAGCCAGGGTGGCCTATGGCACCATCTGCATGGCCAACAGCGGACCCAACACCAACGGATCACAGTTCTTCATCGTCACGAAGAAGGCCGGATGTGACTGGCTCGACGGCAAGCACACCGTGTTCGGCAAGGTGATCAAGGGCATGGATGTGGTCCATGCCATCGAACAGAAAGGCAACGGCGTCAAGATCGAAACCATCAGACAAAAGTAAGGGACGCGCACCGCGTCTCCTGGAGGACGCACATGAAGACTGTCAGATTCTCTGAAGGGATGGACCGCCGGGATTTCCTGCGGTCCATCGCCATTGGTGGGGCCACGGCATGCATCGCCCCGCACCTGGCCATGGCCGGGAACACCGGTCCGGCCGGGGCGGACACGGTGGCCACCAACATTGCGGATGCGCTCAAGGTACCCCGCACTCCGCTGTCCATGCCCGGGAAGTATCCGGGGCGTGTGATCGAGGCCATGAACCCGGCCTCCGTCGTCAACGGGCGCGTGGATCCCTCCCTCTGCGCCTCCATGCTCGATCGCTCCATGCGTGAGCTCACCGGCGCACCCACCGCCAGCGACGCGTGGCGGCAGTTCGTCTCCCCCGACGACCTCATCGGGCTCAAGGTGAATCCCGTCGCCGGGAAGACCCTCTCGACGAGCGTGGAACTCACGCAGGCCATCGTCGCCCAGCTCGAGGCCGCCGGCATCCCCCGCACCAGGATCGTCATCTGGGACCGTCGCGAGTTTGAGCTGCACGAGGCCGGCTTCACCAGCGAGGCCTTCCCCGGCATCCGCATCTGGGGCACCGAATGCAAGGACGCGAAGGGGAGCTTCCGCGACGCGGAGGGGAGGCTCTACGGTGAGCAGCGCATCGACCGGGACTGGTTCTACTGGGCCGACTGCGAGGACAAATACAGCGAGGAGGATCTGCCCTACATGATCAACGAGGGCAGGCATTCCTACTTCAGCACCATCGTCACGAAGGAACTGACAAAGATCATCAACGTGCCCATTCTCAAGAACGCAGGGCCGACAGTGACCCTGTGCCTCAAGAACCTGGCCTACGGCGCCATCAGCAACACCGGTCGACTGCACAAACCCCTCTGGGCCGAGACCTGTGCACAGGTGCCATGCTTCGCTCCGCTGCGCGACAAGACCGTGCTCAACATCGTCGACGGTTTCATCGGCTGCTACAATGGCGGCCCGGGCGCCGACCCGCAGTACTTCACGAACTACAACCGCCTCCTCGTCG
Organism: uncultured Chromatiales bacterium; assembly: GCA_964449305.1. Lineage (GTDB taxonomy): Bacteria > Bacteroidota > Ignavibacteria > SZUA-365 > CAYQST01 > CAYUYM01. The sequence goes on along the minus strand of CAYUYM010000147.1, from coordinate 377 downwards.
GGACTGATCCCGTGGCCGTGGATCGCATCGGCTACGAGATCGTTCTGCAGAAACGCCTGGAAACGAAGGTCCAGAAGCAGGAATCGCCACGCGGCACATCCTACATGACCATGGCCGAGGGCTATCAGCTCGGCATCGCCGACAAGGCGCGCATCACCCATGTCGTCCTGTCGTGAGCATGTCCTGCACGTGGTGATGCGGCGTCCCATCATGCTGACGCTGCTCTGCACGGCGTTGGCCTGCGCGGGTCCGGCGCTGGCCCAGGAGATGGTGCGGCTCACCGATGCGGACGCACCTGGGTGGATCTCGGAGGCACCCACGGAATACACCGCCCGTGAGCTCTACGGCTACATCGATGGGGGCGCGGAATTCTACCT
>CAYUYM010000146.1:0-8762 GCA_964449305.1 uncultured Chromatiales bacterium | reverse complement strand
CGCCGGTGTTCATCGGGTAATATTCGAACAAGCCGCTCTCGCTGCCGGTGAGCTCCCGGAACATGTCGGCCCTGATCTCAGCTTCGGTGCGCAGGGTGGTCCAGATGCGCACGTCGTCCAGTCGGCCCTTGTAGATGTACGACATGTCGGTTCGGATCCCCAGCGTGAATTCGGTGTAGTCCATGGGGTGGTCCACACCGACGGGATTCCATCCATTCGAATACAGCGGGATGAGCACACCATTGAGATAACACCGGGCGACACCGGGATCCCATGGATCGCTGTTGCTGGAATACTGGACGGCGACATGATACCATCGGCCGGGCTGGATGATGCCGGGATCGGTGTCGAGGAACACCCCCTGCGCAGGGATGAAGCGCAGACCATTTGCCGCCGTGGTGTGAATCTCGAAACCCTCGACATTCTTTCCGATCAGGAACTGGATCCTGCTCGAATCCTCCCAGTTGAACCACATTTCCAGAGTGAACTGTGTGGAGGAGAACCAGGTGTTCTGGGGAATGGACACGAAAGCGCCGATGCCATCGAATCTCAGTGCATTCTGCCCTGGCTGTGCTTGTGCAGAACGATTTCCTGGAATGCAAAGCAATGCCATCGCCAATGAAACCATGGCGAAAAGTGATGTGCAACGTCTCATGGTGAAACTCGCTTCTGTATGTGGGGGATGCCCGGTGATCAGGTGCGTGATGCATTCTCCGCAGACCAGCCAGCAGAACAATGGAGCGCCGTCTCTCGATGCATGTTCGACAGGTGAACACAAGAATGCACCCAGCCACAGGACGTGCATGATCTGCGATGCCGTCGTGAAGAGTGGAACGAGCAGTGGTTGTACAGGTGAATTCTCTGGAGGACCCAGAGCGAGAGGCTCGTGGCAATAGTACCATGCCATCAGGCGAAAAGCAAGAGCAGATCCGGAGGGTGAGGGGCGGCGGGAACAAGGACGCGTCTGCACAACACGTCAACAGTGTGGAGCTGATGCGTCGACCGTGTGATCAACGATCCGCCTTTGACATGCCCAGGTGCCGGGTGGTTCCCATTCCACCACCCGTCTCTTCCTCCTCCCGGTATGCGCATGCAACTCATCGCCCCCCCGTCCGCGTCATGGCATGAAATCCGCCTGCTACCGAACCAGCACCATGCGCCGCGTGTCCGAAAACGGGCCGCTGATGAGGCGGTAGAGGTACACCCCGGACGCAAGATTGCCGGCGGTGAAGTGCACACTGTGGCGCCCTGCCGTCTGCATGGCGTCGACCAGCACCGCCACCTCGCGGCCGAGGGCATCATGCACGGCGAGACGTGTCGGTCCGTCCTGGGCAAGCTCGTACACGATCTCGGTCTCGGGATTGAACGGGTTGGGGCGGTTCTGCTGGAGGCCGTATGCCCCGGCCACCCGCACCAGCCTGGAGCCGCCTCCCATGCAGTACCCCACGAGGTGGAACACGCCATCGGCCAGTGTCTGCACCGATGCACTGCCGGAGGTGAAATCGAAGCCGGGCTGCAGATGGATCGGCGACTCGATCGCGTCGCCCAGCAACACCAGTGCCTCGACCTCGATGAGGGACCCCGTGCCGCCCCGCACCGCTGCACCTGTCGCGGACACTGTCAATGTCCCCGTCCTGTGGTCATAGCTCTGCGTCACCGTCATGTCCTGCGACAGGGTGTTTGCCGTCACCACGTGCAGGGGGAACAGCATCGTCCGGTTGAAGCGTATGGCCCCCTGCCAACTGCGCGCACCTGCGGCCGCAAGGTCGCGCGTCGATCGGATGGGGATCCGGATGTGCTCGTCCACATGCCCCTCGATCACGGGGATGGACAGGTCGGTCCGCAGCACGTCGGCCGGCAGACCGCGCCCATGCACCTCGAACGCGAGGCGTGCATCACAGGGTGCCACTTCCACCACCACCAGCGAATCCCGCCATGGCCCGGCGGCCCGGGGCACCCACTCGGCGTCGATGATGATGGTCCCTCCCGCTGGGATCGAGGCCGGCAACGGAGGTGTGCTGCCCCGCACCACCATGGCTGCCGCGGCGATGGCGCCGACCTGGATCGTGAAGGGCGATGGGTTCATCAGCACCACACGTGTCTGCACGGCGGTGCCCACCACACCCTCGCCGACATCGACGGGAAGGACTGCGGTGGTGAGCATCGCCGGTGTGCCTTCCCCAAGGAGCATGCTGCGCACCTCGCCTTCGATGCCGTTCACACGCAGGGTGGTGACGCACATCGCCGTGTCCATTCCCGGTGAGGTCGGTGGTTGCCATGCAATCGTGATGCTGGCGTCGGCACCTGCGGCGACGGTGAAGGGAAACACCGTCGGGGACTCGATGACGAAGCGCGCCGCACCCGGCCCCGCGGTGGTGATGGACAGGATGGTGACCGGCGCCCCTTCACCGTTGTGGAACTGGATCGTCCGACGCTGGGTGAGGCAGTGTGCTGTCAGGCCGAACGATGCGTCCGTCTGTTGCACACCCCCCACCGCCGTACCGGTGATGGTGACGCGTGTGGAATCCACGCAGGGGCTCGTCACATGCAGCGTGGCACGCACGGTGAATGCGCCGGCGGTCTGCGGCGGCACCACAAGCTGGATGTCGATGCTGCCGTGGGACGGCACGCGTATCGGAAGTGGCGGTGTCAGTGTCGCTCCAGGAGGGAGCTCGGCGGCGTTGTACGTCACCGACCGCGAGCCTCCGTTGGTGAGTGTCACCACCACGGATGTGGCTGTCGCCGTCGCGATCGGTCCGATGGTCACGGTGCGATCCGCCGGGGTCCGCTGCATCTCCCGCAGCCCGATGATCGGCAGATCGATGACGGGCTGCAACGCATCCGTCGTGGCGATCGACAATGTCGCCGTCTCATTTCCATCCACTCCTGCCCCGGGCGCGAAGCGGATCGTGAACACGCGCCGGGCACCGGCTGGCAGTGCTTCATCGGAGCTCACAGGATCCAGAATCGTGTACGATGACGCCCCCACTCCCGTCACGGTGGAGGCCGTGAGCGTGCAGGTGGTGATCCCGGTGTTCACCAGGGTGTCCGTACGCACAGGCGCCTCGCATTGCGCGGTGGCGCCGAAGCGGATCTCCGTGCCTTGGAACGCAGGTCCGTGGTCGATGCCAGTGCCGGTCAGGGTGATCCGGAGTGTGTCGGTGCACGGCGCATCGGTGATGATGGAGGCGACGGCGCTCACCGGGCCCTGCACCACGGGTGTGAACCGGAAGCCGATGGAAGCGCTCCGTCCTGCATCCACCGTCAGGGGGGGCTTCACCCCGGGCGTGAATGGCCCCGCAGGATCGATCACGATCGCGGCGATGTGCAGCGGCGTCGCGAGCACGTTCCTCACATCGGTGGAGCGGCTCTGGCTGGATCCGACGGCGACACCCATGTACCCCAGTTCCATCGGTGAAGCCGTGGCTGTGCGCACCTGGCGCGTTCCCCGGACAACGACAGGAATCCTCCACCCGCATCGTTCGGTCGCAACCCACAGCGTCGCCTCATGCGCGAAGCCGGCAGGCGGAGCGTAGCGCACCGTCACGGACCGCGTCTCCCCAGGTGCCAGCGTCAGCGGCTGGTCCGGCTCCAGGAAGAATGGCGCAGGTGCTGCATCCCCGCGGATGATCTCGGTGATGGTTCCGGTGTTGCACAGGGACAGGCGCAACACACTGTCCTGGATGCACGGAGGCAGTGCCCCGAAGTCAAGCGTGTCGGGCATGGCCGTCACATGCGATGAATCCCGGTGCGCCGACATCGGCAGATCGATTACCGGGTGCATGGGATCAGTGCTCGTCACGCGCACGGTGGCATGCATGTCGCCGGTGAATGTCGGATCGACGCAGATCGTCAGGAGCACCCGGTCACCCGGGCCGATCATCACAGGTGTTGCCCCCGGGATCGTGACATGAAACGGGCCCCCGGTCCGATCGATGCTGATGTCCGTCACCGTCAGAGGGATGATGGCGTTGTTGGCCAGCTCCACGGTGTCGCACCTCTGCGACATGGCGCAGGGATCGAGGTCCACATGCAGGTCGCTCCGATGGAGGGCGAGCCCCGATGATGTGGCGTTGCCGCGGATGGCGATCAACAGCGTGTCGCTGCACGGCAGGGAGGTGATGACGCGCAACCTGGTCGAGAGGGATCCAATCTCCAACGGTGCGTATTCCAGATCAAGCGGCATGGCGGCATCGGGCGCGAGGTCCACGGGCAGCGCAGGAGGTGTGTGCAGGGAGAGCCCGGGTGCCGGCGGAAGGATGGCGATCGATGCGATCCGCATCGGTGCACCGTGCATGTTGCGGATCGTCACCTGCCGTGTCTCCGTCGCTCCGGTCTGAAGAGTCCCGAAATCCACCTCCCCGGGTGTGGCGAGCGGTGTCGAACGCTCCCCCGTCCCATGGAGTGACACGAGGGTGGACTGGTGACAGGGTTCCATCAGAAGCACCAGCCCGCCGGTGATGGGTGTGGTGGATGTGGCGGTGAACACGACATCAAGCGGAAGGGAGTCGCCGACGGCGATGGTGGCGGGCAGCATGAGTGGCACGAGCGCAAGCTCCGCCACACCGGCTGTGATGGTGGCGGATGCGAGTGTGAGGGGCACGGCGCCCGTGTTGTGGACGAACAGCCTGCGGGTCGTGGGCTGCAGGATGCAGCCTCCGAGGACGGTGGTGGTGTCGCCCCCGATGCGGTGGGCGGTGGCCTCTCTTCGTGCCCGCAGTGCCACCGTGCTGCTGAAGCCCACGCTCGGATCATTGTGGTGGATGGTGAGAAGCGCTGCATGCGGCCCGGCTGACAGTGCGGTGAACGCGATGGCGATCGCCACGGAATCGCCGTGAAGCACGGTGACCGGTGGCGGTGTGACAACACTGAACGCATCGCGCTGTGGACCGGTGATGGCGAAGGAGGAGATGACCAGTGGTCCCTCACCATCGTTTCGCACCATCACCGCCTCGTGCAGAGGCTCCGGGCACACCTGTGTACCGAGGTCGAGCGCGGCATCAGCACGGTAGCGCGGGGGTGGCAGCCCGGCAGCGAGCACAGGCACCGACAGGCTGCCCGCACAGGGATCGTCGTGATGCAGGAAGAGCAGGCCGGAGACGGTCTCTGTTCTGGTGGGCGCGTACCGCACCGTGAACTGGATGCTTCCGCCTGCCTCAAGCGTCATCGGCAGCATGGGAGCGCCGAAGGTGCTGATGGACGCGGGCGTGCCGGCCAGCGTCAACGCTGTCAGATGGATCGCCGCCGTGCCGGTGTTCCACACTGTGACGACAACCGAGTCCTGCGCCCCCACGAGCACCTGTCCGAGATCCACGGACCCGGGAACGATGTGGAGGTCCGCCAGGTTGCTCACGCCGTCGAGCGTGAGCGGCATGGTGCCCGTACACCCGTTCGATCCGGCCTGCACGGTGATGAGTTGCCGTGCCGTGAAGGTGCCGACATCTGTCGCTCCCGGTGCGAAGCGCAGGCGCAGCACCAGGGTGTCACCCTGGGCGATGGCCGGTGCGGGGAGGATGGTGAGCGGTTCGAACAGATCCGACCCGGCCACGTGGGAGAGTGAGCTCACCACAAGGGGATCGGGGCCGGTGTTGATCACGAGGACCTGCCGCTCCCTGGGCATGCCGGGGCAGGTGCTGCCAAAATGCACGAGCGTGTCGATGACACGGAAGGATGGGAGTGTCCCCATGCCGGTGAACGTGAACACGATGGTGTCGGGGCATTCGGGGAGGCCGGCCACGAGGCGGTAGACACCGCTGCGCATGCCCGGGCCTTCAGGGTGGAAGCGGAACACCAGGTCGGCCGATCCGGTGATCGTGGCTGGCAGCGATGGGGTGATCAGGCGGACATCATCGTCACCGGAATCATGGAGCCAATCCATCGCGACAGGCGGGAGCGTCCCAAGGGCGGTGCAGCGAACGGTGATGCCGGCGTCGGCGCCGACACAGGTGGGCGGAAAGGTGAGAACCGTGGTCGATGTCTGGAGGCGGCTGACCGCCGTGCTGCCTGCAAGTCGGACATGCCATCTGGGATGATTCGGATCGTCGGATGTCACGATCATGAAGGATCCCGGAGGCAGCGAATCGGCCTGCCCGGCCGCGGGCGTCCAGCGGACGGTGACATACCCGGAGGCACCGGGGGCGACCGACATGGGCAGTTGATTGGGTGGCGAGAGCGTCACGCCGCGGGGCAGCGTGATGCCGCCGGCGGCGATGTGCAGTGTGTCCTGCCCGATGTTGGTGAACATGATGTGACGATCTGCCGTGGTCTCACAGGTGAGCATGCCGAAGTCCACCAGGGTGTCGGATGCGCTGATGTCGGCATTGGCGATGTCGCCATAGCGGATGATCCAGCCAGGGGAGCCTGTGTACGGCCCGACGGCAAAGCCGCAGGCGGTGTCGACAAAGGTCATGCGTGACACAAGGCCGCTGCCACCGCCTGTCGGCATGCACGCATACCGGTGCCATGCGGCGCCGAGATCGGTGGTGCGATACAGCTCGTTGTAGGATCCCGCAACCCAGCCGCTGGTGGAATCGAAGAACCAGATCCCGTACAACGTGCTGGGAGTGGGCGTGATGGCGGGCAGCACCTGGAACAGCCCGCTGGAGAACGGGGTGCGGTTGACATTGGTACCGACGGTGAAGAAGGCATGCTCCTCATCGACCACACTCACGCCACGGAGCGATTCGTTGGCGTTGCCTGGAAACTGCGCCGTATAGTAGTGTGTTGCACCGAAGGGATAGCTGAAATGGAGGACGGCCTTGTGGTCGCCGATGGCCCAGAAGTCGTTGGTCCCCGGCACATGCCGTATGGCATGCAGGTCACCCAGGAGTGGGAGGGAGAACAGGATTCCGGTGGACCAGTTGAGGCCGGCACTCGCGGTGTACCGCAGTTGGTTGCCCGAACATGCAGCCATGCCCTCGGTTGCTGAGCGAAAATCGAGGTCGAAGATGGTGAACGTGGGGGGCATGCCGGAGTTCTGCCGGGTCCAGGTATGACCGTAGTCGACGGATCGGTACACGCTGGCGCCCCCGCCGCCCGGGAGCACGCTTCCGCCGATGATGCAGATCGATGTGCCGGGTATGGCATGGACAGCGGAGAAGAAGGCGAATCCGGGAGGGAGATCGGGATAGAACTGAAGCGGATCGATGGCAACCCACGTGGGTGACCCGGGATCCTTGACGAGCACGCCGGAGAGTGCGGGATTCCCCGTCACCGCTGCTGCGCCGACAGCCACCCCACGCGAAGAATCGAACATGGAGATGCCGAGCACGCGTGGAATGGTCGCCGGCACGGTCGGTTGCCTCGTCCATGCATGTTGCGCGGAAGCGGTGCAGGTGGCAAGGAGGAGGGTGAGAGCAAGGAGGGCAGGGATGTTCATCAGGTTCGATGCGTTCGGGGAGGAGGAGCTGATCCAGCGAAGGGGAAATGTAGCAGGTGGAGAGGCACAAGCTCAAGAGTCGAAGGGGTCACGAGGTGACGCATGTTCGGTCACACCCTGGAGTGCACCGCTCCACGTTTCCCCTGCATCCCTCGCAGACGCCCGGAGGACGGTCATTGGTGCGCACATCCCGTGGACCAGATTCCGTACCAACCCGTCCACCCTGACATCGTGACACTGTCACAACCTGTCAGCCCAACCTGCCTTCCCGAATCGCGATGCCTCAAGGATGGCTGCCGCGAGCAGATCGTGGGTCACCTCGAAGGGTTCATTGCGCAGGAAGGAGACATCGCGTGCGCAACGGACGATGGCGTCGAAATCGTCCGGGCGCTGTGCGGGATCGAAGCCGAGCTGGCCGAGATGCAGCGGGAGTCCGACGGTCGCGAAGAAGCGCGCAGCCTCATCCGCTTCGTCCATGCACTGTTCCATGATGAGATGCGTCATCACGCCGATCGCAACCAACTCGCCATGCAGGCAGGTGGCATGGAGATCGTCGACCACGGTGAGTCCCTGTGCCACGGCATGGGCGCCGGCGAGTCCGCCGCTCTCGAAGCCGATGCCGGAGAGCAGGATGTTCGCCTCCACGACGCGGGCGAAGGAGGCTCTGGCGCCCCCGCTGCGCAGCTCATTGAGCGCGCGGGCGCCATGCTCCAGCAGCACCTCGCGGCATTGGCGCGCGATGGCGAAGGCGGCCATGGTGGGTCGGCCCCCGCGGGCGGTGCGAGCGGCGGGGTTGTCCATGCAGGTACGTGCCTCGAAAAACGTGGAGTACGCATCCCCCATGCCGGCGACCAGGTAACGGGGCGGGGCATGCGCAAGGATGTCGAGATCGGCCAGCACCAGCAGTGGGCTGGCATTCGAGAACTCCACCCGATCAAACACACCGTGCTCGTTATACACCACGGAATGTGCGGCGGTGGGGGCGTCCGTTGATGCGGTGGTCGGCACCATGACCGCGGGGATCCCGAGGTGGTATGCGGCCAGGCGTGCTGCGTCGAGGCACTTGCCGCCGCCGACGCCGATGAGCGCCTGTGCCGTGCCGTTGAAGCAGGCGACGATGCGCTCCACCTCGGCATCGGTGCATTCCCCGGTGAAGATGGTTGTCTCCGCATCCAGCCCGGCCGCGGCGAGACTGCTCCGCATGCCGGCACCGAGCGCGCGTTCACGTCCTGGTGTGATGAGGATGCCGACAGGCCCGTCGACCGCGAGCGCAAGATGGTCGCCGATCATCGACAGCGCGCCGTGCCCCTGGATGTACTGGCCGGGGGCGATGAACAGCTCGATGGGGTGTCCCCCATCGGGCATCCGCCCATAGGTGTCGCTG
>CAYUYM010000145.1:0-8784 GCA_964449305.1 uncultured Chromatiales bacterium | reverse complement strand
CACATGCCAGCGTTGCGGCACATCGACCAGGATGAAGCCACCGGGTTTGATGACGCGGAGGTTCTCCCGGATCATGGCTTCGGCCTCAGGTTTACGGAAATGCTCGAGCAGCCCCTGGTGAAAAACGACATCGAAGGTGTCATCAGGGAACGGCAGGCGGAACGCATCACCGCCTATGGCATGCACCGACGCAAGCCCGGGCATGAGTTCGCGAATGATTTTCAGGGAGTTCATGGAATAATCTAGCATGTAGATATTGGCGCCGTCTTCAGCCATGTAGAAGCTGTCACGCCCGGTGCCTGCACCGATTTCCAGAACATTCCGACCGCGGAGATCCATGAACCTGGCGAGGTTCTTCCGGATACGGTCCGAATTGGGATAGACTTCCTGAACGTTGGATTTCCGTTCCCAGAATTCATCCCAGTTGCTTTTTGTTGAGCTCTTCATCTATGAGGGGGTGCGATTATGTCCGATAATGAATATTATGTTAAATTCCGTTTACACCAATATTACCAGTCCCTCTCCCGCCTCGGAATCACCTCCAAAGGCAGTGAAACCTGATACTCCTCCTTTGGAACCAGCTGCCAGTACTCGCCGGTGATCTTCCCACCACGCAACACCTCACAGTATGCAACACCGGTCTTGACAAGGCCTTCGTTCGCCTCCCAGGGATTGATCACAATCTGACCGCTCGGCGGAATGATGTACTTGTCGCGCGACAATTGCTTGCCCCGGTCCAGGTAGAACATCACCGCCACAATCGCCGTATCGCGGCTCTCGGCGTTGCACAGGATCAGCTTGGCATCCACGCTGGGATCGGACACGAAATGCTGGCATAAAAGCGCCTTGGCTCCATGTCCATCGGACGCCGGGATCGCTGTGTTGAAGCCAGCCACCTTTCGGTCCTTCAGAAACTGCCAGTACTGGGCTGCAACGTTGCCACCATCCGAGATGATGCGTATCGACCCGCGCATTTTGCGTCCACCCAGTCTGTCGGTCGGATTGTAGTTGACCTTCCCGAACGTTGGCAAAAAATAGGCCTCCTCATGTTGCAGTACACCATCGGCATCGTGGATCATCACGTTCACCACGGCTCCAGAGCCTTCAACATCAGTGATGACCAGATGGGTTTCGAACTTCTCCGGATCGGATTCGAAAAAATTCACGACCAACTGGTCGGAGACGCGCAGACTCGCTGTCCGCAGTGAATCGGTGAGATACTGCGCGTCCACCCTCTGAAAAAAGACAACCCCGAGAATGAACATCCCGAGGGTTGCCGTCGTCGAACGGAGCATGGGAAAACCGGATTTGTTGAGGTTTACCGGACTTTTGTGACACCTTCAAGAGGAAGCGCGATGCGATATCTGTCATTCGGCGAGGTCTGCCAGTACTCACCAGCCACCTTCCCCGCTCCAACGACGGTCACATACGCTGTTCCTGTCATCCTGATGTTCTTCGTGAGCTTGAACGGATCAATGCGGACAATGCCATTCTCCGGGATGGTGAACTTCTCGCTGGAAACAAGGCCGCCTTCGTCAGAATAGAACTTCACGTTGATGATGGTCTCACGATCGGATTCCGCATTGGCGATGACCAGGGCGGATTCCACAGGCTTGTCGGACACGAAGTGCTGGCAGGCCAGCTTGTCGTATCCCACACCATCTGCGGCGGGCACGGCGGTGTTCATGTACTTCATGTCCTGGTTCTTGTAGATCTCCCAGTACTGTCCAGCGATGTTCCCCCCCTCACTGATCACGCGGATTGTCCCCTTGAACTGGGGCTTCTGGCCATACCCGTGCTGGTAGGCATTCAAGTGATCGAGCGGGTTGTAATTCAGCTTGCCAAAGGCCTTCAGAGTCTCATACCGCTCGTAGACCAGCTTTCCGTTGTCGGCATAAATGGAGATGCGAATATTCGGACCCGTGCCGTCCACATCGCTGATCACCAAATGGGTCTCGAGCTTCTCCGGATCGGAAACGAAATTCGGAATGATGAGCTTCCTGCCAATCTGGGCGGATGCAAGCTGGGTCAGGGCCAAAAACACTACCGCGGTACACAATCCAACTGCTGTTGTGCGGATATGTCGCATGGGAAATGTTCCTCTAAAGGTGTGAATGGGGACTATGAGATTCTGTTCAATATCGAAAAATAGGCCGGAAGCGGCATCTGGCAAAACGCTTCACAGTGCGTCACCTTGCGATCCCCCACCGTCATGGCCCGATAGGCGTTCAGACCCCGGATGTGATGGGCATAGTCGACAACACGTGTCTGGCTTTCAAAGCAGGATATTGCTTCCAACTTGGTTTCCATGTCCATGCTGATGTCGACGATCGCTGTCGCCGGCAGGGGACTCCAGACTTCAAACATGCGGATGAGGGGCGGTGGTGTGCTGATGGAGTGAAGGGTTCGTGCGGTCCAGAGATTCAGGATGCGATGGTCGTGATGGTTGTCCGACCAAAACGGAAGATACAAAACATTGGCCTGAATCTCAACGATTCGCCGATCAATGGTCTCACGAAATGCTTCCGGAGGCGTCCCCTTTCTGAGGCGATCCTGTGGGATGCGGAGGAATTCCACTCCCCCGACACCAAGCACCGCCATCGCAGCCTGCATCTCCGCCTCACGCACCAGGATGATCTCCTCCGAGGCCATGTCGCCGACAATGCTCGCGGTGTTGTCGGAGACGACAATGACGTGGATCTGATCGCCGTTGGCTGCATGCTGGCGGATGGTGCCCCCCATGCCGATGCTCTCATCATCGGCGTGCGGGGTGAGGATGAGGACGGATTTCGGTCGGCCATCCTGAATCGAGAGCTGCTCGGGATACACGGTGGCGTTGATGTCGGCCAGGAGTTCCTGCTGCTCCCGGACGCGCTGCAGCAGTCGGCGACGGAGAAGATGGAGATGCGACCATGCGATGAGCTTCATGCTGCCCCCCCGGGTAATGTGCCATGGCGCAGGACCGTGGCTGATCCCAGTCGCACGATGCCGACCCGCCCCTGCTCCGTGAAGCCCTCCTTCCCGATGGCATGGAGCGAGGCGCGGTTGTCCTTCTCCGCGTAGATCCAGAGTGGTTCGGAACACGCATGTTGCAACCACTGCAGCGTGCGGCGGTAGTAGCCCCTCCCCTGATGCATCACCGGGGTGACGACGTCGTAGATGCACGCCTCCCCTGCCGGAATCGTCCACATCGTCCCGAGTTCATCAATGCGAAGCGCTCCGGTCGCCAGCCATTCCGTGTGCACCACCACACCGTTGTTGCGGCACAGGATGCAGCGATGCCCTGCGGCCAGGCGCTCATCATACTGCCGCCCATACTCACGCGGCAGCGTCTTGGGCAGGGACCAACGCCTCCCCACAATCTCCCACTGCATGTCCGATGCCGGTGGGGCTGGCCGTGCCATACGTCTGTCCACAAAGAAAATCAGTGTCGTCATCCTCAGGAGGCGTTTCATGGGATCAGCCTCCGAAGATGGCGGACAATGGTGGCCACCCTGAAGCGGGCGTGCCGGTTGTCTGTATGGATGATATGGTGGTACATGGAGCTCATCACGGGATGAAACTCTCTCTTGTAGGATTCTGTTCCCCGAAGGAAATCGAACTCCTCAAAGCCCTGGTCCCGGCTCCAGAGAATCGCGTGCTCGAGATTCAGCAGGCCGGGCGCAAGATCTGCCCGGGTTTCATCCATCCCGGCCAGCCAGTAATGCACGCGTCTGGAGGACAGAAAGCACAGGATGATGTGCACAACGCTGCCGTTCAGCAGCATGACGAAATAGCGAACGGCTCCCGGAGCCGCCTCCGTCAGATCGTGCAGCAGTGCGACGTTGCGATCATCAGCAAGCCATGATCCCGCCCCAAAGCGCCTCCCCGCCAGCACCCGCAGGTGTTCCACGCCATCACGCCATTCGCCAGACATCACCCGGAATTCCAGCTCACCGCTTTCGGCGGCTCTGCGATGCCCCCGGTGAAGGCTGCGTTGCAGACGCGCTGAAAAGCCGTCCTGCAACTGCCCGCGCGTCCTGCCACCAAGCGTGAGCACATGCTGCGGCTCCGCGGGGATGCGCTCCACCACCACCTCATCGCGTGTCGTCAGTTCCTCCGGAAGGAGGTCGCCCGAGCTGTCGTGAAGCTCCAGCCATGTTCCGGGCTGGTTCGTGCGAAACCACCGGAACACATTCCCCCACAGATCGCCTGCCTCAGCACCGATCGACACCAACCCAGGACACGGGTTGAGGTCGTGCCCGATCCAGATGGCATGCCGCCAGAGTGTCACTCCCACCGCAGTCCGCGTGAGCAGGGCGAAGGGCAGTGCTGCGATGATGTCGTCTCCCTGTGTCGCCTTCAGAAGAAGAAGATCGCTCCCCGGCTGCGTCAGCGCCTGATACCGCCACATCCGCTCGGTCCATGGCAGGGATCGAAACCATGCGCGTGGCAGTCCGCTGCCATCCACCTCGCGCCACCAGGCGCGGAGAGCGTCATCCTCAAACGTTGTGCGGGTGATGCGCATCCTTCCCCCGTTGCCCCACCACCCGGGCGGGACTGCCGACAGCGATCGCCCCGGGTGGGATGTCGCGTGTCACCGTGCTGTTGGCTCCGATCACCGCCCCATCGCCGATGTGCACTCCGGGCAGCACCACCACGCCGGTGCCGATCCACACATCCCGACCAATCGCCACCGTCGACTTCCTCGCCCCCTGCTCGCGAATGGTGCGTTCCGGATCGCGGAACTCATGGTTGTCGCTGACGATGGACACGAAGCCCGCGATGAGCGTGTCGTCGCCGATGCTCACCGTGCCACCGAGCGTCACATGATGTGCAATGAAGACCCGTGCCCCGATGTCCATCGCGTCGCCATCCTCGAGGATCACCCAGCTATCCGGCCCAAGCTCCGTGCCCTCTCCAACGTGCAGAATGCTGCCTGCGGCACAATGGATCGACACACGGCGGCCGAAAACTGTGGCATCCGGAATCCGGTGACCTTCACGACGGAGGCGACGAAGTGTGACGCGGAATTCCAGCCCGGACAGCCATCCATGCATGCGTGCGAGGAGAAGAAGCAGGCGGTCAGGCAGCATGGAGGTCCTCCCCCACCTTCTCGATGGCGTGGCGATGCTTGTACAGATACACGAGGGAGACGATGCCTGCGGCGAACCAGATGAGCACCGTGCTCACGGCGGCTCCCATGGCACCCATGGCATGGATGAACCAGTAATGCGAGAAAGCTGTGACACCAAGCTGGATCACGCTGATGACGGAAGCAACCCAGGCCTTGTTGATGCTCAGCACGAGCAGGGTGAGCGGATTGCCGAGGATCGTCCACACATACCCCACCGACAACACGGCGAAGAGCGGGATTGCTCCGCTGTAGTTGGGGAAGTGTGTCGGGATGATGAAGGTGAGGATTCCGAGATAGACGAGCGAAATGAATGCCAGGGGGATGGTGACGCGGAGCGATGCCCGTATGTAGGCCTTCATGTGCGCCATGGATCGGAGTTCCATCGCCTTCGGAAAAAAGATGGTGACCACCGACCCGGCGAACACCACCAGCGGTGTGCACAACCGTGTCGCTGCAATGTACAGGCCGGACTCCGTGTCATTTCCCGACAAGATGGAGGTGATCATGAACACGTCGATGCGCATGAGAAACATTGTCGCAAAGCTCGTGAGCATCATCCACCTCCCGAAGGTGAACATGTCGTGACCGATCCGCCTCCACGATGGACCGGCAGGGAGGTGGATCGTGATCCCGGCGGAGTGGATCACCCATATGCCGATCACCAACGGTGTGATGATGTAAGCCCAATAAACGCCATGCAGGGAAAACATGCCTGCCGGGATGGTGATGACGATGAGGAGAAGCTTGCCAATCCCCTCGCTCACACGCATTCCCGTCAACATGCGGAATTGTTGCCCTGCCTGGAACACCGATTGGAGGAACTCGAACATGCCGTTTGCTGCCACGGCCAGCGCAAGCAGCCGCGTCGGTCCGACGAGCTCCGGTGTGGAAAGGAATCGCACCGCAATCACCTCGGCTCCGAGATAGACGATGAGGGCGGTGAAAAGGATGAACAGGCATTTCACCCGAAAGGACACCTGCAGATACGCTTCCGCACGCCCGGGGTTCGTGTGACGATTCAGGGCGTAGAAGCGGATGAAGCTCTGATGAAGGCCGGAGTCGGTGAACTGGCTCAACGTGGCAAGCAGCGTGATGAAGACGCCATAGAGCTTGTAATCGGCGGGTGTGACCAGGCGGAAGAGAATGAGCGTGATGAGAAACGTCAGGAACTTGGACACGATGTCACCGGCAAAGACGACGCCTCCCTCCCCCGCCTTCAGGGGGAGAACGTCGATCATCCGGCTCCAGAGGGTTTTCGTCTGGGTCATCGTTTTCTCATGAGGGTTTCGTAGGCAGCCAGTGTCTGGCGTGCAGCCTCGGACCAGGTGCAGCGTCTGCGTACCATGTCGGCGAGCATTGCGGTGGATCCATCATCCTCGAGCTCCGTGATCAGAGCCGTCCGAATCGAGTCCACACTCTCCGGATCACAATATCGCGCAAAATTCCCGAAATACTCCCTGGCGGATCCCACTGATGTACACAGGATGGGGCAGCCAGCCGCTGCCGCCTCCAGGCTCGACAAACCCGGCGTTTCGAACCAGCTGGGCTGGGCATGCACCCGGGCACGCAGGTACAGGGACAGCAGTTCCGGAAACGCCAGCGTTTCATGATGGATCACCGTCACCCTCCGTTGCCGTGCCTCCTCGCAACAGCGCTCCCAGTATCCGCCCTCCTGCCGATTGATTGCACCAGCCAGATGCAGCGGCAGGTTCAGGCCCTCCATCGCGCGGATCAATGCATGCTGGTTCTTCCGATGTTCGATACGTGCGGCACACAGGACGAAGCGCTCGCGCGCCCGACGATCGGTCACCGCATCGAAATGGATGTCGCGGCAGGCATTGGTCACGATCTCCATGGCGGTCGTTGCACCGTACCCCTCCCGGAGCACCTCCGCCTCAGCCCGGGAATTCGGCAGCAGCATATCGAATCGGCCAAGCATCCGTTGAAGCGATCGACGGTAGGTCCGATTGTAGGCGACTGATTTGGCGTGCTGTTCCATGAAGCGGACCGTTCCAGGCAGGTGTGATGCAAGCACCATGGACCACTTCTTCCAGGCAGGCACGACGCCTGAGCGGCGTTCATAGGGAACGACATCCCAGTAGATGGGTGACAGCACCAGGGGGATCCCAGCATCCCTCACCCTGGTGATGAAGGATTCGAACTGAAACGCAAGAAGCAGGTTGAACCCGTGCACCAGATCCGCGGAGAAAAGCACATCATCGTGACGGCTGTCATCTGCGGAGAGACGCGTGACCACGACCCCCATGGCTTCGAGCTCCTGCTGTGTGCAGGCGATCTGAACCGTGTCCCCACCAGGTTTGGACAGCAGATCGGGGCGGCAAAGAAACACGACCTTCATCGGCGCGTATCCATGCAGAGGGCGTAGCGATGCAGGTGGGTTGTCGCGATGGCATCCCAGGTGAGCGATGCGGCGAAGGTGGCGGCGTTCCTGGCGTTGTCCGCAAGTGTTTCCTTGAGGTCGCCGAGGAGCCAGAAACGAAAGAATGCGGTCATCGATGCTTCGTCCGTCACACAAACAGCGCGATGGGCGATGTCCGGGATAGAGGCGACATAGTCCCTTTTCACCGCCGTCAGTGTCGGCACCACAAGCGGGACGCCCGCAGCCATCGCATCGAGGATCGACAGGAAGCCCGTGCCTGCAAAAAGATCCGCTCCGGCCAGCAGGGGCGTGGGATCAGGCAGCCACCCGCGCATCTCCAGCGTGCACCAGGCATCGGCATGTCGGCGGATCGCGTCCGCCAGGGATCCGTCACCGGCGAGTACACAGGTCATCGGGATGCCGACATCACGTGATGCCGCCGCCACGCAGCGGACGAGTGTGTCGATCCCCGTGTCGGGTTCGAGCCGTCCGGCGTACAGCAGTGTCGGCTGGCGATGTCTGGCATCCGTCCGTCCCGGTGGCGCAGTGAGCATCGGGGCGCCGAGGAACACCTCGTCGTGGCGCTCGGTGTAGTATCGGCGGAGATAGTCGCCCACGGCAAACGTGACATCCATGGACTGTGCCGCATGCCGTCGCATCACCACATGGCGGCGCTTGATCGGCCAGCCATCGAAGCCATGAAAGGTCATGGCGAAGACGGGATGACGAAGCACCGTGTGCAGTGGTGTGAACCAGTTGTTGAACACTCCGTGGTCATGGAAATGGAGAACGTCGAACGCATCAAGCATTGCCCGATGCCGCCACACCCAAGTACGATAGGCGAGCCGTGTGATGGGCCACACCCGTTTCACCTGGAAACGGCGTAGCGTCATTCCACGATACTGCTCCTCAGCCGGCGAGCGCCCATCACCCTCGGTGAGCACGGTGACCGCGTGCCCCTGCCTGACCATTGCCTCGCCGAGAGCCGCGACACTGCGCTCCACTCCCCCGATGCGCGGGTGGAAATGGTTCACCACATGACAGATGGTCATTGAGGAGAACCGGTGTTACAGCTCCACCTTCTGGAAGAACTCGTACTGGGGCGGCATGCCGTCTGTCGGAGTATACCCGTAATCCTTCACAAACGCGCCATCCATGAAGTCATCGTTCGGATCCCATGGCTTGTCGTAATCCGTGCCGGAGCGGTAGAGGAAGGTGATGCGCTTGAGTGCCTCCCACTTGCGCTTCTGCATCGCACCACCGTCTTCACCCAGCCACAGGAAGTGAG
>CAYUYM010000144.1:0-8787 GCA_964449305.1 uncultured Chromatiales bacterium | reverse complement strand
GCTCACGCGAGATGCGCGCGCCATCCGGTTCGAGCCTGCGGTCGATGGCCGACTTGCGCGGGTCCTGGACGCTGTCCTCCACCTCGGCGCCACCCCGTGTCGCGGAGTTCTCCACGGGCTGGAGACCCGGCGGAGTCGCGTCCTGCATCACGGCCTTGCGCGCTTCAGGCACGTCATCGGGTGGCGTCCGCATCTCCGGACTGGTTGCCTCGGGGGCTGGTGCCGGTGTCGGGGATGTGGATGCGGCGGGGGACGTCTCTGTTGCCACGTCGGGCGCCAGCGTGTGCATCGGGATCTGCGTGTCCCGGCCATCCGTCGGAGCGACGGCGTACTGCCGGTCCTCGGGAAGGGGATCTGCGGTGTAGTCGGTGGGGGAATCGGTCCCGGAGAACTGCGAAACGACGAAGGAGCACACCATCAGGAACGAGGCCGCGACCGCCCCCTGGTAAATGGCGGGCCAGGAGCGAAAGGTCCGAAAAAACCCGAGACGTGGGGAGGCGGGTGCAGCTTCCTCCATGTGTCCGCCTTCACGGAGGGCCGCTCTCAGGCGCTCCTCGAATCCGTCCGGTGCCGTGATCTGCGGCATCGACAGCAGCTCCTTTCTCATCGTCGATTCGTACGTCGCCTCGTCGAAGAGTTCGGTGTCGTCATGGTACGAAGGTGTCATAGGCCGGAGTTCGATGAATCATGAAAATCTTTCAGGAGTTTCTGGAGCTGGACGCGTCCACGATTGATGCGCGATTTGACGGTGCCGAGGGGGATCTCGAGCATTGTGGCGATCTCCTCGTATTCGAGGTTCTGGATGTCACGCAGGATCACCGCCTCGCGATACTCGGGCTGGAGTGTGAGCAGCGCCTGCTGGATGCGCCCGTGCAGCAGCGCCGCTCCGGCCAGCTCGTCGGGAAGCGGCTGGGGATCGGTGATGACAAACCCCTCGTTGTCATCCTCCTCGAAGGCGTCCGACGAGGAGACCGCGATGGACGGATGCTTCCGTGAACGACGCATCACGGTCCGGGCCTGGTTGATCGCGATCGTGTAGATCCAGGTCGAGAAGCGCGCCACGGTTCTGTACAGGTCCTTCTTCACATACAACCGGATGAAGGTCTCCTGCAGAACGTCTTCGGCGTCCTCCTGGTTTCCGACATATCGGGTGATGTAGTTCATGAGCGGATCCTTGAATCTCGCGACGAGTTCGTCGTAGGCGTCCTGCCGACCATTCTGGAACAGGAGGATCACCTCCTCGTCCGACAGGTGTTTGAACTGGAGTGCATCATGCATGGCGCAACCAGCCTCGTGTTTGTACTGTGTATTCCACAGATGGTTCCTGAATCCGGAGAATCATGCGCAACTTCCTCATGCCGCCAGCCGGCACAGGCGGTGGAGCAGCATGGTGAGGCAGGTGGTCTTGTCCACGCCGGACTTTGCGGCCAGGTCCGCCTCGATGAGTGCCTCGAATGCCAGCTCGAAATCGCGCTGTGAGGTGAAACGTTTCGACCAACGCGTGCTCGAAAGGTAATGACGCGGTGAGCTGAACCCCATCGACACCGCCTCCGGATATGTGATGTTCTGTCGCACCGGTCGACCATGAATGCCCCACAGGAGGGAGAACTGCCGGTGGAGAAAGGCGACGATGGCGATGGGATCCGATGACCCAAGCAGGTGCATGCCGATCTCCGTCGCCTTCGGCAGGTTGTGTGCCAGCACGGCATCCGAGAGCTGGAACACATTGTACGTCTTCGAGTAGCCACAGAGGTCCAGGATGTGCCGCTCCTCCACCGTGGCCACATCTCGGAGGGCGATGACGATCTTGTCGATCTCGCCGGCGATGTCCCGCGACGACTCGTCCTTGATGTCGACCAGGAGCATCGCCTCCTCCTGCCCGATGGACTTCCCACGTCGCTGCAGTTCGGCCATCACCCAACCGGCCAGCTCACCCTGTGACAATCGGCGGAACTCGATGGCACAATCCTTCGCGGCACCCGACTTCAGCCATGCGAGCACGTCCTGCCCCGGTGCCGCCTTCCTGCCGGCTGGCTTTTTCGCGGGAGCCTTCGCCTCCTCCTGGCTCACAAGGATGAGCACCGTCGTGGGATTCGGATTTCGGATGTAGGATGCGAGGGGTTCGATGTTGGCGACCTTTTCCGCGTTCCAGACCAGGATCACGCGACGCTCGCTGATGAAGGGATAGGAATCCGCAGTTTCGGCGATCTCGCGTGCCAGCGCGGCTCCGCGGTCGGAGCGGCGTTCGTCCCGGTCGTCACCGTCGCGATACTGGTGGAAATTGAAGGATGGATCACCATCGCCAAGCGCGGCATCGGCGAGCCGACGCGCCCATTGCTCCAGAAAAAACTCCTCCTCCCCATGAAACAGGTACACCGGGAGGTGGGTGTTGGAAGCGATGCGTGCTTGCAGGGAGTCGAGATCCATGGGCGATGGGTGGCGGGTGCAGAAGGTCAGGGGTGAAGGATGCCGCGGCCAAGCAGGATCAAGATAACGATTCCGAGCGCAATTCTGTAGATGATGAAGATGGCCGAGCTTCGTGTGCGCAGGTAGCGGAGAAGGAATTCGATGGATGCGTATCCGACGATCCCGGAGACGATTACGGCGATCACCAGGTCGATCCCCAGTCCACTCCCGAGCTCGTGTCGCAACGACCAGAGCTGATACACGCCGCTCAACAGCACGGAGGGGATGCTGAGGAGAAAGGAGAAGCGTGCCGCATCCTCGCGTGTGAAGTGCATGAAGAGCCCCGTGGTGATGGTGATGCCGGATCGTGACACGCCAGGGATGAGCGCACACGCCTGGCCGATGCCGATGAGCAGGGCGTCACGCAACGTCGCGTCCGCGGCCCTGCGCCGACGTTTGGACACCACCTCGGCCAGCCAGAGCACAAGGGCCAGGATGATGAGAGTGGCGGAGATGACGTACAGCGACCGCAGCGTGGTCTCGATGGCGGTCTTGAATGCCAGGCCGGCAATGACGATGGGGATGGTGCCGATGCCGATGTACCAGGCCATGCGCGAATCCGGCGTCTCCATCGGTCGCAGATGGATGGCGGAAACGATGCCGGCCCGTGTCATGCGGAGTATGTCGTGGCGGAAATACACGAGCACGGCAATGAGCGTCCCGATCTGCGTGATGGCGGTGAAGCCGGCTCCGGGGTCGGCCCAGCCGAAGAAGGCCGGAACGATGCGGATGTGTGCCGTGCTGCTGATCGGAAGGAACTCGGTCAATCCCTGGATGATGCCGTAGATGATGGCCTGGAATGTCGTCATCGTCAACCCGTTTCGAGGTGTGGTGGTGGGGGCGACCGGATGTCACGCGAGGCAACTGCTGACAACGGTCCGGATGTCCCAAAGGTACGCAGAAATCCTCGTCATTGGAATCGAAACACCGGCCACGATGCGGGCGGGTTTTGGTGTTCGCTTCCGGACGCCCTATTTTTATCGCTGCCACGTGCGTCTCCAGCACCCCCAATCACCAGCCCGACTCCATGGCCCGACCGCGACGCAACGATCTCCTCATTCCCTTCCTGATGGTGGCCCTCGATGCCATCGCCATCCTGGGGGCGTTCGTTGTTGCCTACCATTTCCGGTTCAGCAACTCCTTCACGTACTTCGTCCCGGCGATGGAGGGCATCCCGCCGCTCGATGCCTACGTGATGGGGGCGCTGATCATGATTCCGTTCTGGCTTCGGATGTTCAAACTCCGGCAGGTGTACAAGGTCCGCCGCACCATCGATTTGAGCCTCGAACTGTTTCAGGTGATTCGCGTGGTCTCCATGGGCATGCTCCTGGTGATGAGCGCGGCCTTCTTCTACCGGGCCTTCAGTTATTCGCGCGTGGTGTTCGTGCTTATCTGGGTGTTCTCCATCGCATTCATCTTTCTCTTCCGGCTCGTCGTCATCCTGTATGAACAGCAGCTCTATCGCCGCAGGCGCGAGCTGAAAAATGTGCTGATCGTCGGTGCGAACATCCTCGCAAACAACCTGGCCGTCAAAATCCACTACCAGCCGACCAACGGCTACAACCTCGTCGGCTACGTGACAAACGCCGACGAACGGATCGAGTCGGTGGCTGCACCCCGCCTCGGTCGCGTGGCGGACATTCCGCACCTTGTGGAGGAGTACCGCATCGAGGCGCTGCTCATCTGCCTGACAAATGCGGAAACCAATCTCATGGACAGGATCCTCGACGATCTCACGGGGAAAAGCATCCAGATCCTGCTCCAACCTGAATTCCTCGGCGCCATCTCCTCACGGATCCAGATCGCCGAGGCATTCGGTATCCCCTTCATCTCCGTGAAGGATGTGCCGCTGACCACATGGAATCGCATCTCAAAGCGTGCATTCGATCTGGTCTTCAGCAGCATCGTCCTCATCCTCACCGCGCCGATGTGCGCCATCGTCTCGCTTCTCATCCTGCTCGATTCCGGTCGCCCCATCTTTTACACCCAGCGCCGCATCGGTCTCGACAACAGGGAATTCGACCTCTTCAAATTCCGCACCATGGCCGTCGATGCCGAGCAGGAGACGGGCCCGACCTGGACACGGAAGAACGATCCACGCGTCACTCGGATCGGGCGCTTCCTGCGTCGCACGTCGTTCGACGAGATCCCGCAGTTCCTCAACGTCCTCCTCGGGGAGATGAGTGTTGTCGGCCCGCGCCCGGAAAGGCCGGTCTTCGTTCAACAGTTTCAGAACTACGTCCCGAAGTATCTGGAACGCCATCGCATGAAGGCGGGACTCACCGGATGGGCGCAGGTGAACGGGCTACGCGGCGAGGCTCCCATCTCGGAGCGCACGAAGTACGACATTTACTACATCGAAAACTGGTCCATGAAGTTCGACATCCGCATCATCTTCAAGACCATTCAGGCTGTGACATTTGGCAAGGACGCATACTGATCATGATCGCCATCTTCATCTTCACCCTTCATGTGATTGCCGTCGTCTACGTGTTCGCGAAAGGCTGCGTCGATCACAAGGTTTCCGAGGGCTTCATCAACATCCTGTTCGTGAGCATCATCTTCTCGGTCGGCTGGACCATTGCCGGCTTTCTGGTGAAGGTCCTGTTGCCGCCCAAGGGCTTCGGCGTCTGGCTCGACAGCGACACGCTGTCGCTTCTGGTGGTCACCATCCTGGAACTCATCCTGTATTCGCTGTATTTCTGGCGCAGGGCCGACAGTCACTCTCCAGCCCGGGCGGAATGAGATCAGATCTCCTGCCCGCCGGAACCACGGTGGATGATGTCGGCGATGCGGCGCTGATTGTCGACTGACGATCCATTGCCCGTCCTCTCGCCGTTGATCTCACGAAACAGCTCCACGACATTCACCAGACCGGTGGAACGCTCGATGCATCGGCGGATGTGGGCCGCAACGGCCGCCGCATCGCCGGGTGGCAATGCGGTGCGAGCAGACGGCGATGGTGTCGATGTCCGCATCAGAATCTGAACCTCAGTCCGAGCGCCGCCATGGCCGGGAGGGCATCGTATCCACGCCACTCCTGCCATTCCGCGTCGAACACATTGGTCACGGCAAACCGGAGCGTGAATGGTGTGTTGAGCCGATACTCCACGGCCACATCCATGAGCATCACGCCGGGAAGGTCGTCGCGCCCTGCCGGGCGGGCGCTCAGGTATTGCACATGCGCCTCCGCGACAAAACCGAGCGGGAGATCACGCGTCCAGTCGATGTCCATGGTCAGGGCGGGGAAGTACGTGGGCGCCGCCTCGCGGACGTCATTGTACGCGGTCTGCAACGTCACCGTCCCGGTGATGCGCCCGACATCGTCGTCCTGGACACTGCCCATCGCACGCACGCCGGTGATGCTGGTGATCCCCTCCGAGGCGACAATCCACTGCCGCTCCAATGGCGGGGCAAGCTGCGTGAAATACGGAAGATGCGAGGCCAGTCGGTAGAAGGCGGAAACCTCGCCTGCAAGCCCCGGGCGCATGTCCAGCACGGATCCGATCCGCACCTCGATCGGGATGTCGATGTGCGTGTACTCCGCGCCCGCCATCAGATACGGATTGCGCAGCAGCAGGTCCGCATGCGTCACCCGCTCCACACGTGATCCCGCCTCGGCGAAGAATGCCAGCCCATCGGTGTATTGGTAGGTGAGGGAGAAGGTGGGGGTGACGCGGAAATTCTGTTTCTCATTCGTTCCGCGGTACAGGTACATCCCGAGTGCATAGTCAAGATGAAACTGCTCCTGGATGTCGTACCGCCCTGCAGCCTGGATGCGCATGAACATGGGATTGCTCTTTGTTTCGTCGGCCATCCAACGGGACCCGAACTGCAGGCGGGCGTCGATGTCAAGAAGTTGATCGAAAAGCCAGGCCGTGGTGCTGCCCACAAGCCCGTACCAGGTCTCCGTCATGCGGACTTGGCCAAAGGTGATCCTTGATGGCAGCGCGATGAGATCGTCGTTCAACAGAAGGTGGTTCACATCAAGGCGGACCTGATAATCCGCGGTGTTGTTGCGGCGCGAATCGAGACCGACACTGACGGCCGCCTCCGTGGCGTTGCGTCGCGCGGTGACGTCCGGCAGATGTCGTTGCAGCCGGTTGCCGTACTGCATATAGTCCGATGTCTGAAGAACAACCGCACCGGAGACGAGGGAGCGTGCGAGCAGAGGGGCGATGTCGTTGGGAAGCCAGGCCATGCCTGTCGCAGCGAAGGACATGTCGGTATGATCTGCATCGGTGACGTGCCCCAGGCTGTGCGTGTAGCCGAAGCGTGCCGTGGCATCGAAGTGTGGGCGTGAAACACCCGCGCGGAGACCGACATCCGTCGTCATGAAGCTGCCGAGCGAGGCCTGCCCCAGAATCGTGGTGCCATTGCCGGCAAGTGGATCCGGATGGATGGGGGAGGTGAGTCGCGTCAGACCGGGGAGTTCGTCCTTCATGCGGAGAAGCGGCTGGCGGCGATACGTGGAATCGAACACGAACACCGGCAGCGGCGGGGTGAAGCCGCGAAGTCGCAGGGAGTCCGCAGGGAGAAAGACAAGTGGTTGAAGCGGCACCACCGCCGTTCCCTGCCGGAGGCGATCGTCGGGGGAGCGCTGGCCGCTCGCTCGCTGATATCCGAACATGGCGAGCAGACAGAGGACGATCGGGAGAAGGCGCCGTGTGGTCATCACAGATCCTTGATGCGTGACTGGGCTTCGAAGGCCTCGGGGGAGCCGGGGAAGCGCGTGATGATGGATTGGTACACGCTGCCTGCCTTCGACGGATTTTCCCGCTGCTCGAAGAGCCTGCCCTGGATCAACATCACGCGACGCAGGGCCTGCGGATGTTCCTGAAGTTCCCTGACTGCCCGGGTGCACACCTTGTCGGCCTCGTCGAAGCTGCAGCTCTTGTACAGGACCTCGACAGCAAGCGCCAGCGCTGATGCGCCAATGGCATCCTGCCGCTCGTGGGCGATGGCCAGAAGCTCCGCGGTTGCGCTCTGCGGGTCACCCGTCTGCGCCTTCATGCGCGCCGTCTCAATGCGGGCGAGGAAGTCGAAACGGCCGCCTGGATCTGCCTGCGAAGAGGAGGCGAAATCGGCGAGCGCGCTGTCGGTCTGGCGGTTGGTCGCGTGGATCCTGCCGCGCAACAGGAGGATCTCGGCCTTGCGATCCTTGAAGCGCAACGATTCCAGCATGGACGTGCACTGGTCCAGGGCTGATCGCCGATCCTGTCCCTCGTAAGCAATCTCCGCGCGCACGATGTCACAGGTCAGCGCTGTCGGTGAAGCGGGATTCATGGTGCTGCCGCGTTCCAGCATGGTGAGTGCTTCATCGGTTCGCCCGAGGGCTTTCAAGGCCCGGGCCTGGGTCAGGGCGAAATCCTGCCTCAGCGGATGCTGGATGTCGAGCTTCCGCCAGCGGTCCACAAGCCGGTTGACGCCAGCAAAATCCTGTTCCTCCAGTCCCCGCTGTGCCTCCGCATACATCACATCGCTCAACACCGGTGAGGAGGCATGATGGTCGATCCAGACTGTGGTGACCGATTGCGCCGCCTCGGCATCGCCACGGAGAATGTGGCACTGCGCCTGCCCGGCGAGGGAGGCGAGGACGCAGCCGGCGGTGCGTCCGGAATCCGCGGCGAGCGTGAAGCCGGAGAGGGCGTCCTCGGTGTTGCCCAGGGCGAGATCGGATGCCGCGGCGGCGGCGAGGAAATCCCAGCACAGCGTGCCGCAGCGTTGGTTCCGGATCGCTTCAAGAAACACCGTCCGCGCTCCGACATGGTCGCCGATCGAGTGGAGCATCCAACCCAGCCCATACTGGATTTTCTCGTTCGTCGCAAGTGACGGGTACTTCGCCATCCCGGATCGCAACGCACTGATCGCTGTCGAGGCGCTGCCAGCGAGAAACAGGCAGTAGGAGGATTGCAGCGTTCCGTATATCAGATCCTCCGCCGTGGCGCTGGCATCGGCTGCAAGACGGTACTGCGCGGAGGCGAGCTCATGATTGCGCAGCGTCTGATGCAGCTCGGCGATGCGGAAGGTCACCTCCACCTCGTTGACACGGCCCCGGAAGTCGCTGCGGAGGGACTCGAGGCGCTCGCAGGACTCCCGGTACAGACCGAGAGCCTGGCTGCACGCGGCATCCCCCCAGGCTGCGGCGATGCGGATCGCTGTGGGGTGCTCCGTGCCCATCAGTGACTGGAATTGCCTTCTGGCGGCACGATGGTTGCCCGTGGTGCGGGCACATTCGCCCAGCCACAGGCGGGCCACCACTGCACGGCTGTCGTCGGGATGACTGTCGATGAAGGCTCGACACTGGGACTCCGCCGCAGG
>CAYUYM010000143.1:0-8793 GCA_964449305.1 uncultured Chromatiales bacterium | reverse complement strand
GGTGGTCGGGCGAACTCGAGGAACTGGGTGATGATGGCGTTGACTCGCCGGGCCTCCGAGCGCACGGTCGACGCAAGCTGCCGGTACTCTTCCGCGTCGCTGGTGGGAACGAACTCCTTCTCAAAGCGCTGGGCGATGATGCTGATGGCGTTGAGGGGATTGCGGATCTCGTGCGCCACACCTGCCGCAAGCTCTCCGAGCGCCGAGAGCTTCTCCCGCCGTTCAAGCCGTTCCTGGATGCGACGGCGTTCGGTGAGATCCCGCATCACTGCAACCACGGTATCAATCGCCCCGTCACGATCACGGATGATGGATGTGCTGATGCCCAGGATGCGTGGCGCACCGTCGGCGCTCACGATGGACACCTCGGCATACTCCACCACCTGGCCGGTCTGCAGGGACTGCATGAGGAGGAGGGCATCCTCGGGACATACCACCTGGCAGGGCTGCCCCAGCACCTCCGCCTCGTTGCGCCCAAGCACGGTGCATGCAGCGGCGTTCATCACCGTCACCACGGCATGGCGATCGACAGCCACCACGCCATCGGCGATGCTGTCGAGCACCAGCCCCGTATAGCTTCGCACGCGCTCATGCTCGATGGACAGCGTCGCATAGCGCTGCCGGGTGAGGAGAAAGCCGATGAGCAACCCGCTGGCAAGGACAAGTACACCGGCCATGAGGAAGACGCGCTTCATCGCCGACTGCTGGATCGCCCGTGCGTTGTCCAGCGAAATCCCCAGCCGTATGAGACTCTCGGTTCCATCCTCCATGGCGAGACGCTGCGTCACCTCCATCACCTTCTCCCCGCGCCACTCGATGATGCGCGACTGCGGAGCCTCGGAGGCCAGCCCGCGAACGAGGAAGCTGTCGGAGTCGATCGCATCCATGCCCTCCACCCCCCGGGATGCAGCGAGGATGCCCTCCCTGTCCTGCAGCACAAGGAAACGGATGTCGGGATTCGAGGCGATGTTCTGGATGAGCCGACCAATGCCGATTCTCCGTCGGACGTCGAGGAGCGCCGATATGTGCATGCCTGCAAGGATGATGCGTCTGGTGCGACGATCGAGGCGCAGGAGCGCGAAGATCGGCTCATCGTCACCGGGAAGCTCCAAGCCGTCGATCACGAGCGAGGTGTCCCGTGCCACCCGCGTCCGCAGATCCTCGACCACATCCTCCGGCAGGCGCGTGCCGATGGCGTCGTGCGCGGTTGCGGAGAGGATCACGCCGTCACCGTCGGCCATGGCGATCACGTCCACGCCGTAGCGCGAGGCGATCGCCCCCGGTGCGGCGACGGGCGATGATGCGTGTTCCGCAAGGTGGGCCGTGAAACCGGTCACCGTCTCGAGGCGATCGATGAGCATGCCCTCAAGCTCTGCCATCGACAGCATGCTTGCCTCGCTGGCATGCCGCAACGTCCCGATGAGCGTGCCCGCTTCGGCGCGAATCGACTGGAGGATCTCATCCCGGCTGGACTGCGTCTCGACCCATGCGAACCCCAGCATCAGCATTGCACTCACCAGGACACCGGTGAGCAGCAGTCTTGTTTTTCGTGGGATGTTGGGGAATATTGGGGACATGGCAGGTGTCATCCGAAACAGGATGTGATGAAGGTACGATTTTTTCGTCGATAAGGACACGTGAAACGGATGGAAGTGAATGGCGCACAGTGAGAT
Source organism: uncultured Chromatiales bacterium (assembly GCA_964449305.1). Classification (GTDB taxonomy): domain Bacteria; phylum Bacteroidota; class Ignavibacteria; order SZUA-365; family CAYQST01; genus CAYUYM01. The sequence goes on along the minus strand of CAYUYM010000143.1, from coordinate 7,120 downwards.
GGACATGCCGCGATGTGCGGTGCCGACGTGGCTTCGAGGATGGGACCGTGACGCTTGCACCGCAGGCAGGCGTGATCGGTCGGTGTCACGCGGTGAGTGCATGACGCACCGACGATGTGGGCCGGGCGGCCTCCTCCTTTGCGCGGCACTCACGGTGCTGCACCTCACCGGCTGCGCATCCACGGAGCCGGACATGGCGCGGCCGTGGAACGAGGACGTGATGTACATGATGGTCACCGACCGCTTCGACAACGCCGATCCCGCGAATGACGCACTCAACGGACCGCCCGCACCAGGCAATCCGGACGGCGTGCACGGCGGCGACATCCGCGGCATCGAGCGGCGGCTCCCGCTGCTGAAGGCCATGGGCTTCACCGCGATCTGGTTGACGCCGGTGGCACGCAATGTGCCCGGTGCGTACCACGGCTACTGGATCCAGAACTTCCTCGAGGTCGATCCCCGCCTCGGCACCATGGCAGATCTCAAACGCATGATCCGAAGCGCACATGCGCTGGGCATGCGGGTCCACCTGGACATCGTCTGCAACCACATCGGTCCTCTGGCGCGATCGGTCACCGGAGAGTATCATTGGAGCGACGCGGGCCGCGCCTACCGCTGGCGCGACTCGACGCGGCTCCCCTCGCCCGCATTCTTCCGCAACCTCGATGTGTACCACAACCACGGCGAGGTGAAGGAATGGCGGGACCCCTATCAGGTGCTCGGCGAGCTGCCCGGCGGGCTCAACGACCTTCGCACCGAGCGCGCGGATGTGCGCGACACGCTCATCGCCATCTGGCTCTGGTGGATGGAGGAGACCGGCTGCGACGGTTTCCGCGTCGACACGGTGAAGCATGTCGACATCGGTTTCTGGCACGCATTCCTCGCCGCCCTGAAGGAGGCGGCCGTGCAATTGCGCAGACGCTTCTTCATCTTCGGGGAGGTGTTCGAATATGGAGACGCGGAGTGCGCGCGCTTCACTGCGCCGGACAGCCTCGGCCGGCCGGGCTTCGATGCGGTGCTGAACTTCAGTCTGTCAGGATCGATCCGGAACGTCTTCGCGCAGCATGGCCGCGTCAGCGACATCGCACGGAGCCTCGCGAATCTCCCGCTCTACGCCCCCGACGCGCGGCCCAACCTGCTCACTTTTGTCGACAACCACGACATCCCGCGTTTCATGGCCCTCGCCGGTGGCGACACGACTTCGCTGGAGCGTGCCCTCACCTTCCTCTTCGCACTCGAAGGTGTCCCCGTGATCTACTACGGCACCGAGCAGGCCTTCCTCGGCGGTGACACGCACGGCGGGAATCGCGAGGATCTGTTCGATGGCCAATGGAAGGGGCGCAACACACGTGGGGATGGATTTGCTTCATCATCGCGCATCGGCGCCCTTCTGCGCCGCCTTGCGGAGATGCGGCTCACGTCTCCGGTTCTGCTGCACGGTTCCACCACGGTGCTGCGCGCCGACGACAGCCAGGGACTGCTCCTCATCGAGCGGCGACTCCACGGAACACGCGCCTTCATCCTGGTCAACACCAGCCGTGAACAGCACAGCGTGGCTGTGCCGGCGACAGGCCGCCTCCATGCATGGGACGCACGGGAACGCCGGTTCACCCCGGAGGCCATTCCCCTCCCAGCGGAGTCGGTGACGATCCTGTTCCAGGAGTGAGTGATGGCGAGGTGTCGCCATCCGCCATGGTGCAATGGGATATGAAAAAAGGGGCAGCCAGTTGGCTGCCCCTCGATGTGTCTGATCGTCTGCGAATCGCAGCGGCGTGATCACTTCATCACGACCATCTTCTTCTGCTGGATGCTGCCTTCCACGTTGATCTGGTACATGTAGGTGCCGGACGGGAGGGCTTCGGCATTGAAGTCGACGAGGTGGGTGCCGGAATCGACCATGCCATTGACCAGTGTCGCAACCTCGTCACCGACGGCGTTGAACACCCTGAGGGTGACGAAGCCAGGCTTCGAGAGCTGGTAGCTGATGGTGGTGGAGGGATTGAAGGGATTCGGGAAGTTCTGACCAAGCTCGAAGGCGGATGCGCCACCGTGGAGCATGACCGTGGCGTCCGGCGACAGGCTTGAGCGGCCATCGACATCCACCTGGCGGAGACGATAGCGGATGACGCCGACGGATGAGTGGATGGTGGTGAGTGGATCGCTGTAGCTGTAGGCCTTCGGTTCGGAGGTTGTACCGCGGCCGGCCACGAACCCGACGGTCTCCCATGTGCTGCCGTTGTCGAAGCTGCGTTGGATGTCGAAGCCATGGTTGTTGAGCTCGGAGGTCACGCTCCAGGTGAGATCGACGGCGGAGCCATTGAGGACGGCCTTGAACGTGGTGAGCTCGACGGGGACGGTGACGGGATTCTTGGAGCGGAAGGCAGCCACGCCATTCTCCGTGCCTGTCATCATGAGGAAGACGATGAGATGTGGATGGCCGGTGTTCTGATCGATGTCGATCTTGTAGTCGACATCGGTGATGTACTCACTGATGCCGGTGACAATGTCGAGCGGGCTGTTGCCGATCAACGGCGTGCTGGAGGGAAACTCGGGGACGCGGAAGGCACTCTGTGGATTGGTCACATCCATCACGCGTGCCTGCGTGCGATCCTGCGGGAACTGGTTGTTGTTGCTGGGATAGGCATCGGCGCAAATGAGGAACTTGCGACCATCACCGGGCACTGTGAAGTAGGCCACCGGGCCGGAATCGCCGGTGCCGGTGATGTAGTCATTGTTCAATGCGACGGAATTGGAGATGGCGTGGTACTCCGGCCACTGGTTCTGGGGCAGATTGCTCCATGGCTGCGTGCTGCGGGTGACGGGGAAGAGATTGCCCTCGGAGTAGATGTCGGCATTGGGCCAGGAACCGGTCACCGCAACGCCGTGGGAGGCGAAGCCGGCGTTGTTGCTGCTCAGGCGGCTTGCAAGGCGGAACGGGTTCGGTCGGTTGCTGCGGGAATCCTCGAGGAGCACATTGATTTCGCGGTTCGGCTCGATGATGCCGACTGCACGACCACCAGAGGTGTAGATGCGGGCACTGTCGACAGTGGTCGGGACACCGTTGACAATCAAGATGCCACGATGACCGACCACGTCGAGGGCATCACCCCAGCGTGTCCAGATCTGCTCGCTGTTGGGGGGATTCCCCGGGCTGCCGACGGCGGTGTGAGCCGCGTTGAGCGTTGCATACACGAGGACGGGATTCGATGTGGGGGTATCCCAGCGGTAGACCTTGAGGGGTCCCTGGTTCACAAGATACCAGTACTTGCCACCGGGCACACAGTCCACCGGCGGATTGGCATCGGGCGGGCAGATGCCAAACACCGGAGCGACGAGGTTGTTGGCGAAGATCCGCCCCTCGTCGTCGAGATCGATCTTGTACAGCGGATACTGCCCCTGAGACAGGGAGCCATAGACAGTGGAAACGGGCACGTTCAGCTGGCCGGCATTGATGGAGTACTTCATCTGTCCTGTCATTGCATCCCAGATGAAGATGCGTGGCATGGGGAAGGCCGAGGAACCATCATCATAGATGTAGGGATTGACAAGATAGAGGACGTCACGCCACCGGTCGTAGGCCATGCCGGTCAACTGGCGCTTTCCAACCATCCAATAGTTGGGATCGTCGGGCTGGCCGATGGGCGGCCGATTGACCCAGATCGATTCCCAATCCGAATTCTCCAGTTCCTGCGCTGGGACATACATGACAGCTGCAACTGTGAACAGAAACAGGAACAACAACAAACCTTGAAGCAACGATTTCATAAAAGCACCTCCATCCGGATATGGTAAACTAGGTTTGAATCTTCGATCTATAACCACCAACGTGGTTTTTACGCTTTCCAAGCCGTGAAAGACAGAAGAACTTACCGAATTGCCAGCCTTTTGTCAAGAAGAACGAGTCAGCGTGCTGCATTTGTCTTCATGCAAGGGTGATGTGCGGGGATCCTTCAATTCGGCACGAAATTTCCTTTTTTCCTGCGCATTGTGACACTTTGTTCTGGATTTCCAACATCCTAATTTGCGATGAATTTTGGCCGGACATGGTTACCTTGTGGTTCCCATCCATGAAGATGGAGCGTCGACCTCTCCGGTTACATTCCCATTCACCTTCATTGCGGAGAACATTTATGGATGTCTTGTTTTTGTCGCGCCTGCAATTCGCGTTGACAATCGGTTTCCATTTCATCTTCCCCCCCATCAGCATCGGCCTGGCATGGCTGGTGACGGTGCTGGAGTACAAGGGCTGGCGGAAGAACGATCAGGATTATGTCCGGATCGGAAGATTTTTTGGCAAACTTCTCGCACTCACCTTCGCCGTCGGTGTGGCCACGGGCATTGTGATGGAGTTTCAGTTCGGCACCAACTGGGCCGAGTATTCCAAGTTTGTGGGCGACATTTTCGGTGCACCGCTTGCCGCCGAGGGTGTGTTCGCGTTCTTTCTTGAATCGGGCTTTCTGGGCCTGTACCTTTTCGGCCGCAACCGCGTCTCCAAGGGTGTCCATTGGTTCTCCATTCTGATGGTCGCTGTTGGATCCACTCTGTCGGCATTCTGGATCATCGTCGCCAACTCGTGGCAGCAGACGCCCGCCGGCTTCGTGGTCCGCAACGGCCGGGCGGAGCTCACGAGCTTCTACGATGCCGTGTTCAACCCGTCCACCGTCATCCGCTATCTCCACACAGTGGATGCCGCGCTCATCACGGGCGCCTTCGTTGTGGCTGGTGTCAGCGCCTGGCTTCTGCTGAAGAACCGCGAACATGCCGGCGCCCGCAAGGCCATGAAGGTGGCTGTGGTGTTCGGCCTCATCGTCTCTGTGCTCGAGCTGATGCCCTTCGGCCATGAACATGCCAGGCAGGTGGCTCACACCCAGCCTGAGAAGTTCGCCGCCATCGAGGGCCTCTATACCAGCCAGACTGGCGCCCCGCTGATGGTGTTCGGTTACCCCACCAACAATCCCCCCGCCATCAAGGCACCGATCGAGATCCCCGGTCTGCTGAGCTGGATGGCCTTCGGTGATTTCAACGCACCGATCAAGGGCATCAATGAATTCCCCCAGAATGAGATCCCCCCGCTGTGGCTCACCTTCGTCTCCTTCCACAACATGGTGGTCCTCGGCATGCTCTTCATCCTCATCATGGCCATTGCGACATGGAAGCTGTGGCGCGACAAACTGTGGGATTCACGGAGGTTCCTCAAGGTGCTCGTCTGGTCCATCCCCTTCCCGGTGATCGCCTGCCAGCTCGGCTGGATCGCCGCCGAGGTGGGGCGCCAGCCGTGGATCGTCTACAGGCTCCTGCGAACCGATCAGGCCTTCTCCACCAACCTGGTGGCGGGTGAGGTGCTCTTCTCCATCATCCTCTTCGGCATCATCTACCTGCTGCTTGGAGTGCTCTACGTCTTTCTGTTCATGCGTGAAGTCAAACACGGGCTCGAGCCCGCAGATGCCCGGGAGGTGATGTCATGATCGATCTGCAAATCATCTGGTTCCTGCTCGTCGCCGTGCTGCTCACCGGCTATGCCATCCTCGACGGCTTCGATTTCGGCGTCGGCATTCTGAGCCTGTTCGCCCGCGGCGAGGAGGAGAAACGCCTCCACCTCAACGCCATCGGTCCCGTGTGGGATGGGAACGAGGTGTGGCTCCTCACCGGCGGTGGCGCCCTCTTTGCGGCCTTCCCCGTCGTGTACGCCACCGTGTTCAGCGGTTTCTACATCGCCCTCATGCTGCTCCTTCTCGCACTCATCTTCCGCGCCGTGTCCATGGAATTCCGCGGCAAGGTGAATTCGCCCGGATGGAAGGCGGCATGGGATCTCGCCTTCGGCATCGGCAGCCTTCTCCCGGCCATCCTCCTCGGTGTCGCCCTCGGCAACATCCTCCGCGGCGTGCCGGTGGACATGACCGGCAGGTACACCGGCACCTTCCTTGGCCTGCTCAATCCCTATGCCGTCCTCATCGGCCTCGTGAGCCTCACCGCCTTCGTCATGCACGGCGCCGCCTTCATGATGATGAAGACGGAGGGTGATCTCCGCAACCGCATGAAGGCCTGGGCCTCGCGTTCATGGATCGCGTTCGTCGTGCTCTACATCGCCGCCACGCTCGCCTCCATGCTCACCTCACCCTTCCTCTTCGAGGGCATCCTGAAGGATCCCCTCTTCTACGTCCTCTTCCTTCTGCTGCTCGCATCCATCGTGCTCTTCCCCGTGGCGCTCAGTGGCAACCGGCCGGGCCGGGCCTTCCTCGCATCATCCGTGTCCATCGCCGCGGCGATGGGGCTCACGGCCATCGGGCTGTTCCCGCGCCTCGTGCCCTCCATCACGAACCTCGACTACAGCCTCACCATCATCAACGCATCCTCGTCGCAGACCACGCTGACCACCATGCTCGTCATCGCCCTCATCGGCATGCCCCTGGTCATCGCCTACACCATCATCATCTACCGCGCCTTCAAGGGCAGGGTGGTGCTCAACAAGGACAGCTACTAGACCTGCAGGCGGCATCGCCGCGATACGTCTGACCCCGTTTCACAGTCAAGGCGGATGAGCAATCATCCGCCTTTCTTTTTTTCGCCACCACCATGGAGCCGTGAGGATCATTCGAGCATCATCACACGCGAGGCCAGCCGCCCTCCTGCGCGCATGCGGATGAGATACGTGCCTGACGGCATCGCCCCGGGCTGGAAGGTGACGGAAAACTCCCCGGGGGCGTACCAGCCGTCAGTGACGGTGCCACGCGAGCGCCCCAGCAGATCCACCACATCCACCGTCACATGCGATGCCGTCTGGACGCTGAACGGAATGACCGTGCCGGTGCCGCGGGAAAAGGGGTTCGGGTGGTTCTGCTGCAGGAGAAAGCCCTGGGGCTCGGACAACGGCTCGCTCTTCACCGTGCTGTAGGAGATCTTCTTGAGCACGATGCCGTCCGGATCGATGGTGATGGATTTGACATCGGCCTCGTCCACGGGAAGCGTGAATTCCTGCCAGGTGGCCGCCGAAGTCAACAGCACATCACGGATCGTGTCGCCCTTCGTGGTCTTCGGCCCAGAAAATCAAAGTTCCAGGGACTTTTCCGCTACCCTGGCGGAAAGGAGCCCACTGAACTCAGCGACGCTCAGGGGATCCATC
>CAYUYM010000142.1:0-8832 GCA_964449305.1 uncultured Chromatiales bacterium | reverse complement strand
CCGTGCGGCGGATGAGATCGTCTGTGAGCTGCTCGAATTTCATCCGGGTGATGGTCATGGTCAGGTGCTTGGGGCCATCCGCTGTGGCCGTGATGAACGGCAGGTTGATCTCCGTCTGCATCAGGGTCGAAAGCTCCATCTTGGCCTTCTCCGCAGCCTCCTTGAGGCGCTGAAGGGACATGGGATCGCGGCGCAGATCGACGCCGTCGGATTTCTGGAATTCGTCGGCGATGTGATCAATGAGGCGTTTGTCGAAGTCGTCCCCACCGAGGTGGGTGTCGCCGTTCGTGGATTTCACCTCAAAGACGCCGTCGCCGAGTTCCAGGATGGAGATGTCGAAGGTGCCGCCACCGAGGTCATACACGGCGATTTTCTGCTGCTTCATCTTCTTGTCGAGGCCATAGGCGAGTGCGGCTGCCGTCGGCTCGTTGATGATGCGTCGCACCTTGAGTCCGGCGATCTCACCGGCATCCTTGGTCGCCTGGCGCTGCGCGTCGTTGAAGTACGCCGGCACGGTGATCACCGCCTCCGTGACGGGGGTGCCGAGGTACTCCTCCGCCGACTTCTTCAGGGCCTGAAGGACCATGGCGCTGATTTCGGGCGGGGAATAGACGCGGTCGTTGACTCGGACGCGGGCGGAATTGTTTTCGCCGGCGATCACAGTGTAGGGCACTTCAGTGATTTCCTGGGACACCTCGTTGAAGACGCGGCCCATGAAGCGCTTGATGGAGTAGATGGTGTTCTGGGGGTTGGTGACGGCCTGGCGCTTGGCGGCATTGCCCACCACGCGTTCGCCGTCCTTTTTGAAGCCGATGACGGACGGCGTCGTGCGCCCGCCATCGGAGTTGGGGATGACCACCGGCGTCGTTCCCTCCATGACGGAAACGACGGAGTTGGTGGTGCCAAGATCGATTCCAATGATTTTTGCCATGGGATGTTCTCCGTTCTACGTTGTGTGATTCGTTGTGTTATTCGATGGTGATGCTGATCTCGCTGTCGGCTTTCGGAAGGGCCAGCTTCATGCCCACTTCCAGCACGCCATTGGTCATGGTGGCGGATATCGTGGACCGGTCGATGGCAACGGGCAGTGTCACCCTGCGTTCGAAGCGGCCATAGCAGCGCTCACTCCGATGGATGGTGACGGTGGAATCCTGCGACGGCTGCCCCTTTTCGCCGGAGATGACCAGGGTGTCGTCCACGATCATCAGGCGAACCTGCTCCCTGCTCATGCCCGGCAGTTCCACCTGGAGGATGAGACGGTCGGCAACCGTCATGACATCGACGCGTGGTTCGAAGGCGCTTCCGAATTCCACGGAAAAGGATTCCGGAAACTCGTCGACAAATTTCTTCATGCGGTCGGCCAGATTCTGGAATTCCTTCATCGGTTCAACTCTCATGTGTGGCATTCTGTCATCTCCATTATTGGTGTTTCACAAACCGGAGAGAGCAATGCAAGGATTGTGCCGGAAGGTGGAAGCACCATCCGAAGGAGTGAATTGCCATTGTCGGATCGGAAACGAAGCACCAGAGGTGTCCGCTCCTCCTTCGGTGGGTTCCGGTTCCGGATTGTGGGTACAAGATGCGACAAAATGGCAGTGCCACAGGCAACCCTGGTCCGGTTGCAGAGACGCCGGGTATGTTGCCCGAAGCACATGCCCATGGTCGCGGGCGCTGTCCTGGTTGACAAGGCACCGAACAGCGTTTGATTGCAGTCCAAAGAGTGGTACTTTCGTGCGATATGAATCGTTCGTTTACACGTCCCTCCCTGCATCGCCTCGTCCACTGTCCTCTCCTGACCCGGAGAAAGAGCAGATGACCACCCCACGCTGTGACACAGCGCATGACCTGCTGCAACGTTTCATCGAGGTGGGACACGGAGGCGGGGATGCCCAGGAGCCGCTTGAGGCGGAGACGCTGGCCGTGCTCACCGATGCCTCCACCTCCATGATCGGTGAGGCGCTGCTCGCGATCCTCACCTCGCCGCAACCGTCCAGGGCCTTTGCCGCCCTGCGCAGCAGCGGGGCGCTCGCCCTCGTCTGGCCGGAGGTTGACGCCCTCTCCGGGATCGAGGAGCGACGGGAGGAGAGCACGGAGGGTACCCGACAGTACAAGCACAAGGACGTGTTCGCGCACACCCTGCTTGTTCTGGACCGGGTGGTCCAACAGACGGATGATGTGTGGGTGCGGCTCGCCGCCCTGCTCCACGACATCGCCAAGCCGGTGACGAAGTCCTTCCAGGATGGAGCGGGCTGGACGTTTCACGGGCATCCTGAAGTCGGTGCACGGTTGACCAGGCAGTTCTTCCGCCGCCATGGCTGGCCGAAGGAGCATCTGGACACCGTCCGCACCCTGGTGCTTCTCCATCAGCGTCCCATGGTGTTGGTGAAGGAAGGCGTCACCGATTCCGCAATCCGCCGCATTGTGACAGAAGCGGGCGAGCACCTTGACGACCTGCTTCTCCTGTGCCGTGCGGATGTGACGTCGAAAAACCCCATGCTTGTCCGGCGGTATCTCGCGAACTACGATGAACTGGCGCAGAAGATCCGTGATGTGCGTGATGGCGATCAACTCCGTTCGTGGCAGCCTCCGGTGACGGGTGAGGATATCATGGCCCTGTGCGATCTGACCCCGGGCATCGCCGTGGGCATCATCAAGAGCAGATTGGAGGATGCCATCCTCACCGGGGAGGTGCCGAATGAACGTGATGCATCCATCGCCTTTGTTCTTTCGATCAAGGACGAGGTGCTCGACGGAGGCGGATCGACCAAGTCCCACAGCCTTCGGAAGAGACTGAGGAGCCTTCCCGACAACCTCAGGGCCTGAAACTTTTCCAGGAGCACCACGTCTATCATCCGGGTTTTTCACCAGCCCCCTTCCCCCCCCCTCATTCCCGCCTACGACATATTTGGAGTGATAATCCATGAAATTTCTGGTCGGCATCACCTTTCTGACACTCATCGTCATGCACCCAGCTTCTGGCCAGGCGGTGAGCCCCAAGGGCGGCACCTATACGCTCGATGCCTGCATCGCCACGGCCCTCGCCAACAATGTGGATGTCCGGCGGTCGGAGAACGACATCGAGCGGGCGCGTTCCAACAAGACACTGTCCTTCGGACAGTTCCTGCCCGATCTCTCCGCAAATGCGTCATGGAGCAGGGCCGACCAGGACAACATCGCCTTCCGCGGCAAGGATGTGGTGGTCAGCAGGAATTCCTACAGCTGGTCCGTGCGATCCTCGCTTCTCCTGTTCAACGGCCTGAACAACATCATCACAGCCGACAGGAGCATCCTCGCCATGCACACCTCCGAGGAGAACCTCGAGAGGCGGAAGCAGGATGTGGTGTTCGGTGTGCATCAGCGGTACTACAACACGCTTCGCTGCAGGCAGCTCATCGCCAGCGCGCGGAGCACCTTCGACCGCTCGAAGCAGCAGCTTGCACGCATCCGGGAGATGGTGGCCGTCGGAGCCGCCCCCAATGCCGACGCCGTCCGGCAGGAGGTGCAGACAGGGCGCGACGAGCTCGCCGTGCTCCAGGCAGAGAATGAACACATCAATGCGCTCATGGACCTGCAAGCCTGGCTCGGCATGTCAGTGACCGAGGATTTCGCCATCGCCGATGCTGTGCTCGAACAGCAGGAGTCCGAGATGGCGCAGTACCGCCGTGAGCTTGGGGATTTCCCGACGCTTTTCCGCACCGCACTTGAGCGCCGTGCCGACTACCGTGCCGCCCGCCTCACGCTCGAGAACATGCGCAAGGGTGTCAGTGCCGCGCGCGCCAACTACTGGCCCTCACTCTACGCCTTTGCCCAGTATTCCTGGGGCAACATCGAACTGCGCGACTTCAGCGAGTACGATCGCTTCAGCTACGGCCTCTCCCTCTCCCTGCCCATCTTCTCCGGCTTCCAGACGAGGGTGGCCGTGGAGCAGGCCGAGCTGGACCGCATGGACAACGACAACACGCTTCGGCAACTGGAGCGCACAATCGCCGCATCGCTTCGCTCGGCGTTGAACGCCCTCGCCAATGCGGAGAAGAACATGGAGATCGCCCGGCGCACCCTTGCCTCCGCCCGCGAGGATCAACGGATCGCCACGGAGCGCTATGCCGTGGGCGCCGGAACGCTTCTGGACCAGATCATCGCCAACGCGGGACTGACCACGGCGGAGGCCGATCTCATCAACGCGAGCTACAACTACATCATTGCGCGGCGGCAGCTGGACTACAACATCGGAAACAATTAACCACACAATACGTGGAGATTTTCATCCATGGCAAACGGAAAGAAGAAGAAGAAGAAAGTCATCATTTTCACGGGCATCGGCCTGCTCATCATCATCCTCGCCCTGGTCATCATCCTTGGTGGCAGCAAGGAGAAGATCACCCCGGTTCAGACCGACAAAGTTCAGCGCATGACCGTGACCCAGGTGGTGGAGGCGACGGGAAAAATCCAGCCGCAGACGCAGGTGAAGATCAACGCGGAAGTGTCCGGGGAAATCGTGGACCTGCCGGTGAAGGAGGGGGACATGGTGAAGCGTGGCCAGCTCCTGTGCCGCATCAAACCTGACGCCTACATGGCCGACAAGGAACAGGCGGTGGCGTCCGTGAACCGCGCCAAGGCCTATCTGCTGCAGCGCCAGGCCGACCTCAAAAAGGTGGAGGCCGATCACAAACGTCAGGGAGATCTCCATGCAAAGGGGCTGATTTCGGACGCGGACTTCGAGGCGGTGCGCAATCAGTACGAGGTGGCGAAGTCCAACGTCGATGCCGCGAAGTATGACGTGCAGAACAGCGAGGCCTATCTTTCCCGTCAGATGGAAAGCCTGCGAAAGACGTCGATCTATTCACCGATTGACGGTGTTGTTTCGCAGCTCATATCCAAGACCGGAGAGCGTGTTTCGGGGTCGAGTTTCACACAGGGCACCGAGATCATGACCGTCAGCGATCTGTCGGTGATGGAGGCGCGCGTGGAGGTGAACGAGAACGACGTGATTCTCATCAGCCTCAACGACACCGCCCGTGTGGAGGTTGACGCCTATCCCGATCGCATGTTCAATGCCGTCGTGTATCAGATCGCCAACACCGCCACCACCAAGAGCGCCGGCACACAGGAGGAGGTGACGAACTTCGAGATCCGCCTCCTGCTGCTGGACAAGGACGTCGCCTTCCGCCCCGGCATGTCCACCACAGCGCGCATTGAGACCGAGACGCGCACAAACGTGCTGGTGGTGCCGCTTCAGGCCGTGACGACGCGCGAGGAGAAGAAGATGGAAGCGAAGCCCGAGACGCCGCCCGAGGGTGAAGGTGAGGGCATGGCCTTGGCCGACGATCAGAAACCGAAGGAGAAGAAGAGGCCGGACCAGGTGGTGTTCCTCGTTGACAATGGCACGGTGAAGAAGCAGGCGGTGAAGACCGGCATCAGCAGCGACAACTTCATCGAGGTCACCGAGGGATTGCAGGAGGGGCAGGAAGTGGTGAAGGGCCCGTACCGCGCCGTGAGTCGCGAGTTGGAGGATGGCGGCAAGATCCGCATCGACAACGCGAATGCCTTCGGCGGCGCGAACAAGAACGACAAACAGTGAGGTTGCCCGAATGTCACTCATCAGCATGGTCAATATCACCAAGACGTATGACATGGGCGCGGAGAAGGTGCATGCCCTCCGGGGAGCGTCACTCAACATCGAGACCAACGAGTATGTGGCGATCATGGGTCCCTCGGGGTCCGGAAAATCCACCCTCATGAACATCATCGGTTGCCTCGACACGCCGTCGGAGGGGCTGTATCAGTTCGACGGGAACAACGTCAGCGACATGGACGACAATGAGCTGGCGATGATCCGCAACCAGAAGATCGGGTTCGTGTTTCAGACCTTCAACCTCCTTGCACGGTCCACATCGTTGCACAACGTGGAGCTGCCGTTGATCTATGCCGGCGTGTCGTCGGCGGACCGCCGCGAACGTGCCGAGGCGGCATTGGTGGCGGTGGGGTTGAAGGAACGCATGCTGCACAAACCCAACGAGCTGTCCGGTGGGCAGCGCCAGCGTGTGGCCATTGCACGTGCACTGGTCAACAACCCATCAATCATTCTCGCCGATGAGCCCACCGGAAACCTCGACTCCAAGACGGGCATCGAGATCATGGGCCTCCTCGACGAGCTGCATGCCCGCGGCAACACCATCATCCTTGTGACGCACGAGGAGGACATCGCGGCGTACGCCCACAGAACCCTCAAACTGTTCGACGGCCAGATTGTGTTTGACAAACGGCACGAGCGGCCCGCATCCTCCAAGGCCTGACACCATGAGCGCCCTGCTGTACCGCCTCCACGAACTCAAGGAAGGCCTCGTCATCGCCTTCCAGGCCATCAATGCAAACAAGATGCGTTCCGTGCTCACCACACTCGGCATCGTGATCGGCATCGTGGTGGTGACCCTCATGGCCACCGTCATCGAAGGCATCGGCGGGGCACTCGACAAGAGCATCTCCGGACTCGGCGCTGATGTGTACTACCTCAGCAAGTGGGACTGGTTCAGCGAGGAGTGGTGGAAATCCCGGAACCGCCGCGACATCACCCTGGAGGAGGCGAACCTCATGAAGGAACGTTTCACGCTGGCCCAGGCGGTTGTTCCCGTGGTGCAGACCTGGGGAACGACCTTCAAGTACCGCAACAAATCGGCCAAGGGCATCGTGAAGGGGACCACGGACGAGTTTGTCATGACCTCGGGCGTGGTGCCGGAGCAGGGGCGTTTCTTCAACGGGCTGGAGGGCAACAGCGGGCGGCCGGTGGTGGTCATCGGGCACGACGTGGCCAACTCACTCTTCGAGAACGTGGATCCCATCGGGAAGACGATCAAGATCGGCGGGTACAACTACCGGGTCATCGGCGTGTTCGAGAAGGAGGGCAGCTTCCTCGGCACCGACTTCTTCAGCAAGGACACGCAGGTGTTCATGCCGATGGCGAGCTTTTTCCGGGTGTTCGGGTCGAACCGCAGCATCGAGATCACCGTCAAGCTTCCACCTGATATCGACAAGGAGAACGCGGTGGACGAAATGGTGGGCACGTTCCGGACGATACGGCGCGTGCCGAGCTACAAGGAACCGGATTTCGGCGTGAACACGCAGGACTTCCTCAAGGGCATCTTCGACAAGGTGGTGAGCACCATCGGCATCATCGGCTTCATCATCACGTCGTTGTCCCTCCTTGTGGGCGGTGTCGGCATCATGAACATCATGTTCGTCTCCGTCAAGGAGCGCACCAAGGAGATCGGCACGCGCAAGGCCATTGGTGCACGCAGCCGTACCATCCTGACGCAGTTCCTCATCGAGGCGGCCGCGATCTGCCTCATCGGTGGAATGATCGGGCTCGGTCTTGCGTATCCGCTGAGCCTGCTCATCAACCAGTTCCTCCCGTCGTCCATGCCCATGTGGGTCGTCGGGTTGTCTCTGTCCATCTCCATCCTCGTGGGGTTGATCTCGGGCATCGTCCCGGCCTACACGGCCGCCCGCATGAACCCGGTGGACGCCCTGCGATACGAGTAGGATCACCATGCAGTTCAGCACCACCTTCTCCAGCGCGTTCCAGGTCCTCCGGTCCAACAAGCTGCGGACCAGTCTCACCCTCGCGAGCGTGGGGATTGGTGTGTTCTCCATCATCTCCGTGATGACGGCGATCGGCGTGTTTCAGAACAGCATCGAATCCGGGCTGAGTCAGCTTGGTGCCAACACCTTCCAGGTCCAGAAATACCCGCAGATGCAGCACGGCCCTGGTGACCGGGAGCGGTTCCGCAACCGTCGCAACATCACCTGGCGGCAGGCGCAGGGGGTGGCAGCACAATCGCGCGAGGCGCTCACTGTGGGCATCGAGGCCTGGCATTTCGGTGAGGTGGTGCAGTGGGGCAACAAGAAGACGGACCCCAACACTTCCGTTGCAGGCGAGAACCCGGAGGGTTTTCCGACCAATCATTGGGAGATCGAATACGGCCGTGCCATCGCCCAGTCGGATCTCGACCTCTCGCGCAACGTCGTGGTGCTGGGCTACGACCTTGCCGCCGCCATCTTCCCGCCATCCCTCGATCCCATCGGGAAGTCGGTGCGCATGGGGGGACGCGACTACACGGTGATCGGCACGATGAAGTCGCGGGGCGGGATGTTTGGCAACCAGGACCGGTACTTCATCATCCCCATCACCACGTTCTTCGAGTACTACGGAGCGAACCGCAGCGTGAACATCATGGTGCAGGCGCGCTCGCGGGAAAACTTCGATGCCTGTCTCGACGAGGTGATCGGCATCCTGCGCAGTGAACGGAATCTCAGGCCCTGGGAGGAGAACGACTTCGAAACCTTCTCCAACGAATCGGTGATCTCGAACTTCAACGATCTCACACGCTACGTCCGTCTGGGCACCTTCGCCATCGCCGCGGTGGCCCTGCTGGCCGCCGGCATCGGCATCATGAATATCATGCTCGTCTCCGTCACCGAGCGGACGAAGGAGATCGGGACCCGCAAGGCCGTGGGGGCCACGCGCCAGGCCATCGTGGTGCAGTTCCTCAGCGAGGCGCTCCTCCTGACGCTCTTCGGCGGCATCACCGGCATTCTTGCCGGGCTCCTCGCCGGCAACACGCTCGCCGTGGTGATGGACATCCCTCCGATCATCCAGATCGAGTGGGTCGCCGTCGGCGTGGTCGCCTGCCTTGTCATCGGCATCATTTTCGGCACCTACCCCGCTTGGAAGGCGGCATCGCTCGACCCCATCGAGGCACTGCGATACGAATAGCCGCGCCTGTAATCGCCAGATAGAAATGTCAGTAGAATACGCCAAGTAGAAATGTCAGTGAT
>CAYUYM010000141.1:0-8836 GCA_964449305.1 uncultured Chromatiales bacterium | reverse complement strand
CCGGTGAATGGGTTGACCTGTTTGACCGTGCCGTCGGCCATGGTCTGATAAATCAGGGGATTATCCAACTTCGTCTCGAACAGTGGTGGCAATCACTCCTCGCCGGAAGCTGGAGTCATGCGGAAGCGAAACGGAAAAAGGAGCTGCTAGTTGGTTTCGTCGGTTCTCTTCGCGCGACGGATCGCCTTCATCTTCTTCATGCGTTTCTTGATGGAGGGCTTGGTGAAATACGCCCGCTTCTTGAATTCCTTCAGAATGCCGGAACGCTCGTATTTTTTCTTGAAATGTTTGATCGCGCGATCGATCGGTTCGTTTTCCTGAACAATGACGCCTATCAAGTAGATCTCCTTTGGTGGAATGGATGAAACGTGAACGGTCCCAAATATATTGAGAAATCAGCCACTTATGCAAGTCGTATGAAAAAAACCACGAAATGCCCCGGGCATCACACCTGGGCGAGTGCGTGGTCAAGATCCGCGATCAGATCCTGCACATCCTCGATGCCCACGGAAATGCGCACGAGTCCGTCGGTGATCTTCGCCTGGAGACGCTGCTCGGGCCCCATGTTGGCGTGCGTCATCGACGCCGGATGCTGGATGAGGGATTCCACACCTCCGAGGCTCACGGCCAGCTGGAACATGTGCACGTTGTCCATCATCACCCTGCCTGCGGCCAGCCCGCCCTTGAGCTCGAGGGCGATCATGCCGCCGGGAGCCTTCATCTGGCGGCGGGCCAGATCGTACTGGGGATGGCTCGGAAGCCCGGGGTAGAAGACGCGGTCCACGGCGGGATGGGCCTCGAGATGCTCTGCGACGATCATCGCCGACTGGCAGTGCCGCTCCATGCGGATCGCCAGTGTCTTGATGCCACGGTGCACCAGGAAGGAGTTGAACGGGTCGATGGTGCCGCCAACCTGGTTGAGGGTCTTGCGGAAATGCGCGTACTGCTCCGCATCCTTCACCACGATGATGCCTGCCACCACGTCGGCATGGCCGTTGAGGAACTTCGTCATGCTGTGCACCACCACATCCGCACCCAGCGCGAAAGGCTGCTGTAGAAGGGGACTCATGAAGGTGTTGTCGACCACGAGCGATGCGCCCTGTGCATGCGCGATGTCCGCGATGGCCGGCAGATCGCTGATCACGAGCGTCGGGTTGCCAGGCGTCTCGACAAAGATCACCCGCGTGTTAGGCTTCACCGCCGCCTTCACGGCCGCGAGATCCGAGGTGTCGACAAAGGTTGTTTCCACACCCATCCGCACGCCGATGTTCACCAGCAGTGTGGCGGTGGCACCGTACACGGATTCGCTGCACACCACATGGTCACCTGCCTGCACCAGCGCGACGAAGGCCGTGTGGATCGCCGCCATGCCCGAGCCGCAGCCAAGCGCCTTGTATCCGTTCTCCAAAACGGCGACGGCGTTCTCCATGGCCTCCACGGTGGGATTGCGCATGCGAGTGTAGATGAATCCTTCCTCCGTCCCGTTGAAAAGGTTCGCCCCGTGGTCCACGTTCCTGAACTTGAAGGTCGAGGTCTGGTAGATCGGCGGCACCACGGCCCCGAATTCGTATTCGTCGATGCCGGCATGCACCACCTGGGTGTCGGGCGAAAAGGTGCGGATGTTCTTCACGTGTCCTCCATGATCGAATGAGAAATGAATCGTCGATTGCGATCCTGTTGCATCAGGATCGGCCTCAAATGTACAACATCCGGGAATGTCAATCCAGAAAGTCCCAGGTCACGCCGAAACGGACGCTGCGTTCGCTCATCGGCATGAACTGCGTGCTGATGTGGCGCGCGTCAAGCAGGTTGTCGAGCAGCACATGGATGGTCGCGTTCTCCTTGATCCGGGCGAAGACGAACAGGTCGAGTGTGAACGCCTCGGTGTAGGGACGCGCGGAGAGGGCGTCTGCCAGCGTTGCAGACGGGAGGCCGAAGATGCCGATGCGGGGATTGTACCACGTCGGCGAGAAGGCGCTGGAGTACGCGGCAGTGGCTCCGGCCTTGAGCCGCAGCGAACTGTTGAACAGCGCGGCCGTGATGAACAGCGATGCCGAGCCCGCAACACCGGGGGCCACCGACAGGTCGGTGCGGGAGGTGGCCGTCATGCTGCCGTGCAGGTCGAGACCAAGCATCCAGAAGCGCCAGCGCGACACCAGATCCACCGCAGCCGCATCCAATGTCCGCTCGCCATACTCGACCAGTGGCCGGAAACGGACGGGGATCGTGTCCCGCTCCAGCACCGTGCCAAGTGTCCTGTACGCCGTCATCCTCCGAAGCGTGATGCGCAGTTCGCTTTCGTGCAGCGTACCGTGCAGGCGCACGCCGGCCTCTGCGATGAGGTGCCGCTCCAGTCGATCGTCGGGCTGGCCGATCACCAGCGCATCGTAGAAGCCTTCCGCCGCCGTCCTTTCGAGATACGTGAACGGGCGTGTCGACACCGATGCACCCGCCCACACCCCGGCACCAGCCAGGCTGCTGTCCTCCACCGTCACGCCCATGCCGGTTGCCGTCTGCGAATGGCGCTGGTCGAGACGGCCGAACACCGAGACCGAGAACTGCGACACACCGAACCCCAGCCGGCCTCCGAGTCCGGTCGTGATCGCGTCCCCGGAGAAGGCGGGACGCAGCGCATCGATCACGATCGACGATGCGTCACCGACAAGGTCGAGCTGCATCGGTTCGAGTGAGGAATGATGCACGACGTGGAGCGCCGCCTCACTCCAGCGGACATCGTCATCAAGCGCGGCGTAGATCTCGCCGTCGGCGCCTGTCGCCAGATCGTCCGTCACCGTGCGCCTCGATGTGGTGAACGAGGCATCAAGACGGGAGCTGTGTGTGCCAGTTCCCGTCCAGTCCATCTCCGCCGAACCACGGACGGCATTCACCGTCTGCTGCAGCTTCATTGTGGCGTTCATCTGCGTGGCGAGGATGGAGCTGAATGCGGTGTCGGCATATCCCCTTGTGGGATCCGGATACACCATCACGCCACCCTGCGCCCGCCAGCCGGCGACTCCCCCCCATTGCAGGCTGGTCTGATCGAAATAGTGGTCGCCGAAACGCAGCGTGAGCCGGTCCGAGATCCGCAGCCTGACAGACGCCTCGATGTTCCAGTCCTCCGCCCGTTCATTGGGGAAGCGTGCGATGTTGTTCGATGTGGAGTACCCGACCGTCTGCCGCGTCAGGGTGAAGTCCAGGTTGGCCCGCTCGCCAGCGTCCTGGTTGAACAGGACGTTCGTGTAGAGCATGCCATACGGTCCCTCGCTGTGGCGTATCTGGCTGAACGGATGCGGTGAAGTGCGCTCCAGACTCCGGTAATCCGCGGCCATGAGCACGCCGCAGCCCGCTGTCCAGAAGGCCTCGTGCATCGCGGGCATCACCACATCCACGGCAGTCTCCGGATGGATGGCCAGGCTGAGCGGTGCACCACTCACGGCATCCATCGTTCCCAGACCATCGTGCAGCAGCGCAGTCTGCTGTGGAAGCGATCCACCACGGCCCGCCCATGTCGGCTGCACAAAATTCCCGAGCCCGTACTGCCGGGCACCCATCGCGGCCAGCACATCCGCGGCATCGTGGTACTCGATCAGCAGCAGGGAGTCGCGCAGGATTGTGGTGGCCGAGAGCGGCGCCGCCGTTGCGGGCAGCCGCAGGCTGCCTCTGGGCCGCAGTCCGACGGAGCCCGGCGCCGTCACGGAATCGGCAGGGGCCGTGGTGCTGTCCACCTGGGCGATGCACTCGGCGTGGAGCAGCAGCAGGAGGATCGGCACGGCGAGCAGACGGGGCGTCATGGAATCCTCCGCAGTCGCGCCCTGAGGCGGAGCAGGGCTTCAAGAGCCGGCGTCCGATGAAACGTGACCTCATGATGGGGGACAAGCCGACCGCCGAAGGCCCGCTTGAAATCCAGGATGCCCGCGGTGTTCGCGCCCATGAAATCGAGGTGTGTGCATCCTCGTGCGCGCATGTCGCAGAGCATGGAATGCACCAGATGGTGCGACGCATGCCCGGAGGTGTCTCCGGTCGCGCGTCCGGCGATCCAGTCGTAGGCCATGCTTCCATCAACAAGCATCGCCCTGGCCGCGAGCACCGCGCCGTCGGCGGAGCGGCATTCCGCCAGGTGCACACATCCGGTGCGGGCCAGCGTCTCGATCAGTCGCTTCGTGGCCGGACCGGCAAAGGGCGCCATCCGGTGATGCGCCCCGTAGCTCTGTTCATGCAGGCTGATGAGCATGGCGGGATCGCTCACGGTCACCACCTCCATGCCGTCGTTCACTGCCTGCCGGAGCTTGCGGCGCAGCGCCTGTGAGTACGCCGCTTCGGTCTCCGTGTGCAGATCGACAACGGAGGTGTACTGCGCTGCAGCACCCCACCCCGGCTGCCATTGGAAGGGTCGTACATCGATGAGCGTGGGATGAAGGGAGAACGACCCGGTATCCACGTGTTCTCGTGCAGCGGTGAGCGCCTCCTCCATCACCCGGTGTCGATGCGCCTCGTTTCTGTCGCCCTGGCAGGACGCACTCAGGACCAGGCCGTTGTACAGACTGAAGGGGAAGGGAATTGCAGCACGCACTCCGGCCCGTCTGCGGAATCGCATGGGCAGGGCGGCCACGGGAGTGTCATCATCCAGCACGGCCAGAACCCGGACGGCATCTTCGAACGCGTCCTCCACGGACTCCATCCATGATGCGGTGGCAAAGATCGTCCTCTGTGGACTTGTCTCCACAAGGTCGGACCAGCCGGAAAGCTCCCGCCAGGGAAGGAAGACGGTGTGGAGATTCGACATGAGAAGAAGTGGTGTTACATCTTGTACAGCAGATACTTGCGCGTCAACACATCAAGAACACGATAGTAGAATTCGAACGACGTGGCCACCTGCATGCCCACGTTGTCGATCTTGTCGATCCGCGCCTTCTGATCCTTCGACAAGGTGGAAAAATCAGAGACCGTCTTCTTGGAGAGGGTGAGCCCCCAGAGGCGGTTGAGCTCGAAGATGCGGTACATGGCATTCATCAGTCTGTCCTGTTCATCCCTCGCCACGCGTTCGCCCTGGCCGTATTGGAACTCGTAGTTGGCGAGATCGTTGCGGAAGTTCGTCGTGGTGTCGAGCGAATACACCGTCACAAAAAGGTAGTTGAAGATGCTGTTGGCCAGGATGCGCAGTGTCGGGATCAGGCTCTTTTCCTGGTTGATGGCCTCGATGGTGAAGCGGTGTTGTTTGATGATGTCATTGATCTTCGTGGTGTCGGTGTGGAAGCGGATCTGGTAGAGCAGGGCGTTGAGGCCGTAGATGCCAAGCATGGCGTTCTTGATGTGTGCCGCGTCATCGAGTCGTGCGGCTGCAAGACCGGAACGGAAGTCCTCCTCCTGGGTGCGGATTTCCTCGGCATATATCGTGTCCCTGTCCCAGCACCGGGCGAGAATCAACAGCGCCTCGAAGGCCGACTCCGTGCTGCGCGCCATGAGGCGGTTCGGATCGTCCGTCTTGAGCCTGCGGAATTCCGCCCTCGACCTGTCGAGCGTGGCGGTGGCCTCCTTCTTCCAGCGTTTGGATCCGACGCGGGTCGTGCTGTCACGCTGCGCGGGTGCCGCATCTGCCGCACCTGCCACGAGGAGCATCGCGATGAAGGGAAGGATGATGAGGGGGCGTGCAGCGTGTGTCATCGGGCGTTCGGTCCTGATGGGATGGTGGGAGGATGTCACTGTTTGAGGCGGATTGAGGAGAGCACCGCATCGATCACCTGCGAGTAATTGGCATATGCCGCCATCCGCGGATTGACGCCGGCAAAGACGATGAGCCCCGCCCCCCGCGATGGGTTGATGAGACGAATGAGCCTGCCGTCGAATCTGCCTCCATCGGTCATGCCTGCCGCCTCGGACAACGCCGTCTGGAAGCCCAGAGTCAGGCTGTCGCTCTGGACCTGGCTGGCGGTGCCGGCCGCCGCCGGATCGTTCACGATGGCGATGATGGCGACAGGTTCCGTTCCGCCCGACCCGGTGTAGATGACCCGCACACCGGGATGAGGCCCCGCCTCGTGCGGCAGCAGCACGGTGGCAGGGTCGGTCACCGCCCATGGCAGCGGATACTGGAAATCGATGTCCAGGGATTGCGAGAGATGACGCGGCATCTCGCGGGCGTCGACGTCGGGGAGGGACTGCCGGTCGAGCTGACACCATGCCTTCTCCCAATCCTGCTGCTCGCCGAAGGGGACGACCCAGAGGCCGGCCTCGCGCACCAGCGTGAAGATGCCGAGGTTTTCCCGCCTCTGGCCGTTCGCTTCGAGCAGGAAGCTGGCGGTGATGCGGGCGCGTGTGGTGTCGGTGCAGTCGAGATCCAGGATCTCCACATGGGAGATGGTGAAGACAAAGGGCCGTGCCCCCGATTCGCGCATGCTGAGGAACCAGGAGGCGAAGCCGGAAGCATCGCGGACCCCGATCCCGGCCAACCGCTGCTGTGTTGCACGCGAGAGGTTGGCATGGACGCCGGCCTGCCCTGAGCCGCCGAAGCAGCCCAGCCAGGAGAGAAACACCTGACGGGCCTCGCGGTAGAGGATCTGTTCCTGTGGCATGCCCTCCTGGCCGTCCTGTGTGGTGGTCCCGTCCTCCTTCCCGCGGCCGCAACCGCTGAGGAGCACCAGGACGATGATGAGGGTGATCGATCGGGTCATGGATGCTGATGTCACCATTGTGGTTGGATGGCGGAGGTGGATGAGGAGGCCATGCTGGTGAATGCCTCGACGCCGGGGCGTGTGCGCAGCGCACGTCCTGCGGAGGAGATTCGGAGGCCACCAGCGCGGACGTACTCCTTTCGCAGGGGGACGATGGGGAGCGCCTCAAGCGCCTCGTCGCCGTCGGTCAGGAGTGCCAGGCGGAGGTCGTAGTACGCGCGCGCTTCATCCGGTTCCAACGTCAGCGGGAGCACGGTGGTTGTGTCACGCAGGAAGCCGATCACGCGGTTCGTGACCACGGATTGTGAAACGAGCACGGGGGAGCCGACAGGCACGGACTCATAGAGGTGCTTCGCGTCCTCCTGGCTCATGCGCACACAGCCATGGGAGGAGGGGCGCACGCCGAGATTGCGGTAGTATCCGCGGCCATCCAAGCCGTGGAAGCCGATGCTTCCATCGAACTGCAGCCACCAGAGCATGCGCGCATTGTCGAACTGTCGTGACAGGAGAAGCTGGGATTTGGATTGGATGCAGTAGATCCCCGATCGCGTCTCGATCCCCTTGGAGATCCGGGAATTGCCGGAGGAGACACGGAAGCTGTCCACGCGGCCATCGTTCCAGTGCCGGACCACAATTTGGCGGTCGAGGATGATGTGGAGCCAGCATGGCGAGGTGGTGAAAAGCGTGTCCGACATGCGTGCATCGGGGTCGAGGAAGGATGTCAGATCGTCGGCACGGGACTCCAGGTGGGAGTGACGGGAATCCGCGTGCAGGTCGCCGGGGAAGGTCTGCAGAATGAAGGCCCCCAACAGCACACTGACCGTGACGCCGGTCAGCATCCAGGAAAACAGACTCGTTCGCGCCCTCATTCCGCCATCACCTGTTCAACATCCTTTCATGCAGTGGTTCAAAGAATGTCAAATGTAGGAAATATCAGCCCGTGCAACAAGGCAAAAGGCGTCCACCACCGGGCGCATGCGAGGTGGGGGAGCGGGACACGGCGGCCCGACGCACTTACCTTGACTTTCAGGCTCCCCAGGACTAACTTTACGGGATGAAAATCACCGAAATTCTGATCACATTTCCTGGAACACATGGGTTCAACCTCTGACTTTCGCAACGGCCTCATCATCCGGTTCAACAACGTCCTTCATCAGATCGTGGAATGGAGGCATCACAAGCCCGGCAAGGGAGGCGCCATGGTTCTCACCAAGCTGAAGAACCTCAAGACGGGATCGACCTTTGAAAACCGTTTCCGCCCCGGCGAATCGGTGGACGTGGTCCGCATCGAGCGCCGCAAGTATCAGTACCTCTATCCGGAGGGTGGGGATCTCTGTTTCATGGATCAGGAGACGTACGACCAGATCCACGTGTCCTCGGATGTGTTTGGCGATTCCGTGCGCTTTCTGAAGGAGGGGGAGATCTGTGAGATCGCTCTTGACGGCGAGGAACCCATCAGCGGCGAGCTCCCGATCACGGTGAATCTTGCCGTGACGGAGACGGACCCCGGGCTTCGCGGCGACACGGCCACAGGCGGCACCAAGCGTGCGACGGTGGAGACGGGGGCCATCGTGAACGTCCCGCTCTTCATTGAGCAGGGTGAGGTTCTGAAAATCGATACGAGGACCGGCGAGTACCTTGAACGCGTGAAAAACTGATTTCCACAGTCAATCATCCCGGAGGTTCAATGGATTTGCAATATGTGCGCAGAGTGCTGAAGATGTTCTCGGAGTCCAATGTCGATGAACTCGAGATCGAGGACGAGACTTCACGCATCCACATGGTTCGTCATCGTCCGGGCGTGGTCCACGCCCCCATGCCAGCACCTGCGCCGGTCGCAACTCCAGCGTTTCCGGCACCCTCCACGGAAACCCCTGCCGCCGCCCAGGTGGCCTCGGAGAGCCACCTCCACCAGTTGCGCTCACCCATCGTCGGCACCTTCTATCGCGCTTCATCACCTGATGCCGAGCCCTTCGTTGCCGTCGGGCAGACGGTGCAGCCGGGGCAGACGGTGTGCATCATCGAAGCGATGAAGATCTGGAACGAGATCGAGTCGGAGATCTCCGGGCGCATCGTCCGCATCCTTGTGGAGAACGCCCAGGCCGTGGAATACAACCAGCCACTTTTCCTCATCGAGCCACTGTAGGCTCACTGCAGCACGCATCAACGTG
>CAYUYM010000140.1:0-8875 GCA_964449305.1 uncultured Chromatiales bacterium | reverse complement strand
GGCTCACCGCCCTGTTCACCGCTGTTTCAAGTCGTGCGGATGGCTCGGGCGCACTCATGACAGGAGCATCCTGATGGAGGTGGCAAAAATGAGAATGATGAACAACATCAGCAGCGTCCGGCTGTGCATCCTCCCGGCGATGCGTGTCCCGAACTGTGACCCACCCAGCACTCCAAGTATGGCCGCCGCCGTGTAGCCTGGCTCCACCTGCCCGTTGGCAAGAAAGATGAACGCTCCGGCCACAGCCGTGACTCCGATCATGAAATTGCTCGTCGCCGTCGCCGCCTTGATCGGAACGCCAGACACCATGTTCATCACCGGCACCTTGACGATGCCGCCCCCCACGCCGAGAAGCCCACTCATGTTCCCCGCGAAAAACGATACCGCCATCGAGATGGGCAGGCGACGGACACTGTACCGCACCTCCCTGCACGTGGCCGCATCCACATACCGCCCGTGAATTCGTGCCACGGGATCGTCGGTGATCACTCCCTCCCCGTGCGACCGCGTCCTCCACCACATCAGGGCGCCCATCACCAGCAGAAACACCGCAAAGATGCGCTTCAACACATCCCCCGGCAGGGCGTTGGCCAGAAGACCGCCCAGGAGCGATCCAAGGGCCGTCATCACCTCGAGCGACATGCCGAGACGGATGTTCGTCATCCCCTTGTCCACATACACGACCGCGGTTGCCGAAGATGTGGCGATCACGGCAATGATGCTCGTCGCCACCGCTTGATGCATCGGCAAACCGAATCCGTACACAAGCACGGGAATCAGAAAGATCCCCCCACCTATGCCAAACAGAGCACCAAACACGCCAGCCAGGGCGCCGATGAGGATCACAAGGAGAAAGGTCAGTAGGGTCATGCGGTGTGTGTCGCTGCCGGTAAATCGTGGCAAGATACACATTTCTCCACAATCCCACGGGTGTGATTCAGGAAGGAATGCCCTATTTTGTCACCTGCCCACCACCCGCTGTCCCATGTCCACGCATTTCATGACGTCACACACCCCCCCACTCCTTACCGCACTTCTCCTCACCCTCCTTCCGCTGTGGATCACCACCGCCCAAATGACCGGCAGTGGTACACCGTCGACGCGCTCATCACACACGCTTCACGCACTCCGTATCGCCAATGGCGGTGTCACGGTCGATGGTCGGCTCACGGAGGATGCATGGCACACGGCTGTGCCAACGGATTCCTTCAACCAGAAGGAACCGGTGGAGGGTGGAACACCGCTGGAACGAAGCGAGGTCCGACTGGCGTATGACGACGAGGCGGTGTATTTCGGCGCACGACTGTTTGTCCGGCACCCCGACAGCATCCAGGCCATCGTCAGCCGGCGCGACAACGTGGGCAATTCCGAACGCATCCTCTTCTCCATCGACACCTACAACGATTCCCGCACAGCATACACCTTTGGCGTCACCGCCACCGGTGTGCGCATCGATTACTACCATGCCGAGGACAAGGAGTTCTCGCGCGACTACACCTTCGATCCGGTGTGGGAGGCGACGACGTCCATCGACTCCACGTCATGGTATGCCGAGCTGCGTATCCCCTTCAGTCAGCTGCGCTTCACGAGCCAGGAGGTGCAGCAGTGGGGACTCAACATGAACCGCTACATCCCGTCCACCAATGAGGACATCTACTGGGTCGTGATCCCAAAGAACGCCACCGGCTGGAGTTCGCGCTTCGGTTCCATCACGGGCATCGCGGGCGTCACCGCACACCGCCCCATCGAGCTCGTGCCCTATGTGGCGGGTGAGGCGCTCCAGCGCTCGTCCGGCGACGATTGGTCCCCGTTCGAACGCAACACGCGCACCGCTCGCATCGGCCTCGACATGAAGATGGGGCTCTCCAACGCTCTCACGCTTGATGCCACCATCCACCCGGATTTCGGCCAGGTGGAGGCCGATCCCGCCGAGGTGAATCTCTCGGCCTATGAAACCTACTTCAGCGAGCGACGCCCGTTCTTCACCGAGGGCAGCCAACTGCTCAGCGGCATCGGGCCGGCGTATTTCTACTCCCGCCGCATTGGTGCGGCTCCGAAGGGAGGCGTCGATGCGGACCATGTGTCCATGCCCACAAGCACCGCCATCCTCGGCGCCGCGAAGGTGTCTGGCAGGCTGGCATCCGGTCTGTCCCTCGCCGCACTGTCGGCAGTCACCGCACGCGAGTACGCGGAGACCTACGATGGCGACTCGCAGCGCCGTGGCGAATGGGAGGTGGAACCCCTCACAGGCTTCGCGGTCGCTCGCATCCAGCAGGAATTCGGACCGGCGGCTTCCACCGCGGGGGCGATGATGACTCTCGTGCGCCGCGACATCCCGTCCACCGGTCTCATCGGATCACAGATGGTGCGTGACGCCTTCTCCGGCGGCGCGGATTGGGACCTCCGCTTCAACAACGGTGCCTACTCCCTGCGCGGCTTCGCCGGCATGAGCCACGTGGCGGGCAACGCCGCAGCAATCCTCCGCATCCAGCGGTCACCTGCCCACTATTTTCAGCGCCCTGATCAGTCCCATGTCCGCGTGGATTCGTCGCGCACATCACTCACCGGCTATGCCGCAGGCCTCACCTTCCAGAAGCACAGTGGTGAACACTGGCTCTTTCAAACAGGCGCCTCAGTGGAATCCCCGGAGTTTGAGATCAATGACGCCGGGCGTGTCGCGTCGGTGGACAACATCGATGCGTCCTATTACATCACCTGGCGCGAGAACGTCCCCTCGGACTGGTTCCACTCCATCAGCGTGTCCCACGGCCTGTGGGCAGGCTGGAACTACGGCGGCATCACGCGCTACGTGACCACCGGGCTCGAGCTCTCGATCACTTGGAAGAACTTCTGGGGCACCTACATCTATTTCGACACCGACCAGCGGGCACTGAGTGACAACCTCACGCGTGGCGGGCCGCTCATGGAGTCTCCATTTCAGTGGCGCTCGGGCATCACCGCCAACAGCAACTATGCCAATCCCACACAGATGGGGCTGGAAGGCCATGTGTCACACGACGAACTCGGCGGGTGGAGCACATCCACGGAAGCGAACCTGGCCATGAACCCCACCGGTCGACTGAAGATCACGCTCTCCGCAGAATGGGGCGTCTCCGTCTCAGCCCGGCAATACGTCACGCGCATCGCTTCCCCCCTGTCCCCCACCTTTGGCAACAGGTACGTCTTCGCAGGAATCGATCGCTCCACCGTGAGCATGGGCCTCCGCGCCAACTACGCCTTCTCGCCGGACCTCACGCTCGAAGTCTACGCCGAGCCCTTCGCCGCGTCCGGTCGCTACTTCGACTTCGGTGAGCTGCAGGCGGCGTCGAGCATGAACCTCCGTCGCTACGGCACTGATGGCAGCATCATCGAACCCCTGGCCGATGGTTCACAGCGCGTGACAGATGGAACGCAGACCTTCATCCTGCAGAACAGCGATTTCCACGTGCTCTCGTTCCGCAGCAACGTCGTGCTCCGCTGGGAGTGGCTGCGCGGCAGCACCCTGTTCGTTGTGTGGCAGCAGAATCGCGGCTCGCAGGAGATGACCGGGGAGCGGATACGCCCCGGGCAGATCCTCGACTCCTTCGCTGCACCGGGCGACAACCTTATCGCCATCAAGCTCTCCTACTGGCTCCCGGTCTGACCTCCTGTCGGACGCACCGCCCTCCAACGCTCCACACAGCGTCTCCACGCCGCCACCGATGCGGGCGAATCCCAGCACACCCGGCGGCTGGCTTCACGATACGATGCGTCGCTGGTGAGGCGGACGAGCCAGGCCTTCTCCACCTCTCGCCCAAAAACGCGCTCGTTGTCCGGTCCGAACGGCAGCTCCGGCAAAGTGATCCCGAAGCGCTCCGCCACATACCAGCTCCGAAGCAGCACATGGAGGATGCCCTGCCGGTTCCAGAGATCCTGGAAGTTCTCGAGTCGGGATGCCTCCATCCAGCGCAGGGCGGGTGACGTGGGTTGTTCACCGAGGATGATGCGGATGCAGTCCTCGATCGACACAGCGGCCGTCGTGTCGCGCCGGGCACGCATCGCGCTGGCAAGTGTTGCGAGCACATGCTCCGCCGCGCGCCGCACGGGCTGTTCCCAGCGCTCCGATGGACGCACGATCGCGGCGATCTCGTCCACCAGCTCGGAGATGCTGCGCTGGCGCCGCTCGCGGAGCAGGCGGTTGCGCATGCCCGTGATCAGCTCCACGCCGGCATGCACACACAGGAGAAACACCCGCGCATGGGGCGACGACCGCGGCAGCGCGGCGTCCAGCGCGGCGCGCCTGTCCAGGAGGTGGCGATTCACGGCCCCCATGTCCACCCAGTCCGAGACGATGATCCCCTGGTAGCCGAGCCCGCGGCGGAGGAGTCCCCGCAGCAGGAGCGGCGAGAAGGTGGCGGGGAGAAGCGTGTCGTCCGGGACAATGGGCCGGAGGTCGGGATGCTGTACGGCCAGAGCGCGCTCCAGGCCCGGATAACTGGCATGGGAGGTCATGATGCCCATGGGCGGTACCCCACAGGTGATCAGGCCGCGGTAGACGGCGAGCTCCCCCGCCCAGCGCGTGGAATCACCCGGAAAGACGACGGCAAAGGCAACTCCCTCCGTGCTCTCGAGCATGCGGGGTCCTCCAGGGAAGTGCTTCACCACAAGGAACTGTGTGGACGTGTCGAGCGCGGTACGCCGCGCGAGGTAGTTCACATGGATGAGCGCCTCACGCTCCGCACGCGGCACATCCTCGATGGCCGGGATCCCCGCTGCAAGCGCCTCGGCCCGCTGTGGGCTGGCAAGCTCGTCCTCGAAGATCTCGTTGGTGTGGTAGAAGCGCATGCGGTAGAAGTAGGCATCATCGGTGTTGGGGCCGAAGATCCAACCCGCCGGCAGACGCTCGGAACGGGCGTGCATGTATGTGAACAGCCTGTGAAGAGCGGAGTCCGCCTCGGCGTCACGGACGTCCTCCAGGGAATCCCTGCCAACCGATCCGGGCAGGCTATGAGCCTGCGTCGAGGCCTGGAGGAACAGCAGGCCCATGAGGACGAGGACCGCGCTCAGTGCATGGGAAGGATGGGGGGGAAGTGATCGGAGTTGGGGCATCGGTGAGTGGATATGGATGCGGTGAACGCCGTGAATATACACATTCCGTCCGCACAGGGTGGAATGGTGCAGACATGACCCGTGGCGCCGCAAGATCACCCGTGGGGGACACGCATTTTCTGAAGGAAACGTGTATTTTCCTTTGAGGTACAGATGTGCAACACCGCCCTTGTGGCGCCGTACACGACCACGGCCTTCGTGCTTCATCACCAACCAGCCGCCGATGAACCTCACACGATCCATCATCATCACCACAGTCATTCTCGCCTTCACGCTCGACCTGATCTACCTGGTCATTCGTGTCGCGCTTGCACCGTCCACCGGCGCCGGGGCCGATGTGATCCATTCCGCCCTGCTGATGGCGGGATTCTGGGCGGTGACCTGGCTGCTGCAGCACCGGGCGCGGTCCGAGGAGCAGAACCCGGTGCACCTCATCGGGCGGCTTCTGATGCTCACCGTGGGTCTCGCACTGGCCTTTGGTGTGGTGCATGCGTTCGACCTCGCGCGCTTCGATCTGCACGCTGAATCCATCGCGCCACGCGACTACATCTCGCTGATGGTCGGCGCACTTCTCACAATCATCGCCACGGTGGTGTCGATCGCCATCCTCCTCACCCTGTCGGAGCTGATCTTCATCAAACAACGCAAGAACACGAAGCGGAATTTCTACGTCCTGATCACGCTGCTCTGCATCCACATGCTCGTCGTCTATTTCACCTCGCCGCAGGGGTACGCCATCATGCCCGACTACCCGCTGGCGGGCTTCTCCCTGGCGCTCGTGATCCTGGCCATGCTCGTGAACTCCTTCCGCTTTTCCTGGATCATCTTCCTGACACGCCGGGAGAAGTTCGTCGCCCTGATGCTCGTGTTCTTCGGCATGGTCTTTTCCATCGTCCTTGCGAACAGGATCTTCGACAGCGACCTCTTCCATCGGGCAATTCTGTTCATCCACCCCATGTGCCTGGCCTTCGTGACGGCGATGCTCGTGTTCGCCGCCATCTACATGGGCATCGGGTTCGTCAGCACGCTTCTCCACCTGCCGACGGCCAAGGAGTTCGACCGGAAAAAGGTGGAGATCTCCTCGCTGCAGAACATGAGCCGCCTCATCACGCAGGTGCTCGATTTCGAGGATCTTGTCGCCACCAGTACACAGCTCGCGATGGACGTGTGCGAGGGATCGATCGCATGGATGCAGCTTGTCATGCCTGGAACGGACGAGTCTCGGGGGCGGCACAGCATCGTCATCGGCCATTCGCTGCGCAACATCACCGAGGACACGATCCGCTCGCTGACGCTGACCGATGGCAGCCTGCTCCACGATGCCCCATTGGAGACGGGCGACATGCTCGTGGTGCAGGATTTCGCGGGCGATCCACGGCATGCCCTCATCCGACAACGCTTCCCCTTCATCGGCTCCATGGTGATGATCCCGCTCCGGAGCCATTCAGGTGTCATGGGCATCCTGTGCATCGGGAAGAAGAATCCCTACGAGTTCGACAAGGAGGTGCTCAACCTCCTTGTGGCCTTCGCCGATCTTGTGGCGATCGCCCTCGAAAACAACCGGCTCATCTTCGAATCCCTCGCACAGGAACGGCTCAAGGAGGAGTTGCGCCTGGCCAAGCTCATGCAGCAGAAGCTCCTCCCCCGGCTCCTCCCCGTGTCACCCACCTACGAGATCGCCGCACGCTCCGTCCCTGCCCACGAGGTGGGCGGCGACTACTACGATGCGCTCGATTTCGTGGACGACCGCATGGGCTTCATCGTGGGGGATGTGTCGGGCAAGGGCGTGTCGGCGGCGCTGTACATGGCGCAGGTGAAGGGCATCTTCCAGACGCTTGGCGCGGAATCGGCCTCGCCGCGCGAGCTGCTGGTGCGCATGAACGAGACCCTCTGGAGGTGCATGGAGAAGAGTTCCTTTGTGAGCGTGCTCCACGCGGTGCTGGATTTCCGGAGCGGGACGCTCCGTTTTGCACGTGCAGGACATTGTCCGCTTCTGTATATTACGCACGGATGCGCCACCTACGTGCGGCCTGATGGAATGGGCCTCGGGCTTGATCCCGGCGAACGGTTCGGCGCATCGCTGCAGGAGGAGGTGCTCCAGCTCGGCCCGGGCGACGTGATCGTGCTCTACACCGATGGCGTCACCGAGGCCCGGAATCCCGAAGGCGAGGAGTTCCAGTTCGAGAAGCTGTCGCAGACGGTGCTTGCGCATCAGCACGATCCGGTGGATGCCATCCTGCAGACCGTGATCGACACGGTGCTGGAACACACATCCAACCATGCTCCGGACGACGATCTGACGGTGCTGGTGCTGCGATGGAACGGTGAGCGGATGGAATCCGCGGTTGAACACAGTGATGATCGATGACAACCCAGGTGGAGGAGGAAGCAAACCGTATGAGTGAATTTTCAGTCGGCGTCAGGTGTCAGGCGAAAGTCTCGATACTCGATTTGAAAGGCTATCTCGACGCCCACACGGCCCCTGAGCTGGAGAAGGCATTCCAGAAACACATCGATGAGCGGAAGTTCAACCTCGTCGTGAATTTCTCGAACCTCACCTATATCAGCAGTGCCGGGCTCGGCGTGCTCATGCAGTTCATCGAGGAGGTGCGCCGCAACGACGGCGACATCAAGCTGACGAACATGTCGGGGCGCGTGTACAACGTCTTCGATCTCCTCGGCTTCCCGATGCTCTATGAGATCTACCCCGAGGAGGGTGAGGCGATCGAAAAATTCGAGAACAATCCGCCTGCTTCCGCGTAAGAGCACGTGAGGAACAGCCAGCAACACAGGTCAGGCACCGTGAGCGCATTCCCGCCCCATATCGACGCATCTCTTGTCATCCCCAGCAGAACCGATCTGCTTGAGGATGTCCGGGCATTCGTGCGGGATGCTGCCCTGCGCTTCGGTTTCCAAGAGGATGTGTCCGAGAAGATCGAGCTTGCCGTGGACGAGGCCTGCACCAACATCATCAAGCACGCGTACAAATTCGATCCCGACAAGGAGATCCGCATCACCATCACCACCGAGGAGACCGGCAACAGCATCCCGTCCAGGTTCATCATCCGTATCGTGGACAGTGGCATCTCCTTCGATTCCTCCCATTACCAGGCTCCGGATCTCCGCGAGTACTTCTCCCAGATGCGCAGGGGCGGTCTCGGCATCGTCCTCATGCGCAAGATCATGGACGAGGTGGAATACGGTTCCGCCTCCGACAACCGGAACCTCATCACCCTCGTCAAGTACCGCACTCCGGCCCCTCAAGGCTGACCCTTCGCCTTTTCTTCTCCTTCACCATCCGCTATATTGGGCGTTCACCGGCACAGGCACTTCGTCCTGTCGGTTGCGCATCATGAGCGACGAACACCCCCGCAACCCCATCCCCCCCCAACAAAGCGCCCTGAGCATCTCCGATGGGTCTGCCCTGCTCGAGCTGTCCGCCATCGTCAATGCCTCGGAGGACCTTGGCTTCATTCTGAGCAATGCGCTCCTCTCCATCATGGGCAAGTGCCTCATCACGCGTGCCTTTGTACTGGTGGCGGATGAGCAACGCATCTTTCACCTCAGGGCGCAGAAGGGGCTGCCGGCCGGTCCAGAGTTGCAGCGTTTTGAACTCCATGCCTCCTGGTTCGGCGTCTTGAACATCCATGACCTCGACATCAGCGACGACGACGACAGCGCGGCGTTCCATGCCTTCTGCCTGGAGCACGGGATCCACGCCATCGCCCCGATGGTGCTTGATGGCGCCATGGCCGGAGTGATCTGTGTGGGGGAAACGCTCAGGGGG
>CAYUYM010000139.1:0-8941 GCA_964449305.1 uncultured Chromatiales bacterium | reverse complement strand
TGTGGAGATGCCGGAGGATGTCGGCGGCTGTGTCAGGCGGTGCCGTGGCGGTGGGCATGGGTGAAGCGCTCCGTGGTCACGCGGGCTCGGGATGTGCCCAGTCCGCAGCATGCGTGAGGCGGATGATGATGTCACGATGGGCAGGATGGAGCTTGCAAAGCCTGTCCCGGTTGCCGGGCTCGAAGTCGTCGTACTCGAACCCTGGTGCCACCGTACAGCCGATGAGAGTGTGGGAGGCCTCGTCGTCCACGGTTGCACCGAACCATGTGTCATGCGGGATGGTGATCTGGAAGCGCTCGCCCATGGCGTGATCCGGCCCCAGGTGGGCGGTGCTGTAGCGCCCGCGTGCGTCGATCATGTGGATGGTGAGCGGGCTCCCGTCATAGAAGTGCCAAGTCTCGTCGGAGGCAAGGCGGTGCAGGGTGGAGCACTGTCCGCTTTCGAGCAGGAAGTAGATGGAGGTGGAGAGGCAGCGCGCGGCGCCGTATCGCGGCGCAAGGGCCGCCTCGTCGATGATCTCCGGGGAGCGATACACTTCGGCGAACCATCCACCCTCGGGGTGGGGGCACAAGGCCAAGGCGGTGATCCAATGCTGTGCTGTTGACATGGCGTATGGGATGTGGTGAGTGCGTTGCGAACCGTCCGTTTGGATCCCATCGGAAAACTATCACGAATTCCGGCAAAAGGAAATGGATGAGGCTTGAATTCCTGAACGGGTTTCCGCAAGTTGAAGCGTTCGATACGTCCGCGAGGACATCACCCGCTTCCACCACGTTCTGACAGGCATCATGCATCGCATCCTCCCCCTGCTGCTATTCACCCTCCTGATCGGCGCCTGCGGCGGTGACAGGGAGGGACAGTCCCAGACCGGCGCCTCCGCACCGGGTGACTCCGTTGTCATCCCGGTCCTGACGAAGGATGACTTCGAGGCACACCTTGCGCAGGGAGGCATCTCCTTCCTGGAATTCGGAGGCAAGAGCTGCAAGCCCTGCCGGGAGATGCAGCCCATCCTCCGGCGCCTCAAGGCGGAGCACCCCGACATCCGCGTCGCCCAGATCTACAACGAGGACGCGCCTGAACTCCTCGAGCAGTGGAGCATCCAGCTCATCCCGACGCAGGTTGTGCTCGGCCCGGACCGCCGTGAGATCACGCGCCATGTGGGGTTGTGGGAGTATGACGAGATCCTGTCCGAGCTCCGTTCCAAGGGCGTGCTGCAGTAGTCGGCACCGCCCCAACCGATCCACCTCCGCCTCCGCCATCATGCCACATCGCCTTTCCCTTCTGCTCCTTGCCACCGCCCTTGTCGCCGCCTCATGCACCGACAGCGGCGTCGATCCCACAATGGGACGTCGTGTGGTGTATCATCCCATCAGCACGCTGGACGGCGCCTCGG
Source organism: uncultured Chromatiales bacterium (assembly GCA_964449305.1). GTDB lineage: Bacteria > Bacteroidota > Ignavibacteria > SZUA-365 > CAYQST01 > CAYUYM01. The sequence continues at coordinate 7,548 of CAYUYM010000139.1, read as the reverse complement.
GCGACTCCCTCGGCATGTTCCGCGTCACGGAATCCGGCACGGTGACGCGCCTCATCCCCGGCTCTGCCATCCACCTCTCCTGTGTGGCCGCGGGCGGTGTGGTGATCGCCGAAATCCAGGACAGCGCCGGTTACCGGATGATGGCCAGGTGCACCGACGGCTCCGTGGTGGCGGTGCCCGTGCCCGTGCCGGCCGATGTGAAGCGCACCTTCAGCCCCTCCCTCCCGCCACGCGTGGCCCTCTCCGCCAATGCCCACTACGCCGCCTACCTCGGACTCGACCACCCCACCACACCTTCGCGCGACGGCTCGCAATCCCGGCTGACGCTGGTGCGCGTCAGTTGCAGCACACGCGCCGCGGAGACCTTCGATGTTCACGACTCTGTCCGCGCCCGGATGGCATCGCTCGGTGTGGCAGCCGCCCGCCCTGCGGGAAATCAGGTGCTCGTCAATGAGGATGGCTCGCGGATCTGGTTTGTGGTCACCGGCGTGCGCTTCCCTGCCGACGTCGAGGAACTTGCGGCATGGCAGATCTGGGAGTGGAACAACGGCACGCTTCACCCCGTGACGGCACCCGACGCGCGCGCCTACGCCCTCCGGGGCTTCGACAACACCACGGGAACGCTGCTTTACGAGCATGGCGACACGCTGTTTGCGGCATCCGGCAGCAGCAGGAAGGTGCTGACACTCCCGGCGGCGTCCCTCGTCTGGGCGCAACAGCTGGCCGTGAGCGCGTCCCGCATGGTGGTGTTCGGCACCGGCGGCATCGAGCTGCGCTCCCCCGTCACGGGCGCCCTCATCTCCACGCCCGTCCTTTTCACCCATCCGACGCTCACCGGCTGCGATGCACAGGCGGCAGGCCGTGCCCTTGCCATCGCCCCGGACGGCGGGGCCATCGTGTTCATGCTGGCCCGCAGCGATGGATCAGGCCGTCGCTCCGTGTTCATGGCCTCCACCGACGGCTCCCGCATCACCATGCTGCTGCCCGCCGTGGCATGCGGCATGCCGGTCATTTCTGATCCACTCTGAGAGGAACCTTCATGCGCCTTCGTCCCCTCCTTCTGTTGACCGCCTCCGCGGCGATGCTCGTCATTGCCGCTTCCACAACCGGCTGCTCCAAGGGCGACACCGGACCGGCCGGTCCCGCAGGGCCCGCACTCAAAGGCACCCTCGTCGGCTACGTCATCCTCGCCGATGAGTTCGGCACGAACCTGGTCAACCGGGAGAATGTGCTGGTGAAGGCGGGCACGCTGACCGCGGTGACGAACCAGCGCGGCCGCTTCGAGATCCGCGACCTGCCCACCGGCACCTACAACATCGAATTGTCGCGGCCGGGCTTCGGCACCTATCAGCTTCAGGGCTTCCAGTTCCTCGGCGGGGATGTGCCGGCACAGGCGCCCACGATCATCATGGCACAGCGGTCCACCACGGAGGTGAGCGAACTGAGACTATCCGTGGTGGGGACCGGTCCATCGGCGCAGGTGTATGTGGAAGGCATCATCCTTCCCGCACCGACGGACGAGTTCCGCCGGGGTGCGCGCTTCTTCATCAGCGACACCAGCTCCGTCTCCTCCACGTCCTACCGCATGGTGGCCTACACCGAGTGCCAGACGTCGGCCTTCAAACGCCCGCTGTTCTGGACCACCATCGAAGAGGCGGGCTTCAGGCCGGGGACGATGCTGTACGTGGTGGGCCACGGCGATGCGCTCGCCAGCGACAACTGGATGGACATCGCGAACGACCACATGGTGTATCCCGCCATCAACGCCACGCCGTCCAACGTGGCCTCGGTGCTGCTCCCGAACTGACCCGCGCGCCTTTCGCACACGCTCCCGCAACGGCAGGAGCACATCCAATCCCCGGGGATCCAGCATGATTGTCGACACCCTTGACACCATCCAGCGCCTTCCCGTCACGTCCGACACGATGTGGGCCTACATCTCCACACCCGTGAATCTGCGGGCGATCACTCCTCCGCGCATGGATTTCCGCATCACGAGCGGGGAGGAACCGGGGCGGATGTACGCCGGGCAGATCATCACCTACCGGGTGCGGGTGCTGCCCGGTGTGCGCGTCACCTGGGTCACGGAGATCACGCACGTGAAGGACGGCGAGTACTTTGTGGACGAGCAGCGTTTCGGGCCCTACCGCATGTGGCACCATGCGCATTTCCTCCGTGCCATCGAGGGGGGGGTGGAGATGCGTGACAGAGTGCACTACGTGCTGCCGTTCGGACCGCTCGGGCGCCTGGGGGCCTGGTTCGTGAAGCGTGAGCTGCAGGGCATCTTCCGGCACCGGCGCGAGGTGCTGGAGCGGCTGTTCGGCCCGCCGCCCCCGGAGAATTCCGACGCCTCCTGACGCGAGATGCCGCTCCAGCCGCGGGGAGGCGGGAAAGCGGAATCATCCGTATTTTCGGAGGAACAGGAATCAATGCCCCGCCATCGTGTCTATCCAGAGAACGGTGCGGAGTCACAACCGGTGAAACGTGCGAAGCAACCTTGAACACTGACGTCAGCGACCAGATTTCCGTGGACCATGAGCTGGCCCGCCGCATACGCAACGGCGAGGATGCGGCGTTCACCGAATTGTACTCCCGGCACAAGCAGGGCGTGTACCTGTATTGCGTCCGTTTCCTCGGCACCGGTCCGGCGGCGGAGGACATATTCCAGGACGTGTTCATGAAATGTCTCGAACAATTGCGCAGCGGCAGAGAGATCACCAACATCAAGGGGTATCTCCTTTCGACCGCGCACAACCGCTGCCTCAACGTGATCCGGGACAACAAGCACCCGGCGGACATCGACGAGATGGAGGAGCTGCTGCCGGCCCCCGAGGTGGGCCATGCCGAGCGGTATGACCTCCAGTACGCCCTCGACCGCCTCCCCGCCCAGTTGCGGCAGGCCATCCTGCTGTGCGAGTACGAGGGCTATTCCTACGAGGAGATCGCCGGCCTCACCGGCGTGCCTCTCACCACGGTGCGCAAGCGCATCTTCCGTGCCCGGCAGCTCATGCGCGGGCTTCTGAACCCGAAGAACGACCATTGACCGGAAGGCCACCATGACGATCGAAGAACACATCTCCGCATTCATGGACAGGGCGCTGACCCCCGCCGAGGAGGCGGAGCTCATGCACACATTGTCCGTCTCGCCCGAGAAGCTCGCGATGTTCCATGAGTACCTCGGCACACGGGCCGCCTTTGTGGCGGATTTGCAGACAGCCGCGGTGCCTGCGCACCTCGACGCCGCCGTGCTCGGCATCCTGCCGGCAGCCGCCCCGCCGCCCACCGCCGGCACCGCCGCTCTGGTGTGGACCTGGAGGCGCGGCCTCGCGGTGCTGGTCGCAGCCGTGGGGTTCTTCACCGCCGGTCTCATGACACATTCCTGGCTCGATGCCGCAGGGCAGCCGCAGCCACCGGCACTGGCGGGTGGTGTGCACGACGGCGGCAGCCCGGGTGCAGAATCCGGCGCATCGATGACGCGGCAGACCACAGCCCCGATGGAGCCGGCCTCGGATGCCGCCGTGCAGCCGGGGGCGGATCGACGGGTGCGCACCACTGCTGCCGGCGATGCCGACGACGCGATGCCGATGACGCAGCGTGTCGTGCGCAGGGATGCCGTGCCCGTGCGCGACACCATCCGCATGGCGGGGGCCACCGTCACCATCCGCGACACCGTGCGTCAGTGGTATCGTGACACGCTCTACGTGGCACTCCCCGCAGCGGAGCGGGTGCAGGCCGTGGCCGATCCCATTGCCATCGCCGCACCGCACCGGCCACCGACATGGTCCTTCCTGGACCGCATCGACCTTGAGGTGCAGAACGAGCACCTCAACACATATCCATACATCAACACGAGGCGCATCGGCGCGGATCGCGCCCAACAGAACATGGCCGTGCTCGCGGCCTACAACCTCGATGAGCACCATGCCCTGGGCATCATGGCCGGGCGGAAGGCCTTCGCGCAGGAGTTCTACACCATCGCGTCCGACTCGATCCACCTGTACCAGCAGCAGCCGCTCATGACCTACGGGGGTGGATTCTACCGATACTCCCTGCCCCTGCTGCGCGGCGTCACGCCGCAGATCATGCTGCAGATCGGCGGATGCGACCTCGGCCCCATCTTCGGATCGCGCATCGGCGTGACGCTCACCCCCTTCGAACCGGTCAGCATCATCGTGGGCGTCAACGCCTCCCTGCTCGCCTATCGTTTCAACGGCAACCTGTTCACCAGCCACACACTCGGGTTCCTCTATGGCATCAACATCGCCTTCTAGCGCCCGCCCTTCTGCGTGGATCCGGCGTGCGATGCTGCCGGCAGTGCTGACCGGGCTTCTGCTCGCGGCATGCGCGAATCCGGCGGACTACGACACCACACGCGTCATCACCTCCTCCTACGTGGACCAGGGCGAGGACGACCCGCGCTTCGACACGCTGGCCGCGGTGCTCGCCTCCTCCATCCGCTTCGAAGCGCTCGTGGACACGGCGCGTGTCGCGCTTCAGCGCTTCACCGGCTCCGGCCTCCGGATCGCCGTGGTGTGCATGCTGCCGGACACCTCCGCGGTGCAACCCTGGCGCGATCTGTATTCCATCTCGGCGAACTACCTCGACCTCCCCGCCGCCGGGCTCCCACTGCGCATCGCGATCCCGCCGGATCATTTCCGCCGATACACGGGCGCGCGCCTTGCCGTGGCCGCCATCGTGCTCTATCAGGACGCGGACAGGAATCAGACCTTTGACCAGGGCGAACCCGTGTGGGGCGTGTCGGAACAGCAGCTCTTCGCATTCGCCGAGGGGCGCAGGCTGGCCCAGATCCCCACAAAGCAGTATGGCGAACTGCACGAGGGGCCCAACGTCCTCGTCCGCTTCGGTCAGGAACAGTATCCATGGTTCAAGACCGCGCCGGATTATGCGTCCACGATCTTCATCATCAACGTGCGCGGACCGGAGTACACGTACAACATCCCCCTGCCGTGGAGCATGCATACGCCGCTGCAGGCCAGGCAGGGAAAGGAGGTGGGACGATGAGCATCCGCCGCATCCTGCTTCTCGCCCTGCTCTGCACGGCGGGCGCCGTTGCGCAACCCGCCGCCTCCATCCACCGTGTGCGCGCCCTGTCGGACCGCATCCACCAGATGGACCTTGCGGTGACCTGTGGAGGAACGCCGTATTACGCCCTCACCGTGGGCGAGCTCACCATCCAGCATGATGTCGCCTGGCTGGCGCCCGGGACCTACACCATCGACCAGCGCCCGGCGCCGGACAGGAACGCATGCTACAATGTGGCCCTCGTGCTGGACCGCTCCAGCGCCATGCTGGGATCTCACTACACGGCCATGCTCGCAGGGGCGATGGAGTTCGTGGACAGCATGAAGTCCGGCTGCCAGGCGACGGCGCTCATCTCCTATGGCAGCGCGCTCGACATCCACGAGTTCCTGACGCACGACGCGACGCATCTGCGCACGACACTCGCCACGCTGGCGCTCACCGGCGGGCAGCGCGTTCACAGCGTCTTCGATGGAATCACCACGGGGATCACGGAGATCGAATCCCACGGCACGGAACCGTTGCGCGTCATCGTGGCGGTCACCGCCGGCCGTGATGCCATCTCCACACCCGGTCTCGACGCACTCGTGACGACGGCCCGGGAATACAACTACCGCATCTTCATCATCGGCATCGGCACGCAGCCGGATCCCGCAGCCCTTGCGAAGCTCGCCACCGCCTCCGGAGGCTGGTACATCGCCGCACCGGACAGCGCCTCCATCCCCGCCATTTTCCGCAGCCTCTCCAGCGCCATCCGGCGGGAGTTCGACGAGTACCGCATCATCTACACGGCACCATGGTCCTTCACCCCACGGCAGGTGCGGGCGGTGGTGACCGCATGCGGCGGGACGTCGGAATCCGTGTACATCTTCACCGATGATCCGACACGTGCGGATCCCGACGCGGCACTGCCGACGGATGCATCGATCGATGCCGTTCACCCGCATCCGGTGGATGGGCGGATCGGGGCGACACTGCGATTCACGCTTGGTGGCACCGCACCGCAGTGGGCGACGCTCACCGTGACCGACGTGATGGGACGCACCGTGGCGGTGCTCGCAGACGGCCTCCTCGCAGGCGGATCGCACAGCGTGTCGCTCACCCCGTCATCCCTCCCCGCCGGCGTCGCCTTCCTCCGCCTCCGGACGGAGCGCGGGATCGTGACCCGCATGATGCTCATCACCCGCTAGGAATTTTCCCATGCATCCCGTGTCCATGATGTGAACGCACGGACCGCGCCATTGCACACCGAACCCTGCGGATCCCACCCACTGGAAGAACACACGATGATCAGGAGGTTGACATGAAACGTTTGTTGGGACTGATGCTGTTGTTTGCCTGCATCCTCATGCTGCACGATGCCATGGCCGGCGTCCTCTACGCCCGCCGCCCCGGAACCGAGGCTCCGATCTACAACCTCCTGATTTCACGCATCCGCACATCCGTCACCATCGAGGGCCTGCTCGCTGTGACGCATGTGGACGAGGAGTTCACGAATCCGAACAACCAGGTGTTGGAGGGCTTCTACGCGTTCCAGCTTCCGGAGGGCGCCGTGGTGGACGGCCTCTGGCTGTGGGTGGACGGAAAGCGCCTCACCTTCATCGTGAAGAAGAAGGAGGATGCTGAACGCATGTACGATTCGGTGGTGGTGGGCACGCGTCGTGATCCGGCCATCCTGGAGTCCCTCGGTGCCAACCGCTTCCAGATCAAGATCTTCCCCATCGCCGGCTTCGGCACGCGCCGCATCGAGATGCAGTACTTCCACACGCTGCCCATGACCCCCGATGGCTACGTCCACTACACATATCCGCTCAACATGCAGGGGTATCAGACACAGCCCGTGGCGCAGACACAGCTTTCCATCACCGTCCGATCCAGGCTCCGCATCCTCGACTTCTCCAGCTCCTTCGACTCCAATCCCCTGCTGAACCGCGTGACGCAGGTGTCGGACTCGCGCTACGACATCACCTTCGGCCTGGAGAACCAGAACTACTCGCAGGACTACACGCTCCGCTACAAGCCGGAGAATCTCTTCACCGTGTTTCCCACGCTCACCTGGCACGATCCGGACACCTCGGGCACCGATCCCTACTTCATGACCTGGCACCCTGTGGTGGGTGAGGGGCAGCCCACCGCGCCGCGCGACCTCGTCTTCGTGCTCGATGCATCGGGCAGCATGGCGGGTGAGCGCATCCTCGCCGTGCGTGCAGCGGTGAAGGACATCATCGGCAGGCTGACAGAGACCGACAACTTCAAGATCGTGCTCTTCAGCACGGACGTGCTCCAGTACCCCGACGGCAACGCGATGCTCACAGCCACGTCGGAGAACATCGCCGGCGCGCAGAACTTCATCGACCGCTACTACGAGGCCACGGCACTCACGTGCTCTACCTCCAAACCCAACCCCCTAATTGTCAGCTCGTGGCGCCCGACAGTCCACACCCTACACATCCCTCAGAGCAAGAAGTATTGGTGCATGCACGTACTTGCAGTACTGTTGCTCAGCAG
>CAYUYM010000138.1:0-8989 GCA_964449305.1 uncultured Chromatiales bacterium | reverse complement strand
CTCCGACCTGTCATGGACCAAGAAGATCCGTCACCCGGGAGAGATCGTGAAGAAGGGCGATCACATCGACGTCATCATCCTCGGCATCGATGTGGAACAACGCCGCATCTCGCTCGGTCACAAGCAGGTGATCGACAACCCGTGGGACAGCTTCGAGGCGCTCTACGCAGTCGGCACCGAGACCGAGGGTGCGATCGTCCGCATCATCGAGAAGGGCGTGATCGTGGAACTCGCCGCCGGTGTCGATGGCTTTGTGCCGTCGTCCCAGCTCGCGACCAAGCAGGTCCGCAACATCCCCGAGTCCTTCCGCGAGCGCGACGTGCTGCCGCTGAAGGTGATCGAGTTCGACAAGGAGAACAAGAAGATCGTGCTCTCCGTGGTCGAGTACTTCAAGGGCCGGGATCAGGAGGCGAATGACGCCTTCCTGTCTGCCCACGGTCTCATGGACGCCCCCGCGGCCGAGAGCACCGATGTGAAGCCCGACGAATTGAACTTCGACGAAATCTGACATCCATCTGATGCATCACGGCGGGGCGGCACACGTGTCGCCCCGCCCGCATTATACCGGGGACACCGGACGAAAGGAAACACAGACATGACGGACACCACCTTCGCGGGGCGCACCATCGCGGTCGCCACCGTCGGATGCAAGCTGAACTATGCGGAGAGCTCCTCCATCGCGGCGGAGTTCGTCGAGCGCGGCGGGCGGCTCGTCCCCTTCGAGGAGACGGCCGATGTGGTGCTCATCAACACCTGCACGGTCACCTCGCACGCCGACAGCGACTGCCGCAGGCTCATCCGCCAGGCGGTGCGGCGCTCGCCCGAGGGTGTCATCATCGTCACCGGCTGCTATGCGCAACTCCATGCCGCCACCCTCGCCACCATGGAGGGCGTTGACCTCGTGCTCGGCACGGCCGAGAAGGGACGGGCGCTTGACCACCTTGCCGCCTTCCACAAGCGCGACATCACCGAGATCCACTGCCACTCGCTCGACGAGTCCGCGTTTTTCACCCCCGCCGCGTCGTCAGAGGTCTCCGGGCGCACGCGGGCCTTCCTCAAGATCCAGGACGGCTGCGACTACTCCTGCTCCTACTGCACCATCCCCGCGGCACGTGGCGGATCGCGCAGCATGGACACAAGCGATGCCGTGGCTGCCGCCCGACGTCTGCTCGACGATGGCTTCCATGAACTCGTGCTCTCCGGCGTCAACGTGGGCGACTTCGGGCGCCGCAGCGGCGGTTCGCTCCATGAGCTGCTCCTGCGCCTGCTGGACCTGGACGGGGACTTCCGCATCCGCATCAGTTCCATCGAACCCAACCTCCTCACCGACGACATCATCCACCTCACCGCCGAGCACGACCGCCTGTGCCGGCACTTCCACATCCCACTGCAGTCCGGCAGCAGGGAGGTGCTCGCCGCCATGCGCCGCCGCCACGGCACGGATCTCTACCGCGATCGTGTGCTCGCCGTCCATGCCGCCCTGCCCGATGCCTGCATCGGTGCGGATGTGATCGTCGGCTTCCCGGGCGAGACGGATGCGCTGTTCGATGAGACAGCCGCCTTCATCGGGGAACTCCCACTGAGTTACCTCCATGTGTTTCGCTACTCCGACCGGCCGAATGCCGAATCCCACACCTGGGGCGGGAAGGTGGACGGACGCAGTGCCGTGCGCCGCAGTCGGGCACTGCACGTCCTGTCCGAGGCGAAGCGCCGGGCATTCTGGGACTCGCGTATCGGGCACAGCGAACGCGCCCTCATGGAGGCACGCGTGAGCGGAACGGATCGCATCGGTCTCACATCCAACTTCATCCCGGTCGCCCTGCCTGCGGCCGCCGCGCGGGAGAACACCTTCGTCCGCGTGCGCCTGACGGCGGTGATGGGGGAGGGTATGCGTGCCGAGCCCGTGGATCACATGGTGATGGAGACAGGCGAGTAAGGTGTTTCAGAGCAAGTCCCAAAGGGAAATTCGTCAATCGCCGTGGGAAACGCTTGGTATAAACGATTGATTTGGTTATTTTTATGAGCTTTTCAGGAATGTTCGATTGACCATGCCGATGCACAATGTTTGAAAACCTGTCCGACAAGCTGGAAAATGCCCTCCGCGCGATACGCGGCGAGCGCCGTTTGACCGAGGCGAACGTCAACGACGCGCTGCGTGAGGTGCGCCGAGCGTTGCTCGATGCCGACGTGAATTTCCAGGTGGTGCGCGAGTTCATCGATTCCGTCCGGGAGAAGGCGCTGGGCCAGGATGTGCTCAAGAGCGTGACACCGGGGCAGCAGATCGTGAAGGTGCTGTACGACGAGCTCGTCGTCCTCATGGGCACGGACAAGGCCGACATCACCTATGCGAAGCACGGCCCGACGATCATCATGGTGGCCGGCCTGCAGGGTTCCGGCAAGACGACGTTCTGCGCCAAGCTGGCGCACAGCATGCGCGAAAAGGGACGCTTCCCGCTGCTTGTGGCCGGTGACACCTACCGCCCCGCCGCCATCGACCAGCTCAAGCTGCTGGCGGAGGACATGGGCGTGCCCGTGTATTCCGGCGATGAGAAGTCCCCGGTGAAGATCGCGGTGGAATCCATCGACTTCGCCCGCACAAAGCTGTGTGACACGATCATCATCGACACCGCCGGGCGCCTGAGCATCGACGAGGCGATGATGGAGGAGGTGTCCCAGATCAAGGCACGCGTCAAGCCCGACGAGATACTCTTTGTGGTGGATTCAATGATCGGGCAGGACGCGGTGACGACGGCCAGGGCGTTCCACGACCGTCTGGATTTCGACGGGGTCGTCCTCACAAAGCTCGACGGCGACACACGCGGCGGCGCGGCGCTCTCCATCCGCAGGGTGGTGGACAAGCCGATCAAGTTTGTCGGCACAGGCGAGAAGCTTGATGCGCTTGATGTGTTCTACCCGGACCGCATGGCCTCACGCATTCTTGGCATGGGGGACATCGTGTCCCTCGTCGAGAAGGCGCAGGAGCAGTTCGACGAGGATGAGGCCGAGAAGCTCGAAGCGAAGATGCGGAAGAACCAGTTCACGCTGGAGGATTTCTATTCGCAGATTCAGGCCATCAAGAAGATGGGGTCGCTCTCGAGCATCGTCGGCATGATCCCGGGTGTGGGCAAGGCCCTGAAGGATGTGGATGTGGACGACAAGGCCTTTGTGAAGATCGAGGCGATGATCCTGTCCATGACGCCGGAGGAGCGCCGCAAGCCGGCCATCCTCAACGGCTCGCGTCGCAAGCGCATCGCCAACGGATCCGGGACGACGATTCAGGACGTGAACCGCCTGCTCAAGCAGTTCATGGAGATGCAGAAGATGATGAAGCGCATGACCAAGGGAGGGATGCGCCAGTTTGCCAAGAGCATGATGAACCAGAAATTCAACTGACCGCTTACACACACTTTTTTGGAGGTTCTTTTCAGTGGTTAAAATCAGGTTGCAACGCAGGGGCAGGAAAAAACTCCCCGTGTACAAGATCGTGGCGGCAGACTCCCGCTCCCCGCGCGATGGTCGTTTCATCGAGGCTCTCGGGCATTACGCCCCGCTGAAGACGCCGGCTGAGGTGTCGCTCAATGAAGAGCGCGTGATGTACTGGCTCGGTGTCGGCGCACAGCCGTCGGACACCGTCCGCACCATCCTCTCCAACAACGGCCTCATGATGAAGCTCTCCCTGACGAAGATGGGCAAGAGCGGCGAGGAGATCACGCAGACAGTCGAAGCATGGAAGGCCGAGCGCGCCGCGGCCATGGCGAAGCACGTCAACCGCAAGCAACTCCGCGCACAGCGCAAAAAGGCGGCTGAAGCCGCGGGAAAGGCGGAACAGGCCTGATCCGTCGCGTCGCGCCGATGGTGGAAAACCTCCTGATGCGCGGCAGTGCGAAAGGAATCGCGCCTGGAGCCCACGGCGATGGGTGTGCAGGAATTATGCCTCATCGGAACCATCACCGGAGCCGTCGGCATCGCCGGCGGTGTCCGCGTGTTGTCGCATTCCGACAACCCGGGTCGCTTCGCCCTGTTGAAGACGGTCCACCTCCGCGACAGCGACGGGCGGGACCGTGTCCTCCACGTGCGCAAGGCGGAGGAGAAGGGGAGTCGCATCGTGCTGTTCTTTGAGGGCGTGCTCACACGCACCGATGCGGAGACGCTTCGCGGCCTGGACATCCTCATCGAGGATGTGGACATGCTGCCCCCGCCGGAAGGCCGCCATTACATCCATGATCTCATCGGATGCACCGTGATTGATGATGACGGGAACACCGTCGGTGTGGTGCGGGATGTGACGCTGCTTCCCGCCAACGATGTCTACGTGGTGGACACGCCGCGGGGCGAGCTGCTTCTCCCCGCCATCCCGGACTTCATCCATCGCGTCGACACGGCATCGAAGACGATCGTCGCGGTGCCGGACGAGAATCTCTACGAGGTCGGCGATGCGGATTGACTTCATCACCGGCTTCCCCGCCATGTTCACCGGCCCACTCACCGAGAGCATGCTCAAACGCGCCCGTCAATCCGGGCACGTGGAGTTCGTGGTGCACGACCTGCGCGACTTTGCGCACGACCGTCATCACACCATCGACGATTCGCCCTATGGCGGCGGTGCCGGCATGGTGCTCAAACCGGGGCCCATCGTGGAGTGTGCCGAGCAGCTCATGTCTGTGCGCAGCTACGACCGCATCCTTCTCACATCGGCCAGCGGCACCCGTCTCAATCAGCCTCTCGCCAACGAGCTCTCCCTCACCTCCGCCATCATGATCATCTGCGGGCACTACAAGGGCGTGGACGATCGCGTCCGACAGCTCCTTGGAGCGGTGGAGATCTCGATCGGGGATTATGTGCTCACGGGGGGCGAACTGGCCGCCATGGTCATCGCCGACGCCGTGGTGCGCCTCATTCCGGGTGTGATGAGCGACGGCGAATCGCTTCTGACCGACTCCTTTCAATCCGGCCAGCTCGACTGCCCGCAGTACACGCGCCCCGCGGAATACCGCGGCCTCACCGTGCCCGAGGATCTGCTCTCGGGCGACCATGCGCGCGTCGCCCGCTGGCGTGCCGACCACGCCGCCGCCATCACCCGCCAGCGCCGCCCCGACCTTGTCGACGGCCATGGCACGGCCGGGTGAAGGCAACCCACAAATGGAATGATTACCGTATATTACCAGCAATAGAACGAGACAATCGAGGAGACAACAATGAACAAGATCGATTTATTTGAAAATTCCATGAAGAGGACGGATCTCCCGGAGTTCTTTCCGGGCGACATCATCAACGTCCATGTGCGCGTCATCGAAGGTGACAAGGAGCGCGTCCAGGAGTTTCAGGGCATGGTCATCGGCATCCGCGGCGAGGGCTTCAAGAGGACCTTCACCATCCGCAAGGTGTCGAACGGCGTCGGCGTGGAGCGCATCTTCCCGATGTATTCCCCGACCATCGCGAAGATCGACAAAGTCCGGACCGGCAAGGTTCGCCGGGCCAAGCTCTATTACCTCAGGCATCTTGCCGCCAAGGCTGTCCGCGCAAAGACCACGTAAGCCGGCCACTGATCCGTGGTCCCGCCGGGAAGTCATGGTTTGACAGTCACCTCCACCAATCACATGCCATCATGATTTCCGTCCACATCACCACCACACGGCGCGTCTCCCCTTTGGTCGAGGCGTGCCGTTCCGTGTTTCCCGAGGCCGGGCTCACCGTGGTCGACGCACCCCAGGATGAGATCGACTTCCGCTTCAACGATGTCGAGTGCCCCGTCGCCCTCGTGCATCCCCTCGTCTTTGCCCGGCGCAGCGCCGAGCACTTTCTCCTCCCCGGCACCGCGGTCAGCGCTGTCGGGGCCACGGGAGATGTGGTGCTCGCCTTCCGCACCGGGCTGCGCGACATCAGCACCATCGCCCATGCCCCCGACATGCGGGGCGAGACGGTGATCACCGGCATCGTGCTCAAGGAGAAGTACGGCATGGCGCCGCGCTTCATCGAGGTTCCCACGCTCACTGCGGAAACCGTGGCCGCCAGCGATGCCTTCATCGCCAGTGCCGACGCGGTGCACGCCGCGGGGCATGCGGAAGCGGGCACGCTCGACATCGCCGATGAATGGCTCGACATGATGGGCATGCCCTACGTGCAGGCGGTCTTCGCCGCCCGCAGGGACACCATGACACCCGAGATCCTCGATGCCGTGACACGCGCCGGTGCATTGGCCGACGCGGCCGTCCTTGCCACGCTCGACACGGAGATGGCCGGCCGGCTTTCGCCCGACGACGAACATGCGCTCTTCGCCCACCATCGCTTCGTGGCCGATGCCGACACGGAACTTGCACTTCAATCCTACTACCGCCTGGCGTTCTACCTTGGCCTGGCCGGAGACATCCCCGACATCACACCCTACACCGGGGAGGATGGCCAGGGGGAATGATCACCAACTGATTTCCATCACGTCAGGGGATGCATGCTGCGCCGGTTGACCATAACGAACTTCGCATTGATCGAACACCTGGCGATCGAGTTCGGAGATGGGCTGCACATCGTGACCGGTGAGACGGGGGCGGGGAAGTCCATCCTCATCGATGCGTTGGGCCTGGCCCTGGGCGAACGTGCCGACACGACCATGATCCGGACCGGTGCGGAGCGCAGCGTGATCGAGGCGGAGTTCGCAACCCTTCCGGAACGAGGCGTCCAGCTTCTCCGCGCGCTCGCCATCGACGAGCTTCCCGTGCTCATCCTTCGTCGCGAGATCACCACGAAGGGCGTCTCCCGCTGCTTCATCAACGACTCACCCGTCACCGTCGCCCAGCTCAAGTCCCTCGGCGATCACCTCATCGACATCCACGGTCAGCACGAGCATCAGTCCCTCCTGCGGCCGGAGACGCACGGCGGCATCCTCGACGCATTTGCGGATATCGAGGCCGATCGCATCAGCTACCTTTCCGCCTACACCAATCTGCTTCACGCCCGCCGGGATCTGTCGGCCGCGCTCGACGCCCAGGCGCACATCGAGGAGCGCCGCATCATCATCGAGCATCAGCTCCGCGCCATCGAGGCGATCGATCCCCGTCCCGATGAGGACGTGGAGATCGAGCGCGAGCTCGCCATCGCCGAGCATGCGGAGCGCATCGGCGCGCTCATCGCGGGGATGCTTACGCAACTCTATGATGGTGAGCCGAACGCCATGGACCAGATCGGCCACGCCCGAAGGATGCTCTCGGAACTCGAGCGCATCGACCCTGCGGTCGCCCCGATGCAGGAACAGCTCGAGCTCGCCGGCTCGCAGGTGCGCGATGTGGCCTCCACGCTGCGCACCACGTTGGAGCGAATCGACGTCTCGCCCGATCAGTGCGAACGGATGCGTGCCCGCCTGGCCGCCATCACGTCGTTGAAGCGTTCGATGCGGTCCACACTGCCCGAGCTCATCGCACGGCGTGCGGATCTGGCTGCGGAACGGGAGCAGCTCGCGACCATCGACCACCGCATCGCGGAGCTGGAGCGGGACTGCGCCACGCACCGGGCAGCCGCCTCGGAGCGCGCCATTCTCCTCTCGCAGAAGCGGGCGGAGGCGGCGCAGGAACTGGCGAAACGCGTCGTCCGCGAACTGACGCATCTCGGCATGCCCCGGTGCCGCTTCGAGGCGCGCCTCACACGGCATCCCGCGGCTGCTGGCGACGGGCTGCTGTGCGATGGCCGCTCCGTACACGCCGACGAGCAGGGCATCGACGACATCGAGTTCTTCATCGCCACCAATGTCGGTGAGGACCTCAAGCCTCTGGCGCGCACGGCCTCGGGCGGGGAGGTGTCGCGCATCATGCTCGCGCTGAAGACTCTGCCCGCCGGGCGCGGCGCGGTGCCGGTGATGGTGTTCGACGAGATCGATGTGGGTGTGAGCGGCGCCATCGCCGCCCGCGTGGGGGAGGCCATGCAGCGCCTCGCCCGCACGACACAGATCATCGCCATCACCCATCTGCCCCAGATCGCGGCGATGGGGGAGAGGCACCACCGCGTGGAGAAGCGCCCGGCCGACGGCCGCACCACCACCACGATCACCCCGCTGACCGGCGAGGAGCGCGTGTCCGAAGTGGCGCGCCTCATCAGCGGCAGCACCGTGAGCGAGGCCGCACGCGCCTCGGCGCGGGAATTGTTCCAGCACGAATGACAGGACCCCTTCATGCCCATCTCCTTCTACAACACCCTCACGAAACGCATCGACCCCTTTGAACCGCTCGTCCCAGGACGCGTGGGCATGTACACCTGCGGACCGACGGTGTATGACTACTTCCACATCGGCAACGCCCGCTCCTTCGTCATGGCCGACGTCATCCGCCGTTACCTCACCTGGCGCGGCTATGAGGTGACCTTTGTCATGAACATCACCGACATCGACGACCGCATCATCCAGCGCGCCAACGACCGGGGTGTCGCCGCGGCCGATGTCGCCGGCGAATACACCGCCGCCTTCCTTCACGACATTGCGCGTCTGGGCATCCTCCCCGCGTCCATCCATCCCTGCGCCACGGAGAACGTGGAGGGCATCATCGCCCACATCGCAGGCCTCGTCGATGCGGGTGCGGCCTACGAGCTGGAGGGCGATGTCTATTTCAGCATCGATGCCTTCCCGGACTACGGCAGGCTCTCGGGCAAGAACCTCGACGACCTCCAGGCCGGTGCCCGCGTGGAGGCGGATTCGCGCAAGCGCAACCCGATGGATTTTGCCCTCTGGAAGGCCATGAAACCGGGCGAACCGTTCTGGGAATCCCCGTGGGGCAGGGGCCGGCCCGGCTGGCACATCGAGTGCTCCGTCATGTCCCTCAAGCACCTCGGCCGGACCTTCGACATCCATGCGGGGGGAAATGACCTGATCTTTCCGCACCATGAAAACGAGATCGCCCAGTCCGAGGCGCTGACGCATCAGCCCTTCGCGCGCTACTGGCTCCACTTCGGTTTCCTGAACATCGACAACGAGAAGATGTCCAAGTCGCTGGGCAACTTCTTCACCATCCGC
>CAYUYM010000137.1:0-8997 GCA_964449305.1 uncultured Chromatiales bacterium | reverse complement strand
CATCGGGTCGTCTTCCATGGATTCATCGACGAGGAAATCAAGGCTCCCCTGTTGCAGCGGATGAACTTCGTGGTCAACACCTCATCGAAGGAGGGTTGGGGCCTCACTGTCGTGGAATCGAATGCCTGCGGTGCACCCGTCGTTGCGGCCAATGTCCAGGGTTTGCGTGACTCAGTGGTCGACGGAACCACTGGGCTGCTCTATGAGCATGGTGACATCGACGACCTCGTCGCAAAAATGCGCCGGCTGCTCTCCGACGTGGAATATCGCAACACCCTCCGTGCGGGTGCCTTGGAATGGGCGGGGAGGTTCAACTGGGAACGTGCTGCCGATGAAACGGAATCCTGCCTCCTGCGGACGGTCGAGCACTGGACAACCAAACCCTGGCTGACGGACAAGAAACTCTAGTACCCCCAGCCGGCAAGTTTCTCACTGATGTCACCCACGGCATCCTGGGCATTCTGGTGTTTCAGGGCTTCTTGAACGTATTTGCCGAGTATGTCGAACTCCAGATTGACGATGGTGCCCGGCCGGAAGGCCCCAAGTGTCGTCACCTGCAGTGTGTGCGGAATGACGGAGATCACGATGGAGGCGGCCTTTTTCCGCGCCACGGTGAGGCTCACGCCGTCGATGGCGATGCTTCCCACTTCCACCACGTTGCCCGCATGGATGGGCTCCAGGGCGAGTTCCAACAGCCGACTGGCCGGAAGCGTCTCCATCGCCAGCACACGGCTGACACAATCCACATGTCCCTGTACCACGTGTCCACCGAAGCGGCCCGTGGCAGGCATGGCCCGCTCGAGGTTCACGAGCCCACCGGATGCAAGCGTGGCGAGCGTCGTCTTTCGCACGGTTTCCTCCACCACATCGAGAACGAATTCCGGCGTGGCGATGCTGGTGACGGTCAGGCAGCAGCCGTTCACCGCAACAGAATCGCCGATGGACAGATCGTTTGTCACAACGTGACTCGAGATCACCAGGCGCCTGCCCTGTCCCAGGCGTTCCACGGAGACAACGCGGCCCACGTGTTCAATGATTCCGGTGAACATGTCAGCTCCTGGGATGTAGAACAAGGTGCATGTCGCTCCCGCATTGTCGGGTCGATGCGATCAGGAATTGCTCCGCCGTCGTCAGTGTGCGCACCGGAATGTGCGCAAATGCCGGAGTGCCACGTCCCAACACCTTCGGGGCGATGTACACATCGAGCTGATCCACCATGCGTGCCCTGAGAAACGCGGAGAACACCTCCGCCCCCCCCTCGACCAGCAATGTACCAATCCCCTTCCGATATAGATGCTCCAGCATCGGTCTGATACGGACCTTCCCTTGGGAATCCACGGCACATGCATCGAATTCCACTCCGCGGGATGCAAGGGCCGCAACCAGATCCCTGCGCTCTTCGAGGGCCCGTCGGCCTGTGATGATCCATGTGGGAACCGTGGCATCGGGAGAGAGGAGCCTGGCGCTGGGGGGAAGCGACATGCCGGCAGACAGAACGATGCGATGTGGACTGCCCGTGAAGCCGTGACGTACATCAAGGCGTGGATTGTCGACGCGCACCGTGCCTGCCCCCACAAGGATGCCGTCGTTGAGACTGCGGAGACGGTGGACATCCCGGATGGCCTCCCCGCCCGTGATCCAGCGCTCTCGTCCCCGGGACGGGATGATGAACCCGTCCAGCGTTTGTGCAACCTTCAGCGTCACGAAGGGGCGTTCATGCAGCACGTTCATCAGGAAGACGCGGTTCAGAGCGCGTGCTTCTGCTTCACAGATTCCGGTGGTGCAGGTGATGCCATGGTGTTGGAGCGCAGAACACCCTCCCCCAGCCACATGCGGATTGGGATCGCGCATGGCGATCACCACCTCCGCCACACCGGCTTGGATGAGCGCAGCTGTGCATGGCGGTGTGTGCCCATGGTGGTTGCACGGCTCGAGTGTCACATACACCGTGGCACCGTGCGCCTTCTCCCCCGCCTGCTGGAGGGCGTTGACCTCGGCATGGGCGCCGCCGTGCCTCCGATGCCATCCACGCCCGACGATCTGTCCATCCCGGACGACAATGCATCCCACGAGCGGGTTTGGTCGGACGGCGGTACCTCCGCGTGCGGCGAGGCGAAGCGCCTCCTTCATGAATGTCGCATGACGATCCGACATGAGCACCTAGCGTTTCAGCTTTCGCGTCACGAACATTGCGGTCGAGATCTTCCTGCTGCGGTTGTTGGCGTTGGGGGGCGCCACCGTCTCACCATCGACAACCATGGTTGCTGAACCACCTCCATCAAAGTTCATGGCACTCCACGCACCACGCTCAATCATCAGGCGAGCCAGATCCGACAATGCCATGCCATACCTTCGGGCACTGCGGCTGGCCGCTTCGACGGTCATGAAGATCACCTTTGTCCCATCATGGGAGATGCCGATGGCGGAACGCGCATGCCTGGCATTGACAAAACGCAGGCGTCCGACATCTCCGGGATTGGACTGGATGTAGTTGTGCCCGTTTTTCACGAGGATGGGAGTGCCGCAGGCGATGTGTTCCACCGGCTCGGGGACTTCCGGGAACAGCCGGGAGGCGATGGTGAATGTGTCGCCAACAAAGACGGAGAAGAACAGTGGGAATTTCCCGCGGCCGAACGACAGCACCCCGCCGTTTGGCGGGATGACCACAAGCCCTGTGTCAATGGTGGTGATACGGCAGGGAGTGATGGTGTTGGCCTTCGGAGGCTGCAGGTATTGGAACTGGAGCTTGAGTGTGCCGATCTCCGGGTGCGACGACACCAGCGAATCCACGGTGGTGCTGAAGAACTGCTCCGTCTCCGATTCATCGGTGATCGTGTCGCTGGATGCCTCCCGGATCTTCTCGATGTCGACAAAGGGGACGCTCGAGCCGAAGTACTTCGTGTAGACAACGACGGAAAGGCTGTCGTTGCGATGATTGAACTTGTTGATCGGGATCGATCCGTAACGTGTCCGGATCTCCGTGGACATGGTGTATTCGTCGATGCTCAGCCTGCCGGATTCCGTCACCACGATGGATGGCCAGTTGAGGTACTTCTGATTCACCAGGGTGACGCCATCGATCACTGTCAAGCCCATGGGATGGATGGTCCCCGCCTTCCAGAAGTTGGCATTGGTCCCACCCAGCACCTTCCGGGCACCCCTGCCGATGCTGTCCATTCTCCGGGCGATGTCGTACACGCGCTCAAGACCCGAGATGTGTTCCAAGCCCTTTCCCATGTCGATCGCCAGCTCCTGGTTGTTGAGATCGGCGATCAGTGTGTGGACATCACAGCGGAGTGTCTTCTCCTGATGGAACATATAGGTCACACCAGGGGCGACCATGGTCGTCACGTCCTCTCGGGGTGAGATCGGTTCCGATGTCCTGTAGGTCCGCCTGGACGACCGACTCTTCTTCTTTCTGGTGCCGCTCTTGTAGTAGTTGTACCTGGACTTTTTATTCGTGGTCCCCTTCTTCACCGCGGTCTTCTTCGTCTTGGATGAGGACGAGGGTTTCTTCTGCGCATAATCGGCAGGAGTCAGTATCAGGATGAGAACAAGGGCAAGGATGGTGGGAGTTTTCATATCATCCCTCGTGGCAACTGGATGGTGAATGTGCTTCCCACGCCTGGAGTGCTGTCCACAGTGATGGATCCCTTGTGCGCGAGGATGATGTGCTTGACAATGGCCAATCCCAGACCCGTTCCGCCGATCTCCCGTGACCGGTTCTTGTCCACACGATAGAATCGTTCGAACAACCTGGGGAGGTGCTCGGCAGGAATACCGATGCCCGTGTCGATGACGCTGATGATGACGTGATACGCCGTGGCATCGAGCACCAGGCGGATGGCCCCTTCCGGGTGATTGTATTTGACGGCATTTTCGATGAGGTTCTCCAGGGCCTGACGGAGTCGCTGACGGTCGCCGAGAATGGTGATGGAGCTCTGTGAAAGGACAGCCAGCTCGAGTGTGATGCCGCGGTCCCGTGTGATGTCCACGTTTTCCCGGTGGATGCCGGTGATGAATTCCCGTGCATCGAAGTGCCTGAGGGAGAGACGCATGTCTCCGGATTCCATCCGAGAAATTTCAATGAGATCCTGCAGGAGTGAGTTCAACCGGGTGGTCTGAGCAAACGCGCGCTTCAGGAAGTTCCTGTTGACGGTGGGATCATCCACCGCTCCGTTGATGAGCGTTTCAAGATAGCCCTGGAGTGTGAAGATGGGTGTGCGCAGCTCGTGCGACACGTTACCGAGGAACTCGCTCCGCACCTTTTCGAGTTGCCGATAGGCGGCCTTGTCCCCGTCCATGCGTCGCTGTATCTCCTCGATCAGCCTGGGCACGCCGGTCCATGCGATGCGCGCAAGCAGGGCTGGATCCGGACGGGACGCATCGGGATCGGTGATGGCGGCGCGCGTGGCGCGGATGGTGCGCCGCAGGGGCAGCACGAAGCCCCCGGAAGCAAGGATGACCACTGCGAGCACGATCGCAAGCGCGACCAGCAGCTCACGCAGCAGCAGGGCGCCGGAGGGCTGCCCCGCCTCCGCCGGGAGCAGCCACAGGCGGAAGACCACCTGGATGATGAGTACGGTGATGAGGGCGTGAAGTACCAGCGCCACCGGCCGTCGCCACAGATGACTCGTCATGTCGAAGGCCTCGCGTGAAAGGTGTAGCCAACCCCCTTCACCGTTTCGATGGCATCCGCTGCTGCTCCGAGCTTCTCGCGGACACGTCGCACATGCACATCCACTGTCCGCTCCGTGACGTACACGTCACTTCCCCACACCGCGTCGAGGAGCTGCTGGCGGGACATGATTCTGTCGGCATGCCGTGCGAGCTCCCACAGGAGATCGAATTCCTTGCGCGGGAGGCGGTGACCAATGCCTGCCACGGTGATCGAATACGAGGACCGATCGATGATCAATCCATGCCCGGGATAGTGCTGCTGTTCCTTCTCGTCTGGTCGCGCACTGTTCCGACGCAGGAGGGCGTTGACACGCGCAAGGAGCACGGCAATGCTCACCGGCTTCGGGACAAAATCGTCCGCCCCCAGTTCCAGTGCCGTCACCTCGTCCTCCTCACCGGCTCTCGCAGTCAGAAACAGGATGGGGACATCGCGCGTCTCCGGGCGCTGTCGGAGTCGTGTGCACACCTCGTGACCATCCATTTCGGGCATCATCACGTCGAGAATGATCAGGTCGGGGCGGTTCGTCGCTTCGGCCAGGGCCCGCGTGCCATTGATCGCTGTCATCACCTGATACCCCTCGGCCTGGAGATTGTAGGACAGGAGATCGAGGATGTCCTGTTCGTCGTCAACGATGAGAATGGCCGGCATCGATGGTCTCCTGGGAATCCTGTACTGGCATGCTGTGGTGCATTGCCGAAGCGATTCGCCTGGCCAGGCCGGAGCCGTCGAGCTCGAGCATGGCATGCAGTTCCGCTTGTGTTCCATGTTCCACGAAGGCATCGGGAAGCCCGAACATCCGGATGGGCAGGCCGCCCCAACCCTGCTGCGCTGAGTGTTCCACCACCGCGCCTCCAAATCCTCCGACGATGGTGTTGTCCTCCACGGTGAACACCGGTCTGCCCTCCCCGGCGAGCGTGCGCAGCAGCTCCGCGTCGAGTGGCTTGATGAAACGCATGTCCACGACGCGCGCGTGGATGCCCTCCGCGTCGAGGATCCCCGCCGCCTTCATGGCGTGGTCGACCATGGTTCCGATGGCGAGGATTGTCAGATCCGATCCGTCGCGGAGCGTCACGGATCGGCCGATGGGAACAGATGTGAAGCCGGGGGCGAGGCGCATGCCGGAGGCGTTGCCGCGCGGATAGCGCACGGCGACCGGCCCCGGGCAGTCATGGATGGCGGTGTGAAGCATGTTCCGCAGCTCCTGGTCGTCGCGAGGTGCCATGATCACCATGTCCGGAATCATGCGCATGTAGGTCAGATCAAAGCTTCCGTGATGCGTCGGTCCATCGGCGCCGACCAGACCTGCGCGATCGATGGCAAAGACCACGTGGAGATGCTGGAGCGCCACGTCGTGGATGATCTGATCGAAGGCCCGCTGGAGGAACGTCGAGTAGATGGCAACCACCGGGATGCATCCCTCGGTGGCGAGCCCGGCGGCGAAGGTCACTGCATGCTGTTCGGCGATGCCGACGTCGTGATACCGTTTCGGATGGGCACGATGGAAGATGTCCATGCCCGTCCCAGTGTCCATGGCGGCCGTGATGCCCATGATTCGCTCGTCCTCGTCGGCCAGCTCGACGAGGGCATTGCCGAAGATCGACGTGTAGGATGCCGGCGCCGTGCTGACCGGAGGTTTGCCGGTCCGTCGATCGAAGGGGGTGACACCGTGGAGATTCATCTGGTCCTCCTCCGCCGGTTTGTACCCCTTGCCCTTCTGCGTGATCACATGGATGAGGATGGGGCCCGGCAGTTCACGCACCTCGCGGAACAGCCGCACAAGTCGGACCACGTTGTGCCCGCTGACGGGACCGAAATACCTGAACCCAAGCGCTTCGAACAACATGCCCGGTGTGAGGATGGACTTCAACCCGCCTTCGATCCTCGATGTGACGCGACGGAAGCGATCCCCCAGTTCGTCGAACTTTCCGGCCAGATCCCAGACGTTCGCACGCAGGCGGTTGTACGCCGGTGATGCGATGAGATCGTTGAAGTAGTTGGATACCACCCACTTGTTCTCGGAAATCGACATGTTGTTGTCGTTGAACACCACGATGAGGTTTCGCCTGGAAAGCCCGCAGTTGTTCATCGCTTCGTAGGCGAGACCTCCCGTCATGGCGCCATCTCCGATCACCGCAATCACGCTGTTCTTCTCCTGCTTGGCATCGCGTGCACAGGCCACGCCCAACGCAGCGGAGATGCTGGTGCTGGCATGCCCGGCACCAAAAACATCGTACTCGCTTTCGTCGCGCTTCAGAAAGCCACTGATCCCCTTGAACTGCCGAAGCGTGTGTATCCTTTCCTTTCGACCGGTCAGAATCTTGTGCGGATAGGCCTGATGGCCCACATCCCAGATGATCTTGTCCTGGGGTGTCTGAAAGGCGTAATGGAGTGCAACCGCCAGCTCAACCGTGCCGAGGCCTGCTCCGAGGTGGCCCCCTGTCTTCGACACGGCGTCGATCAGAATCTCGCGAATCTCCTCGCAGACATGGCGAAGGTCCGCTTCCTGGAATTTTCGAAGGTCGGTGGGTGTCTGGATCAGATCCATCAATCGGGTGGGGGTCGGCTGGTCACTCATCGTTCGTCCACCGTCGGTTCAACATGCTGAAGGGTGCTGCCATGATGTTCATCGGTCACGCTCGGTGGTGATGGTGTACTCCACGGTTTCGAAGATGCCGTCCGCCTTCTCCTTGAGGAGCCTGACCCGTGCCTCAATGGCCGACAACTCCCCTGCAGCCTCCTGTATTGCCTCGATCCCCTCTTCATACAGTTTGAGCATGCGCTCCAGCGGGGTGTCAGGAGAATCCATCTCCTTGAGGATGGCCTGAAGCAGCTCGAAGCGTTTTTCAAAAGTGGGGCCCTTGGTCTTGCTCATGATACCTCTTTGATTTCAGCGGTGACATTCCCATCGTGGAAGGTGATCTCCGTCAGATCGAATGGGAGCAGTGATGCCGCCGATTGAACCACCGCAGATTCGCGTCGCACAATGGCGTATCCATGATGAAGAATGCGTTCCGGATCGTGACCTGCAAGTCGGGTGCGCATGATCGCCATGGAATGACCGGCCTCCGTCATCCGGCGCTCCATGAGTCCGTGGAGCGCTTCAAGCCGCTCATCCATCACCTGCGACCATTGCCGCAACGCATGCTCGAGCATGACAAATTCACGGCGTTTCACCGCATGACGCATGGTGTCGAGCGCTGCGGTACGCCGGGAATCTAACAATTTCCATGCAGTATCCGAAACCTGGCGAAGGGATTCAACGCGCTCACGCCGGTCGCGGACCACCAGCTCCCCCGCAACCGATGGGGTGGCGGCCCGCACGTCGGCTGCGAAATCGGCGATGGTGAAGTCCGATTCATGCCCGATGGCGGACACCACGGGGATGTGGGACGCCACAATTGCGCGTGCGACAGCCTCCTCATTGAACGCCCACAGATCCTCGATGCTGCCTCCGCCGCGTGCAAGGATGATCACCTCGGCCTCCCCATGGGCGTTGACCTGCCTGAGGCCGTCGATGATCGATTCCGTGGCACCGCTGCCCTGCACCTGGACGGGAACCACGAGCAGGAGGACGGAGGGATCACGACGGTGGATGACACTCCGCAGATCGCGCAGCACCGCCCCTGTTGCCGAGGAGACAAGTGCAATGGTCGATGGGTACGGTGGAAGCGGACGTTTGCGGGCAACATCGAACATGCCCTCCGCCTGCAGCCGGCGCTTCAGTTCGTCGAAGGCCATCTGCAGTGCCCCCTCCCCCTTCGGGCGCATGGAGGTGACCGTCAACTGGTAACTCCCCCGGGGCTCGTAGACCGAAAGGTTGCCATGGCAGACCACCTCCATGCCGTTGCGGGGAGAAAACGGAAGAGATGCAGCGCTTCCGCGGAACATCACGCAGGACAGCTGCGCTCCCACATCCTTGATGCTGAAGTACAGGTGACCACTCGTATGCCGGACGAAATTCGAGATCTCCCCCACCACGGCAATGGATCGGAAACGCGCCTCGAGTTCTCCCTTGATTGCGCGTGTGAGCTCGGTGACGGAAAGGATCTTCTGTTCTTCGGACATGTGTCAGAACCTCGCATTGATGCCGATTGTGGGCAGGATGGGAAACATGGTGGTCGCCCGGCGCTGAAGGGCACCGTCGGAACCGATGAACCAGCGATATCCGGAGACGTTGTCATGGTTGTACACGTTGATGCCATCCAGATAAAAGGCCCATTCGAGATTCCAGAATGTGGCATACGCCGTTGCACGCAGATCGAGCCGGTGGTACCACGGCTTGCGAGCCTGATTGATGCGGCTCTCATCACCCCAGG
>CAYUYM010000136.1:0-9087 GCA_964449305.1 uncultured Chromatiales bacterium | reverse complement strand
TGCCGACAGCCATCACCGTGCATCCCCGCCCGTCCATCTCGATCACCGGACCGGCCACAGCCTGTCCCATGGCCCCTGTCACCTACACGGCCCCGGACGGTGCCGGCATCACGCATGCATGGCGCGCCTCAGGCGGGGTCATCCTTTCGGGCCACACCACCGCTTCCGTCACTGTGCAATGGCAGCAGCCTGGCGAGGACACCCTGCACCTCACCCTGTCGGCAGCGTCCGGATGCGTGGCCGACACGACCATCATCGTGCACGTGCAGAGCTCGCTCACGCCGGTGATCAGCATGCACGGGCCTGCCGTCGCATGTGAGGGCGACACCGTGACGCTTGATGCGGGGGAGGGGTATGCCCGGGTCGTGTGGTCGACAGGCGACTCCACCCGCGCGCTTCGCGTCATTCGATCGGGACAGTATTTCGTGTCCGTCCAGGATTCGGCCGGCTGCACCGGCACATCGGCTGCAGTCACCATCACCTTCCATCCCGTGCCTGATGCCACCATCGCCGGCCCCGCCACCGTTTGCAGAAATACACCCACGGCCTTCGCCGCCACGGCTCTGCCCGGGTCATCGTATCACTGGTCATCCACGACCGGCCTGATCCGCTCCGGTGAGGGCACCTCCGATATCGTCATCGAATGGCCCGCATCCACAACGGACACGCTGCGTGTGCAGCACAGAAGCGCTGCAGGATGCGTGGGGGAAGGATTCGTGGTCGTGCACATCCCTCCATCCTCCCGCCCCGTGATCACCGCGGACAGGGCGACCACCACCTGTGAGGGCGACACCGTTGTGCTCGATGCCGGACCGGAACACATCACCCACAGATGGAACACGGGAGAGACAGGCCGCTCGATCAGGGTGACGCGCAGCGGCGTGTTCGCGGTGACGACGACGGACAGCATCGGATGCTCCTCGACATCCGATTCCGTCATTGTCACGTTCCAGCCTCCACCGGCACCCATCATCTCCACCGCGGATCCATCCGTCCTGTGTGAGGGTGACACGGCCCGCCTTGCGGTTGTGCCCGCTTTCCCCGCCTGCCAGTGGTTCCGCAACGGCACACCGATACCCGGCGCGACACAGTCATCACTCGGCGCGACGCTGCCCGGCATGTACACCGCGCATGTCGTCGACAGCATCGGGTGCAGCGGAACCACTCCCCCGCACACACTCGACGTGCGGCCCTCCCCGCATCCCGTCATCACCCTGTCCGGCGCGACGCTGACATCCTCTGTGCACGCACAGTATCAGTGGTTCAGGAATGGAGCACGCATCATCGGAGCGGTGGAGCGGACGCACACGGCGGGAGAATCGGGATCGTACATGGTGTGCGTGACTGACACGAACGGCTGCACGGGATGTTCCGACACCGTGATGGTGAACGTGTCACACGCGACGGCCGTCGTCGGCTTCGATTGCGGCACCACCGGACCTGTGCCGTCCGGCACCGTCGTGTCGCTGCCCCTCCTGCTCCTTGCATCGCAGGGCCTTCCCGATGCGATGTCTGCCTTCACCCTCGACGTCGCCTTCGATCTCCATGTGGTGCATCCCCTTTTCGCCTTCGACACGCTTGGCATCCAGGAGCGGCGGCTGCATGCCCGTGTGACAGGCACACGCGCCGGCGGCGATGTGCAGGGCGTTCTGCACCGGCTGCCATTCATCGTGCTCGCCTCCGACACGGCCTGCACCGATGTCGTGATCAACGGCGTTGCATGGGGCACCGGCGATGTCGCGACCACGGTGCAGGGGCAGTCGTGTCCCGTGTGCGTCGAGCTGTGCCACCAGGGTGGCGATCGGCTCTTTCTCATGGATCGACGCGTGTCGCTCATGCAGAACCACCCCAACCCGTTCAACGCCGAAACCTGGATCGATTACGAAACGATGGAGGTGGGTCACACCGAACTCCTCGTCGTCGATGCATTCGGCCGAAGGATCGCCACGCTGTTCGCCGGCATCGCGGAACCCGGGCGGCATGGCGTCCGTTTCGAAGGCACGGCCTTCGCATCGGGAATGTACCGGTGCATCCTTCGCACACCGTCCACGACGCTGTCGCGGACCATGATCATCGTCAAATGAACGAGGCGCTTTGAACCACCACGCCATTCTCCATCGGGCCTTCGCGCTCATCCTCGCATCACTCTGCACCGGTGTCACCACCCACGCCCAGGAGGGCGACACGGGGTATTGGTCGGGCCTCCGCCTGGGACCCCAGGCTGCGTACGAGGTTGTGCATCAGATCGCGGATTTCTCCTCACTGCCCGGCATCCCCGGCTGCTGTCCCCGCTACTCCTCAGGAAGCGCCGACGGCTTCCGCGCGGGCGCCGTCCTCCGTCTGCCGGTGAACGTTGCCGCCGGCGGCACCATCGGATTGTCGGTCGGCGTCCGGGAGGGCGTGCTGGAGGCCAGGGAATCCGAACTCGGCAGCGACCGCGGGACACCCATCCCCATCACCATCCGACATGCCATCGATGCGCGCTTCCTCCACCTCACCCTGAACCTCGGCGCGTATCATCGACTCATCGGGCGGCTGGCCATCACCGGTGGCGTGTCGCTGTCTCTGCTCCTCGACAGCCGCTACTCCCAGCAGGAGACCATTGTTGAGCCCGTGGACCACGGCGTCTTCAGCGACACACAGACGCGCTCGCGCAACAGCCTCGGCGGCACGATCCCCGATGCCACACGCATCCTCACCTCCCTTGCCGTCGGTCTTCACCATGCCCTGCCACTGACCGCGACATGGACCTCTGCGCTCGAGCCATCCATCACCGTGGAGTACCAGCCGACACATCTTGTGAAGAATCTCGAATGGAAGCACCTCGTGGTCCGAGCCGGTGTGGCCATCACCTTCCGTCTGTCGTCGTCAGAGGTCGGGACCGATGAACGACCGGAACCGATGCCGGCATCGCCGGAGGATTGAAGCGCCACACACCTCCTCATCGCAGCGAGGCGCGGGTTGTCTGCATCGCACTCTACAAGCGGACAACAGGTGACACGCTCCACCCCGTCCCGGGCTCCCAGTCCCGCGGTGAGGGATGATGCACCAGGTCGGTGCGGATGCCGAGCCATGAGGTGATCTGCAGCGTGACGGTCGCAAACACGCCCTTCTGCGCCCACCCCGTGCGCATGCTCAGGATGCGGAACGGCAGTCCGCCGGGGCCCGCACCGGTCAATCCCGATGCGAAACCGACGAAGGCGACGGGGCAGGATGACGTCTCGTAGGGCTGGACCGGCCCGCCATCGGGCCCCACCGACACCTGCGAGATCACACCGTCATGCACGGCACCACGTTCGATGGCCATCGATCCGTAGCCAGCGCCGACGCGCAACACGGGCCCGGCGTCCGCAAGGGGCAGCGCCAGATCCACGGTGGCGTACCCGGCCCAGGGGGAGCGGATGGTGTGGAAGGTTGTGGCGACGTTGACCCAGTCGGGATCGCCCGTCCGTTGAAAGGAAAGTGCGCCACTCGCGCCGAGCAGCCCCTCGCTGACGGAGAACGCGGCAAACCCGCCGATGCCGGCGTCGAGCCGTCGCTCCGGCGATGCGGCCGCCTGCTGGCAGAATGGCAGCACCATGCCGGCCATCACCGACGAGGTGCCCACAGCCACGCGCGTGAAGCCGCCGGTGTGGGCCGGGAGGCCGAGCAACAGGTCACCCTGTGTGATCACGATGGATGCATCGCCGGCGAAGCGCCACACGATGCGGTCGGTCGACAGCTCGGCCACGGCGGTGGAGCGCCACTCCTGCTCGCGCAAACTGCGCAGCGCGAATTCGCGGGCGATGCGCCCCGGCTCGATGCGTGCAAAATCATACACGCCGCTCTTCAGCACACCCGCAACATTGTCGCCCAGCAGATACTGGATGTCCTGTGCCGATGTCCGCGGCGGAATGATCTCGGTTCCAAACTGGTTGACCACACGAAACCCGGCGAGCTCGTTGCCGTTCTCCTCATCCACATCCACAAGGAACAATGCCGTGGAATACCTGCCGGGATTGTAATGCCCCGACAGCCGGTCCGCCTCCTCCAGCGCACGCGTGATCATGCCGCGGACACTTCCATCGGTCACGTCGCGCGTCACGGTCTGCGCCTGTGTGGCCTGTGAGCCGAGGAGAAGAAGGATGAGAAGCGACACAAGAACGTGCGTGAAACGATGCCCTGCAGGCGTGCCGGGTGCCATGGACGGTTCATGAGGCGAAAAGTTGCGAGCATGACGGGAAACGATGGACCGTCTGTCCGGACCTGTTGCGGATCCCGCCATTGCCGATGGACGGCTGTCGTTGCCCGTCATCACAGCCTCACCAGCACTGCGCCCCAGGGCAGGACGGATTCGGACCAGGCGACAGAAGCATCGTCCCGGACGGT
This sequence comes from uncultured Chromatiales bacterium, assembly GCA_964449305.1. Taxonomy (GTDB): domain Bacteria; phylum Bacteroidota; class Ignavibacteria; order SZUA-365; family CAYQST01; genus CAYUYM01. Next base: position 4,719 of record CAYUYM010000136.1, on the reverse strand, counting down.
GTAGACCATCTGCACCATGAGACCGATGGTGCGCGAGGGATTCCAGGTCCACCCGGCGAGGATGGAGCTGCGGTTGCCGAGCAGCGCCTGCAGGGCCAGCTCGAGCCGCGGCACACCGCCCCCCGCTTGTCCGGTGACCCAGTCCATCCGCAGCCATGCACCACCGTAGAGCAGCCGCTCGGCGACGCGGAACGACGCGCCGTCGGTGGAGTGGCCGCGCGTGATCTGGTACACCGCAGCCCCGGCCCGCACACGGATGGCAGCATCCCCGCCCAGAAGCGTCGCGGTCTGGTAGTACAGCAGACCGGCATTCTGGAGAAAGGATGTCTCCACAATGGCGCCGCCTGCGGGAAGTGTGAGCCGCGAAAACTTCGGCACCTCGCCGAACTGCAGCGAGCCACCAAGCCCGCCCGCCGAGAAGGCGACGCCGACCCCCAGCACGCCCTCGATGCGCGTCGGTGTGAGGGTGACGACGGGAAGCGTGACATGGAACCTCACACCGCCGAACCCCGCGCCCAGCTTGAGCGTGGAGATGGAGCTGCCAGGGAAGCCGAGCTGCTCCTCCCCGAGCGCACCGAAGACGCCCATCGATGATCCCGCGAAGCGAACGGCGAAGCGTGACGGAAACGCCAGCTCCATCCCCCCCGTCCCCATCCAGTCCGCGTTGCGCACATATTGAAGCATCGCGACATCCCCGGCTCCCTCCGTGTCCCGAAGGAAGGTCCGCACCTGCGGGCCACCGATTCCCACCCACGGATAGATCCGATGCAGGATGGTGTCGGCCAGCCAGCGCGGCATGTCCGCGAGGCAGGCGTTGCGGATGGGGCGCCCCATCAGGCGGAACTCCTGGATCACCGGCCCGGCCTCGTCGATGCCGGCCACGACGAACACCGAATCGTTCGGGTTGAAACCGTCCACATAGATGCTGTCACGCGTCGACAGGGGACAGGATTTCAGATGCGTGACGATGTCGTCCTTGATGTCGTTGTCGAGGATGGACCACGACACGGTCTGCGCCGCGGCCGGGGCACACAAAGCCACCGCAAGCACCAGGGCTGCGACCATGCGTCGCGGGTGATATGCCTGACTCATCTGCACGGGACGGTCTTCTTCTCCCGGCGCTCACGACCTGTCTGCCCGTTGCGATCCTCCACCTTCAGGGCGATGATGATGCTTCGTCCGCATTCGGAGTCCCCGATCTGCGCGGTGAGGCGGTACTCCTTGCGGTTGTCCACCGTCGGCCCCTGGCTCCACGTATCGGGCCAGTTCTTTGTGCCGACGTAGCCCGACACGCGCTTCGGAATGTTGTGCTTGCCGTAGATGTAGACCACCGCGGTCACCGTGCGCGCGCTGTCGCTGCGGAACTCCACCACTTCGGGAGCGGGTGGGATACGCACCTCCAGCCCCCGCTGGGCCAGCACCGATCCGCCGTCGTCGAACACACGGATGGTGTAGCGCCCCTTGTCCACCTCGGCGAGGCGGATGGCCGCGCCCTTGCCCTCGCCGTTCTTCACCATTGCGCCGTCGCGCTCGATGCGCCAGCGCAGATCAGCGCCCGATTCACCGCGGGTGTTGATGCGCGCCGACAGGTCGTCGGACTCGTAGAGCACGTCGTCACATTCGATGTCGATGCGGATGGCCTTGAGCCGCGCGTTGGTGGTGTTGATGTCCGGGATGCCGTTCACCATCACCTGATGCGTCCCCTCCTCAAAAGCGCCGTTCAACGCGTAGGTCGCCGTGTTGTTGTCAATGGTGCGAAGCTCGGCGTTCACGGAGCCGATGCGCACCTGGGCTTTGCGCATGTCGGCAATGGGGATGTTGCCATAGGTGAAGGTGACGGTGTTGCTGCGGCTGCCGGCGATCACCACGGGGGTGCGCTCGATGAACGGCCCCTCGGGCCGCGGCGCCTCGGCCTGCTGCTCCGCCGTGAGGATGAAGGGATTCGCATAGGCGAAATCGCGCGAGGAGGTGACGGACTGGATGTTGTTGGAGATGAAGGTGGCCAGCGAGTCCAGGTTGAGGTTGCGCGTCGTCACCTGACGGCTCTGCATGTTCAGGAGCTTGCTCTTGATCATCGCCCGCCCCTGCTCCGACACCATGAAGTTCACGTTCTCCTCGGTCACCATGTGGAGCGAATACTCCACGCCCGGCTTCAATTGCGCCGTGCTGAAGGACCAGCTTGATGTGCCGGGATCGAGTGTGAGCGAGGTGATGATGAGCGAATCGTCGGGGTTCTGTGTCGCCTTCAGAATCATCTTCGCTGCGATGGGCTCGCGGATCTGGAAGGAGGGATTGAGGGCGATGGAACCGGTGAGCAGCGAGTTCTCGAGACGCACATCGGTCCATTCAAAGTAGTCCCCGATCTCGACCAGGCTCTTGATCACGTCGATGAGAATCTGTTCGCGCTCCTCGGCCTTGTTCTTCCAGATGTCCACCAGCTCGTTGACGGTGAAAAAGGAGATTATCGCGGTGAGGTACATCGCGAAGTACACCTCGACCTTCGCCTTCATTTCACGGTGCTCCCCGGGTTCCCCTGCCGCAGGTTCTCCACGGTCCTGTCCAGACCAAGCATGATGTCGGCCAGCACGCGGCGGCGATATTCCTGCTCCGAGAGAGACGAGAGCGTGGTGGCGGTGGTTTCGAGTGCCGTCACCTGGGCCTTGAGCGATGCGGCCAGCTCCTGATGCGCCTCGATGGACCGCAGGTAGGCATCAAGGGCCTGCCGCATGTAGGCCTGATGCTCCTGCAGCATCCTGTCGCTGCGCTCGCCCGACTGGGTCATGCTGCGGGCCGTCTGCTCGTACGTGTCCGTCGACTGCCGGAACGCGGCCAGCGCCTGTGTGGTGAGGGACTGCATCTCCACCGCGCGGCGGTCCAGCGCCTCGGCAGCCTGCGCGGAAGCCGCCTGGGAACGCTCGGCGATCCCGGTCAGCGCTCCGGCGCTCTGCTCCGCCGTCTCCGCGGCGTGGGCCAGGCGCGCGCCGATCGCGACCATCGTCTCCGACGTCTCACGCATCAACGCGACCAGGGCGGATACATCCGCGGCGAGCTGCGGCGGCAGGCCTCCCCCCGGCGTCTCCGCCGGCTTGGCGGTCCGGATCGTGTTGCCGTAAAACAGAAGCAGGCCGAACTCCGCGATGAGAGAGACCACGGCGAGATACGTGATCGGCATCTTGAGGGAGGAGAGCTCCAGCGTCTCCAGAATCGCCCGGAAACCGAGGATGAGCACAAGAAAGGCCGCGCCCCAGTAGACGAGTGCGGTTGCGAATTGAACGTTGGGTCCTTTGTTGCCATCTGCCATGGTGCCTCACCTGCTGCGTGATGAAAGATCGGAAAATAGCGAAAACACACGTCATTCCACAGGTGGGCGGATCATTCCTCCGCGGGCAGCGCTCCGGCAAGCAGATCCAGATGCTGGGCTCCGTGGCGGAGCTGCTGCTCCAGGGTCCTGAGTCCATTCGCCGCCCCGGCCAGACGCACCCCGAACTCCGACTCGAACTTCAATGTGAGAAAGCCGCTGTTCGCCGGCCGGTGGGCGATCTGCATCAGGGTGTCCGACGTGGTCGGCAGCACAAGCGCACGATTGATCTCGAAGGCATCGGCGGCCAGACAGGCGAACTCGTGCCGCGACATGATGTCCGACCCCGCCACATGATACAGTCCCATGGCACGCTTCTCCGCCATGAGCACAAGAGCGAAGGCGCAGTCGTCCACCAGGGTGGGATTGCCCACCTGGTCGGTCACCACGTGGAAGGGCTGCCCCTTCCGGAGCATCTCGATCACCCAGAGCGCGAAGTTCTTTCGCACCTCGTACCCGGTGCCGTACAACACCTGTGTCCGTGCGATCACGGCATCCACCCCGGAGGTGAGGATGGCGTTCTCCGCGGCGAGCTTGGACCGGCCATAGTAGCTCACGGGATTGGGGGGCGCATCCTCGCCGTAGGGCGCGGCCGTTCCATCGAACACGTAATCGGTGGACACATGCACCAGATGACATGCGGGGAGCCGGCGCATGGCAACGATGAGGTTCTTCACGCCATCACAGTTCACCCGCCAGGCAAGCTCCCGCTCATCCTCGCAGGCATCGACGTCGGTGAAGGCCGCCGTGTTGATGATGACGTCGGGCGCGAAGTCCGCGACAAGGCTCTTCACATCACCGCGATGGGTGATGTCGAGCTGCTGGTATTCGAAGCGGGGGTTCGCGAAAAAGGTCTCCCGCTGCGTGTCGGTGATGAGGATGGTTGCATCCGTTTCCTGGGCAAGGATGATGGCGGTCTTCTGTCCCAGGAGTCCATGTGCACCGGTGATGAGCGCCTTCATCGCCCGCCTCCGGCCATCCATTGCGGGAGCTGCTCGATGCCGAGCGATCCGGGGATCCCGGCGATCATCGCCGCCGCGCGTGCCGCCACGGCGCCCGAAGCCGCGATGTCGCGCGTTTCGATGCAGCCCCGGGAAAAGAAGGAACCGAACACATCACCGCAGCCTGTCGGATCCACGAGCTCCCGCACCGGTGCCGGCGGGATGGCGACCGCCCCCCCGTCGCGCGTGTGGATCACCGTGCCCTTGTCCGCACGCGTCAGCACCAGCATGCGGAGCGGCGTCTCGCGGAGGATGGCGTTGAGGGAATCCTCCACCGAGGTCGCGCCAGGCACGAGGGCCACGCATTCTCCCTCGTTGCACTGCACCACATCGGCCACCGTCAGCCAGCGGCGCCATTCG
>CAYUYM010000135.1:0-9245 GCA_964449305.1 uncultured Chromatiales bacterium | reverse complement strand
CCCGCGGCAGCACCTGGACCTACGGCGAGGTGGCGGAGCGCATCGGCCGACCCAGAGCCGTCCGCGCAGTGGGGACGGCCATCGGAAGCAATCCCATCCCCGTCATCATCCCCTGCCATAGGGTGATCGGTCGTGACGGTTCGCTCACCGGCTTCGGCGGCGGGCTCGGCAGGAAGCGCACCCTGCTCGAACTCGAGGGCGCAGCGTTCACCGGATGACGGCATGCGCGGCCGGACAGGGCCGCGCAGGATGCAGACATGGAGAACCCCAAAGGAAAAGGCGGCCGTGGCCGCCTTTTCATCATGCATGGATGAAGTCCGTGTCAGCGGGACAGCATCATCTGGCGCGTCTCCACATGCCCCGGCGTGGTGAGGCGGTAGAAATACACGCCCGATGGGAGCGGGGATCCGCCGGCATCGATCGCATTCCAGTCAAAGACGTGCGAGCCGGATTCGTAGGCACCATCAGCAAGCGTGGCCACCATGCGGCCGACGGCATCGAACACCTGGAGCTTCATCGTGGTCGCTTCGGCGAGATCCACGGAGAGCTGTGTGGTCGGGTTGAAGGGGTTCGGGTGGTTCTGGTTCAGATGTGTGCTTGTGGGCACCGAGGTGAACAGGACTCGCGCCACAGGCGACACGTCGTTGGTGCCGTCGTAATCCGTCTGGCGCAGGCGGTAGTCATACACGCCCTTCTTGTCGGCGGAGCGATCGACGTACTCATACGTCTGCCCCAGGGTGGTGGTTCCACGGCCCTCGACAAAGTCGATCTGGCGCCAGTCAGCGAGATCGATGCGGCGTTCGATGGCCCAGCCCTTGTTGCTGGATTCGCCGTCGGTGCGCCACATCAGGCGTGCATCGTCACCCACGCGCTCGGCGTTGAAGGAGACGAGGTTCACCGGCAGATAGATGAGTGCATCGAAGAACTTCTTCTGCCACGACTGCTGCACCTCGCGATGCTCACCAACGATGCCTGGATACTTCCTGTCGACAAGAATGGTGATGCTGCACTTATCGAGGTTCCATCCCACGGTGACAGGAACAACGTAATTGTACGTTCTCCGGATCGTCTGACCGGCGACAAGGCCGGTGCTTGTCAGACGTGATCCAAAGCTGGTGATGGGCATCTTCCGGACGACACGCTTGTGGAAATACGGATCCAGAATCGTCGAGCCACCGCCGACAAAGTACTTCGTCTGCGCGGCGTTGACGCTGTCCTCCGAGATCACGATGGCGTAGTAGTACTCACCGGGCATGTCGACAAGGACGTTGAGCTTGATGATGAAGCTGATCAATCGTGTGGCGGGATCGTAGGTGCTTGAATCAACGACAATGGAGATCGGCGAGGGAATGGGGGCACGAATGGCGCACGCTGCTCCCCAGGCATCCCGCCCCAGACCGAAGGTGGCCTTGCCCTGGTAATTCCAGACCATGCGATCGACTGCCGCGCCGGGATACGAGGAGATGTACAGCATCGTGTCCACGATCGCGGTCTCCGTCGTTTCCAGCACATCGCCGGAGTGATATGCCAGGGCATTGACGTTCGGCATGCGGGCAAGAATCGCTGCAACAGAGTCCGACCCGTATGGGCACCAACCGCACCAGGTGCCGGTGAATTGTTCGAGCAGGACGAAGCGTGCCGTTCCCTGCGCGTGCAGGCCGCTGAACGAACACAACAGAAGCAACAATGCAATTGGGAGCACTTTCTTCATGAGGATCCTTCCGTTCTAGAGATATGGAGTGTTTTGGATGTGTGCCGATGCGACGTGGAATTCGGTCGCAGAATAGTACAAAGAAAAATCCCCAATAGAAAGCATCAGGGGGATTTCCCTGCACTGCATGCTGCCCGGTCACCTCCGGCAACTGGATGCGTGTCCGGCCCATGAGCCGGGGCACATCACACCGGGGCGCGCCGCATCCTTGCCATGAAGAAGCCGTCGCAGCCGTGCTCCGCTGGAGTGAGCGTCAGGTGCCACTCCGCGGGTGGCACGTGGGGGGCAGCAACGCCGCAGCGGGCGAAGGCCGGCGCCAGCGGGTCGGGCAGGAAGTCCCGGTGGGATGCGAGGAAGGCGTCGACGATGTCCTCGTTCTCCGCGGGCAGGAGCGAGCAGGTGGCGTACACGAGCACGCCGCCGGGGGCGACGGCATGCGCGGCGAGGGCGAGCACGGCGTGCTGCGTCGTGGTGAGCCGGCGCAGGAGGGACGGTGTGAGGCGCAGCTTCATCGCCGGCGCACGCCGCGCCGTGCCGATGCCCGAACAGGGCGCGTCGACGAGCACGGCGTCGTACATCGCCGGCACGCCTGCGGCCGCGAGCGTCGCGTCCAGCGCCGCCGCGTCGGCTCCGGCACGGAGGTGCACCGTGCGCACCGATGCGAGACCGGCGTTGCGCGCCCGCTGCTGCAGCGCTCGGAGGCGGTTCCATTCCACATCCATGGCGGTGATGGCACCGGCGCCGCCCTGCAACGCGGCGAGGTGAAGCGTCTTCCCTCCGGCGCCGGCGCAGGCGTCGAGCACCTGCCACCCCGCCTCCGGGGCCACGGCACAGGCGACGAGCTGACTCCCCTCGTCCTGCACCTCGATGCCGCCGCCACGCCACAGCGGCAGATCGGTGAGCTTCGGGTGCCCGGACAGCACCACGCCCGTCGGTGCGAGGCTGCTGCGTCGGGCCGCCAGCCCCGCCGCGGCGAGCTGCCCCAGAGCCTCCTCCATGCCCACGTGCGCCGTGTTCACACGGACGCACAGCTCCGCCGGCCGCAGAAGTGCGAGGCCCAGTTCCAGCGCGCCGCGGCGGCCGTGCCGCGCTGCCAGCGCCGTGAAGATCCACTGCGGCAGCGCGCTGCGAGCGGCCAGCGCGGCATCATCGGCCGACCCCTGCATCACCGCGGCGTCGAGCTCCAGACCCCGCGCCAGCATCGCTGCAAGCACCGCGATCGTGTCAGGTCCGACCACGGCGTGGCAGGCTGCCAGCCGCGTCTCCACCTCCGCGCGCATGGCGCCGTCGGGATGCTGCGCGGCGGCGGCACCGAGCACATGGGCGATGGCGGCCGTCACCATGGCATCGGTATCGGACATGCGGCGCGGGCGGGAGCCATCGCCTCCGCGGAGGCGGTCGATGAGCGGGGCAAGACGCAGCGCGTGGTGCACCAGGCCCACCACGTCGCGGCGCAGCGCGGGCGGGAGCTGCCGGCGGGAACGGAGATGGTCGTGGAGGATGGCATCGACATCGGCGCCGGGACGCAGCAGCATGGGCAGCAGGCGGGCGGTGTGTCGCAGAAGCTGGGGAAGATGGTCGTGGGGCTGGTCCATGGCATTTCCGCACAAGGTACGATGCGACCGGCGAATTTGCGCGCAGAATTTCTCCGGACGTTGTTCCTGTGTCGCGTCGTATATTTGTTGATGCACGGAAACGTGTCCTCCCCCTGAAACCCCGTCTTCCAATCCTGGAACACACGACATGAAACGCCCCGCATCCATCACCACCATCCTCGTCACCGTGTCGGCTGCGCTGATGCTGGCCATCGTGCCCGCCCGCCTCATGGCGCAGAAGAAGCCCGTCACCATCCGCGACGCGTTCGGCAACCGCGACTTCAGCGGCCAGCGCATCAACAGCATGCGCTGGATGCCCGACGGCAGACACTACTCGTTCATGAAACTCGATTCGGTGACGAAGAAATTCGCCCTCTTCGCCGTCAACGTGAAGAACGGCGAAGAGCAGCGCATCTACGATCCCACCTCCCTCCGAAACGAGGCGGGCGACGGCCCCTTCACGTGGACCGGCTACGACTGGTCGCCCGACGGAAAGCGCATCGTCTTCACCATCAGCGAGCACTCCGTCTGGCGCTATTCCAAGGTCGGCTCCTTTGCCGTCTACACTCCCGAAACGGGCACGCTCCAGTTCATCCCGAAGCACGGCGACGGCGTGCGCACACCGAAGGTGTCGCCCGACGGCCGGTATGTGGGCTACGTGGCCGCCGACAACCTCTGGGTGATGAACCTCGAGACCGGACGCGAGATGCAGCTCACGCGCGACGCCGGCGAGCATGTGTTCAACGGCCGCTTCGGCTGGGTGTATGAGGAGGAGTTCGAGATCGCCGACGGATGGCGCTGGTCGCCCGACAGCCGCCGCATCGCCTACTGGCAGGAGGATGAGAACCAGGTGCCCGAGTACCGCTTGACGGACTGGATGCCCCTCCATCTCGAGATCGTCCCCCTCCGCTATCCGAAACCCGGAGATCCGAACCCCGTGATGAAGATCGGCGTCGTGTCACTCGAGTCCCAGCGCACGGTGTGGATGAACATCGGCCAGGAAAAGGACCAGTACATCCCGCGCATTTATTGGACCAACGACCCGTGGCGCCTCGCCATCATGCGCCTCAACCGCCTCCAGAACCATGTGGAGCTCCTCATCGCCGAGGCGACCACCGGCGAGAGCCGCGTCATCATCGAGGACACATCCGCCACCGGCTGGATCGAGATCGCGGACAACGTGTTCTTCCCCGAGGGCCGCGACCGCATCATCTGGGTGTCCGAACGCGACGGCTTCAATCACCTCTACCTGTACGACTACGACGGCAGGCTCATCACCCAGATCACGCGCGGTCCGTGGGACGTGACCGACATCGTCGGCGTCGAATCCAACGACCGCATCTACTACATCTCCACCGAGGTGTCGGTGCTCGAGCGCCATCTCCACGCGGTGGACCTTGACGGCGACAACCGTATCCAGCTCACGAAGGACGGCGGAACGCACACCATCTCCATGAGTCCCACCTGCGATTTCTACCTGGACACCTACTCCAGCCTGCGCCACCCGCAGATCGTGCGCATGTGCAACGGAAACGGCGAGGAGGTGCGCGTCGTGTCGCGCGTCGATCCGGCGAATTTCGAGAAGTATGAGTGGATGCCGCGCGAGATCACCAGCTTCAGGACGAGCGATGGTCTCGAACTCTACTGCTCCATCATCAAACCGGCGAACTTCGACGCGACAAAGAAGTACCCCGTCTACATGGACGTGTATGGCGGCCCCGGCCGCCAGAACGTCTACGACCGCTGGCCCTCACCGCAGCATGAGTGGGTCGCCAACGAGGGCTTCGTCGTGGTCCAGGTGGACAACCGTGGTGGATGCGGGCGTGGCACGGACTTCAAGCACCGCGTCTACCGGCAGCTCGGGAAATGGGAGGCGAACGACTACGTGGAGTGCGCGAAGTTTCTCGCCACGCTTCCCTACGTGGACAAGGACCGCCTGGGCATCTGGGGCTGGAGCTATGGCGGGTACATGGCGGCACTCACCATGCTCCTCGGAAACGGCACGTTCAAGGCCGGCGTCGCCATCGCCCCCGTCACGGACTGGCGCTTCTACGATTCGATCTATGCGGAGCGCTTCATGCAGCGGCCACAGGACAACGCGGCTGGCTACGAGGTGGGATCCTGCGTGAAGAACGCCGCCAAGCTCAAGGGCGATCTTCTCATCATCCACGGAGGACTCGACGACAACGTGCATCTCCAGAACACGATGCAGTTCATCGACAAGCTTGAGGAGGCCGGTCTGCAGTTCGACATGCGCATCTACCCCAATGGCGACCATGGCGTGGCCGGCGGGATGAAATCCTACCTCGGACTCTACGAGTACTTCATGGGATTCTTCAAGAATCGCCTGCACTGACACCGCACAGGTACCGCATCAACGCAATGGCCCGGGACGCATCGCTCCGGGCCATTGTTCATGCAGTGCAGCGGACGGGCACCTGCCCCGCCTGCAGCGCCATGCGGTTGATCACCACGCCATCTTCAACCCCACCGAACCGACGAAGTTTTGTGGGAGGCCGGGCTCCAAAAAGATGGGCTGGCCGTTCCACTTGCCGCGGTCGGGATTGAGGAACGCGGATTCGACGTAGGTCGCATCGGTCAGGTTGTTGACCCCGACGAATGCGGTGAGCATGAGGATGTCGCGGTAGAGCGGCAGGTCGTCGACGCCGAGGCTCACGTTCACCACGCTCCAGGAGGGCACGGTGAGTGTGTTGCGGTCGTCGGCGAAGTAGGAATCCATGCCGCGCATCGAGGCCTCGACCCACAGGTGCGACAGAAATTCCGGTTCGTAGCGCAGGCGGAGGTACCACGTCATTTCCGGCATGCCGGCCATGGTGTTGCCCCCGAGATCGAGCGTCGCCCCGGGCTTCTTGTAGTACGTGGAGTCGATGACGTAGTCCTTGTACGTGTTGGAGGACCAGCTCATCGTGGCCATCAGGGAGATGCCATGGGCGAAGCGGGTTGTGACGCCCAGCTCCACACCGAGGCGTTCAGTGCGCCCCGCGGTCATGTAGAATCTGCCGCCATTGTAGGGAATGATGTCGTCGCGCACCTCGATCCGATAGAGCGCCAGATCGTAGGACAGCGCCTGGAGGAGGGACCCCGCTCCACAGGAGAGGAGCTGACGGGTGCCGACCTCGATGCTCGTGGAGCGCATCGGATCGAGCAGAGGGTTGATGGCATGGAGTGTGTCCATGCCCGCCACCGCCGGGGGATCCGTCTCGTTGCCGGCGGGCACCTCCACACCGCCTCCGAGGCTGGCATACACACTGTGCTGCGGAGAGAAGAGCCAGGTGATGCCCGCCTTGGGTGTCCATGAATCGTAGGCCTTGGATTCACGGGCGGCGGGGTTGAGGAAGTCCTCGGCCCAGTAGGTGAGGCGGTCGAAACGCACACCGGCCGACACCAGCAGGCGCTCGTTGATGGCGAGTTCCTCCTGCACGAACGCGCCGAAGATGTTGGCGCCCTCGCGTTTGTCGGTGGACAGCGTCTTTCCGCGCTCGCCGTTCACGAGGTTGTAGAACAGGATGGCGCCATCCTGGTAGGCCTCGTCCATCCCGGCGTTGAGCACGCTCCGCAGCGATGCGCCGATCGGCTGACGGAGGGTGTACATCGCGCTTCCGCCCACGTGGTAGCGGGTGAAATCGCGGAACGTGTTGCGCTCGGAACGTTGGAGGTACTTCGGGTTGACGTAGGCGGTGACGTCGATCGAGGAGGCATCGTTGAAGCCGTGCTCGAGGGCGATGCCCACGCGCCCAAGCCGGTTGAAGCGCCGTTCGTCGCGCTTCAGGTAGCTCGGATTGTAGGATGCGGTGTCGCCCTGGGCCTGCTGCGGATCGGTGTCGTACTGCGCCTGCGTGAGCGGCCCGGGGATGTGGAACAGGTTCGACGTGGCCAGCAGGTAGACACCGAGAGAGGTTCGCTCCCCGAGCGGCGCCAGGATGCCTGCATTGGCTGTGGCCTGGGTGCTGCCCGAATGCTCGCGCCATCCATCGAAGTTCGTGTTGCTCAGGGAATAGAACAGCCGCCCGTTGCCGAGCATGCTGCCTCCCGACACGCGTTCACGCCGGTAGCCGAAGCTGCCGAACGTGGACTGCACGGAAGAGTAGGGGCGCGCGAACCCGCTGTTCGACACGATGTTGATGACACCGCCCGCGGCGTTGCCCCAGATGGCCGAGGCGTTGGAGCGCAGGATGTCGACGTGGGATGCGGAGCTGAAATCCACCAGGTCGAGCGACGTGCGCCCGTCCGGTTCGGTCTCGGGAAAGCCGTCCATCATGATGCGGATGCCGCGCGTGGTACCGGCGTTGGAGCGCTCACCCGCCCCGCGAGCTCCGAAGCCGCGGATGGTGATGCGCGCGTCCTGTGTCCCGTAGCGGGACTGGGCGAGCACACCGGGGACGGAGGCGAGGATCTCTTCGAGGCCGTAGCCGCGTGTGCGGCGCAGTTCCTCGGCGGTGAGGACGCTCACGGACAGGGGCGTCTCAAACACCGAGCCTGTCAGCCGCATGCCCGTGACGGTGATTTCCTTCAGGTGATACGTGGTGGTATCGGATGGTGTCGTGCTCCTGGTCTGCCCGGCCGCAATCGCCGGCAACGCAAGCACCACGAACACCATCCATGACAGAGGATGTTTCATGATTGTGATTGAAGGTGTGATGGGATACAGTGACAACCCCGCATCCGGCGATGTGAGGCACCGGATGCGTTCATGTGCGTCAAGTCACACCATGCAGGGTGGCGAATTGCACCGGACTGGTTGAAACGGGCGCTCGCCGCACGGAAGCACGCCAGGCTCCAGGGGCATCCACATGCAGAGCGCTTCCACCACCCTTCCGGTGATGACGAAGGGCTCCTGAACATTGAACTTGTCGAAGGATTCCCAGTTGAGCGATGAGAAGTTGTAGGCGAGCCGACCAGTGGAGATGGGGCGGTTGTGCTCGTATTCCTCCTCGAACACCTCCACCTGAAAACAGAAGTACACGGTGGCCAGGGTGATGGCCGTGATACTGTAGAGCGAGGGGAAGTCGAATTTGGAGGGTCGGGGCATGAAGTGCACAAAACGAATGCCCCAATATGGCCTAATTCACGACGATTTCCACACGACGGTTGACACGAAGAGCGCTTGGTGGGCCGCTTGTCACAATGGGACGCGTCTCCCCATAGCCGATGGCCTTCAACCGCGCCTTGTCGATCCCCTTCCGCACCAGGTAATCCCGGACGGAATCGGCACGGCGTTGTGAGAGCCGCATGTTGAAATCATCGGGGCCAAGCTGGTCCGCATGCCCCTCGATGGTGAGCGTCACATCCGGATTGTCCTGCATGAACGCCACGATGCGGTCGAGCTCGAGACTGCTCTGCGAAGTGACCCGCGCATCCGACGAGCCGAAGGTCACATTTCCCAGCCCCGTGCGCGCCCCCCCCCGGATGCGCGTCAGGTGGATGTTCAGCGTGTCCACCTCGAAGCGGCCTTCAAGCGGGAGCTCGTAGGTCTTCGATACCGTGAGGTACTTCACCTTTTCGGCCGTGATGCCATAGTTCCGACCACGCACAAGCGACACAGCGAAGGCCCCGTTGGCGGGGTTGGTCAGCACCTTCACGATCTGCCGGCCGCTGGTCAGGTCGTCCACGATGATGTTGGCAAGAAGCGGGGCGCCGGTGGAATCATCGGTCACGAACCCGGTGACGATCATCACCGGCCTGGGGCGGACAATGGTGTCGTTGGGCGGGATCTTCACGTCCTGCAACTGGCTGGCACCCGCAAAGCCGTTGATGAAGTAGGCCTTGTCGCCCGATGGAACAATCTTGAAGCCGTAGGAGGGCATGTAGTCCATGTTGAACGGCGACGGGAGTTCCTGGATTTCCGTCCATTTCTGTCCGTTGAAACGTGAGGCATAGATGACAAAACCGCGGTTGAAGAAGAGCGTCACCCCGTCGGC
>CAYUYM010000134.1:0-9338 GCA_964449305.1 uncultured Chromatiales bacterium | reverse complement strand
CACATGGTGTCGGGGGTGGACGTCTGGCTCAACACGCCGCGCCGGCCCATGGAGGCGAGCGGCACATCGGGCATGAAGATCCTTGTCCATGGCGGGTTGAACTTCAGCATCCTCGACGGCTGGTGGCGTGAGGGCTGGAACGGCGCGAACGGCTGGGCCATCGGCAGCGACGACAACGATCCGGATCCCGCGGTCCAGGACGAGCGCGATGCCGAAGCGCTCTATCGCACACTCGAGGAGGCGATCATTCCCGAGTACTACGACCGCGATGAGTACGGCATCCCGCGCACATGGATCAACCGCATCCGCAACTCGATGATGACACTCATCCCGCAGTTCAACACCGATCGCATGGTGTCGGAATACGCCCTGCGGTATTACCTGCAGCGTGACCAGGAAAAATGACGGAGGGGAACACTTCCCCCGGAAATTGCGTTGTATCTGCCAACACAACAAGGAAGCATCATGAGCACAGTGTTTGAATTTGTCGACGTCACCGGAATCTCCACCACCAGCATCGAGGATGCCGTCAAGGCCGCGATCACGCATGTCGCGAAGACGCGCAGCATCGGCTGGTTCGAAGTCCTCTCCCAGCGCGGCCGCATGATCGATGCCGACACACTGGAGTACCAGGTGACGGTGCGCTGCGGCGTCAAAGGCTGAACCGCATCCACACATCATGATACGGGGCCCCGCCCCCGTTCCATCACCGTGAGAACTTCCTCTTCATCACCTTCACCCCACGGAGCAACAAACCCATGGTAGAAATCGGCAGCAAGGCCCCGCACTTCGCATTGGTCAACACCGCACGTGAAACAATGACACTCGACAGCTTCGCCGGTCGCAAGACGGTGATCGCCTTCTTCCCGGCCGCCTTCACCGGCGTGTGCGAGAAGGAGCTCTGCACCTTCCAGGACTCGATGGCGGAGATGAACTCGATGGATGCAAACGTGGTCGCGATCAGCGTCGACGGTCCGTTCGCAAACGCCGCCTTCGCAGGCCGCAACAACCTCAACTTCCCACTCCTGTCGGACTATGCACGCGAGGCCGTCGAGGCCTTCGGCGTCGCACATCACGATTTCGCCGGCATGCCGGGCTACACCGCCGCCAAACGTTCCGTGTTCGTCCTCGACAGTGAGGGCGTGGTGAAGTACGCGTGGGTGTCCGACAACCCCGGTGTCGAGCCCGACTACGCGATCATCAAGGACGAGCTCAAGAAGTTCTGATCTTCCGGCAGGCTGGTCTTTTCCGCGGATCATTGTAGATTGTGGCTGTCATCCTTCGGTTGGATGACAGCCATTTTTTCGGACAACCAACCACAGGTGGATATGCTACACGAGGGTTCACTGGCGCCGGCCTTCGCGCTTGAATCGACCGAGGGCAGAATGATCACACTCGACGAGTTCCGTGGTCGTTGGCTGGTGCTGTATTTCTATCCGAAGGACATGACACCGGGATGCACAACCGAGGCGTGTGACTTCCGAGACAGGCACGAGAATTTCGCCGCGGTCGGCGCCGCCGTGCTCGGTGTGTCGGCCGATCCCCTGGATAAACACCTGAAGTTCCGTGACAGGCATGGGCTGCCCTTCCCCCTGCTGTCGGACACCGGTCTCGACGTGCTCCAGGCCTACGGCGTGTGGAAGGAGAAGTCCCTCTACGGGAGGCGCTTCATGGGCATCGAACGCTCCACGGTCCTGATCGATCCCGATGGGCGCATTGCCCGTGTATGGCCCAAGGTCCGCGTCACCGGGCATGCGGACGAAGTGCTGAACGCGATCCGCGCCGTTCTCACCACCTGACGGCTTTCATCCACGAGAAGGAGACGGACATGGAGCTGAAAGATTCCACCACCTGGCGCCATCTGCGCGAGGGTTTCGCCGGAGAGGCGCAGGCCAATCGACGCTATCTCTACTTCGCACGGCACGCCGACATCCACGGTCTCCCCGAGGTCGCATCCGTGTTCCGCGACATTGCGGAGGGGGAGACCGGTCACGCCTTCGGGCATCTCGAGTTCATGGTCGACGTGGGCGATCCCGTCACCGGTGCCCCCATCGGCACGGTGGAGGAGAATCTGAAATCCGCCATCCTTGGCGAGATGTATGAGTGCGAGGAGATGTATCCCGGCTTCGCACGCATCGCCCGCGAGGAGGGCTTCCTGGACATTGCCGAGTGGTTCGAAACGCTGGCCCGTGCCGAGCGCTTCCACGCTGCGCGGTTTCAGCGCGTGCTCGACAACCTCTGAGGCGACCACAGCGGACATGATGCCATGAAGAAGCTCGCGTTTGAGGAGATCCTTTCCATCAGCGACTACGAGGCACGCAGACGCGACATCCGACGCGCCATTGTGGAGCTCAAGCAGAACCGCCGTGTGACGCTGGGCAGCCAGGTGACGCTCCTGTTCGAGAACACGGACACCGTCCGCTTCCAGATGCAGGAGATGCTCCGGCTCGATTGCATCGCCGAGCCCGATGCCATCCGTCGCGAACTGGAACTCTTCAACGAGCTCATCCCGGATCCGCACGAGCTGTCGGCAACCATGTTCATCGAAGTGGGGGATGCGGAGCGCTTCACCGCACGGCTCGCCTCGTTTGAGGGCGTGCAGGACGGCGGCGTCTCGCTGCAGATCGGTGGCGAGGTGGTTCCGGCGGTCTTCGATGCAGGGCTTCCAGGCATGGCGCCGCTCTCCGCTGTGCAATACCTCTCCTTTCCCCTCACCGGCACGCAGGAGGAGGCCTTCTGCTCGCCGACCATTCCGGCCTTCCTGCGCATCCGGCACAACGACTATGTGCATGAACAGGCCCTGCCGGACGATGTGCGCGCGAGCCTCATCGGAGACCTGTTGCCATGATGTATGTGACGCGACGCGAAACCTTCTCGGCCGGCCACCGCCTGCACAATCCGGACTGGTCCGACGAGACCAACACGCGCGTGTTCGGCAGGTGCAACAACCCGGCCGGGCACGGGCACAACTACACACTGGAGGTGACCGTGGCGGGCGAGATCGATCCCGCCACCGGCTATGTCATCGATCTGAAGCTCCTGAAGGACATCATCCATGACCGTGTGCTCGCGGCCATGGACCACCGGAATCTCAACGTTGATGTGGAGTTCCTGCAGGGCGTCATCCCCACCGCGGAGAACATCGCCGTGGCGATCTGGAACCGCCTCGTGGATCAGCTCCCCTCGGGGCGGCTCCATGAGATCCGGCTTCTTGAGACGGAACACAACATCGTCATCTATCGAGGAGAATCATGAATCGCAGGAAGGATGCCACCGCGGCGGCGGCGGCGGGAGAGGCGGACAGGAACGGCCGGATGAAAACCCTGGTGCACGACATGCTTGTGGAGCTGGGCGAGGATCCGACGCGGGGCGGGCTGCTCAAGACCCCGGAGCGCGTGGTCACGGCGATGCGCTTCCTCACCGACGGCTACAGGCGCGACCCACGGCGGGTGCTCACCGGGGCGATCTTCCGGGAGGAATACAACGAGATGGTCATCGTGCGCGACATCGATTTCTACTCGATGTGCGAGCACCACATGCTCCCCTTCTTCGGGCGCTGCCACGTGGCCTACATCCCCAACGGCTGCATCGTGGGACTGAGCAAGCTTCCGCGCGTCGTGGACATCTTTGCGCGGCGCCTGCAGGTGCAGGAGCGCATGACGCAGCAGATCGCCGAGTCCATCAACGACGTGCTCAAACCCCTGGGTGTGGCCGTGGTGTGCGAGGCTCGGCACATGTGCATGATGATGCGGGGGGTGGAGAAGGAGAACTCCGTCACCACCACTTCCGCCATGTTCGGCGAGTTCAGTGACAATCCCAAGACCCGCGCGGAGTTCCTGCGCCTCATCCGGGGAGGGCAGGTGTGACCATGGAACAGAGGCAGGTTGTCTGGATCACGGGCGGATCCTCGGGCATCGGCGATGCGGCCGCCCGGCGCTTTGCCGCTGATGGATGCATCGTTGTCGCCTCATCGCGTTCGGTCAGGGACAAGACGGAGCTGGTCGGCCCCGGCCGCATCATCCACATCGCCTGCGATGTGCGGGACGAGGCGTCGGTGCAGGCGGCGTGGGAGCGCATCTCCCGCGAGCATGGCCATCCCGACGTGCTGGTCAACTGCGCGGGTGTGACGCGGTTCAAACAGTTCGTCGACATGACCGTGGAGGAGTTCGACGAGATCCATGCGACGAACCTCCGGGGTGCCTTTCTCTGCACACGCGTCGTGCTCCCCGGCATGCTGGAACGCGGGTCGGGCATGATCGTGATGGTGAACTCCGTGGCCGCCCGTCAGGTGCTGCCCAACAGCTCCGTCTATGCCGCATCGAAGGCCGGCCTCGCCATGCTTGCCGACTGCCTGAGGCTGGAGGTGCGCAGGCAGGGCATCCGCATCGTCACTGTGTTTCCAGGCGCCACCAACACGGGCATCTGGCCGGAACGCGTGCGCGAAAAGCACCACGAAAAGATGATGACCGCCGGCGATGTGGCCGATGCCATCCACCATGCATGTCGGGCGCCGGCAAACGTCGCGGTCGAGGAAATCGTTGTCCAACCAATCGGCGGTCCCTTGTGATCCCCACCACCTCCGACGGCCTCCACGAGGATCCCCGCGTCGGGGCGGCCTACGACCACTGCCGCGACATCACCCGGGAACATGCCAAGACGTTCTACTTCGCCTCCATGTTTCTGCCCCCACGCAAGCGCCACGCGTGCTTTGCCATCTACGCCTTCTGCCGCTCGGTGGACGACATCTCCGACGAGGAGCATGCCCATGATGACGAGCGCGACGTCGCCGTGCTCACCCGTCGGCTCGCCCACTGGCGCTCCACGATCGACGACATCTTCGACGGTGGCACGCAACCCGATCCCATCGCACTCGCCCTGCAGGATGCCATCCGCCGCTTTGGGATACGACGCGAGCACTTCCACACACTCATCGACGGCGTCCTGTCCGATCTCGACTTCCGCTTCATCACCACCTTCCCCGAGCTGGAGGACTATTGCTACAAGGTGGCCTCCGTGGTCGGTCTCATGACGGCCCGCATTTTCGGGTACAGCGAGCAGGCCGCGTCACAGCATGCCCGCGATCTGGGCACTGCGATGCAGCTCACAAACATCCTCCGCGACGTGGGCGAGGATGCCGATCGTGGTCGCATCTACCTGCCCCTCGCCGAGCTCGACCAGTTCGGCGTCACCCGCGAGGAGATCTTCACCAAGACCATGACCTCGCGCTTCGTTGCGCTCATGCGCTTCTCCATCCAGCGCGCACGGGAGTTCTACCAGCGGGCCGACCTGGGCATCCCTCTGCTCGATGTCGACAGCCGCATGACCGTGCGCCTCATGAGCAAGAACTACAGACGCATCCTCGTCCGTATCGAGGAGAACGGGTACGATGTGTTTCATCGCCGCGCATCCCTTTCCTTCCTCTCCAAGGTGTCCTCCATCCCAGCCATCTATCTGCAGAACACATGGGAAAAGAACTTCCGTCCGTGACCACACCAGCCACCGCCGAACACGACACGCGGGCGCGACGTATCCGCCGGGGCATTGTGACAGGGTTGGGAGTCTTCGTCCTCGCCGTCCTCGTCTGGCGCTCGCTGTTCGTTCCGGTGTCCGTGGATCTCGTGGTGGAGCCCACCGAGCTTGTCCCCGATGGACAATCGACGGCGACAATCATGGTGGCCCCTGTCAACCGGCTCGGAATGCATGTCCCATTCCGCCGCCTCGCACTCGTCTGCACCATCGAGGAGGGGCACCAGCTCGCAACGTTGTCCTACAACGCCGACTCGACGATCGTCACACTCACCGCCGGCACCGATCCCGGCGAGGTGGTGCTGCGCATCGACGTCAGCGGCTTCCCCTTCACGATGGAGGCCCGCATCGCGCTTCTGCCGGCAATGGCGGAGGCGCGTGCCGAATGACGATCCACGAATTCACCGGCGTCGGCAAGCACGTGACAACAATGCCACAAGGCCCCCTCTTCGTGCCTCTGCCGTGAAAGCGCCTCCCCCCGAGGCAGGTAAACTGTCCGCTACAACAGCGCCATCCGCAGCTTCTCCATTTCTGCGAAGCGCTTCCTGATGCGCTCGGTGCCGTCGGGGCCGAGGCCGGCGAGACTCATGCCCTTCTTCATCAGGACGCGCAGGCATTCGCGCTTGGCGGTCACCTTGTCACCCATCGAGAAGCTCGTCTGCGCCACCTTGGCGCGGGCCTGGATCTCGATATAGCGCCGGTCGATCACCTCGCTGTCCATGGATTGAAGGATGCGCTGATAGGCGCTGCGCGCGAGCTTCCAATCCTGTCGACGCTCGGCGGCTGATGCGAGGCCCCAGAGGAAGAGCCGGTTGTTCGGGAACTGCTTCAGCACCCCCTCGGCCGTGCGGATGGCGTCGGCGTGGCGCTCCTCCTCGATGTAGATCCACACGAGCGAATTCGATGCCTGCTGGTTGGTGTATGACCCGCGCTGCTCGGCCATCCGGAGCTGATCAATGCCCGCCTGCCGGTCGTCATCCACGAACGGTGTCCATGTGAGAAAGCTCGCCTTGCGGCTCTTCCAATAGCGGTAGGTGCCGACAGCCGTCATGGCATCGTACGCCTTCGGATTGAGCTCGAGGCATTCCTTCAGTGTGGAATAGGCGGACAGGCCGTTCGTCAGTCCGCTCACCCAGTTCTCCCCGTCGCGGAACTTGTAGTAGGCGATGTAACTCTTCGCCATGCCGAGATAAAACCTCGCCTCGGCGTTGCGCTCGTCCGCCTTCACCATGGCCTCGGCCAGGGCCTCCGTGCGCTCGAGGAGGCGGAGATACTCGGACGATACGGGCAGTTCGAAGTCGAGGGAGATCACCTGCATCAGCACGGCCTTGAAGAACGGCCCGGCGGGATGCGAGGGCAGCAGCGCTGCGAGCTCGTCGAAAGCCTCGCGCGCCTTCGTGTAGTTCTGCCGGCCCGAGAGCTCGATGCCGCGCCGCACCAGCGCGTCGGCCTGTGCGTTCCTGAGTGGTTGTGCGGAAAGGTCCGTGGTCCACATCATCGCCAGCGCGAGGAGCAGGAGGGGGGTGATGTGCCATGGCCGTGCCGGGCGGCACGGGTGGCGGGTGAAGCGGGCGGTGTGATGGGCGGATGGTGTGTGGAGGCGGGAAATGATGGGCACGTGCATCCCTTTCAGTGGTCGGAAGTCGGTTGATCGTCCGCGGTGTTGTCCCGGTCCGGAGCACCATCGGCGGCGAAGTGCGCCACCACGGAGTTCGCCGCGCTCCAGCCGATGACCTCCGCCAGATCCGCGGCGCTGGCGGCCTGCACGCCGCGCACGCTGCCGAAGCGTGTGAGCAGCTCGGTGGCGCGTTTCGGACCGATGCCATCGATGCGTTCGAGCTCCGTCTGCAGCGTCGCCGCATCGCGGCGCGAGCGATGGAAGGTGATGGCGAAGCGGTGCGCCTCGTCGCGGATGCGCTGCAACAGGTGGAGACCCGGCGAGGTCTTTGCAATGGTGAGCGGGAAGGATTCGCCCGGAACAAACACCTCCTCCAGCCGCTTGGCGAGGCCGATGATGGCGCGCGGTTCGACGCCGATGGCCTGCAGTGCCTCCACCGCCGAGGAGAGCTGCCCCTTGCCGCCATCCACCACGATGAGGTCGGGCGGCTCGATGCCCTCGTCCTGCACGCGTGTGTAGCGCCGGGTGATGACCTCACGCATCGAGGCGAAATCGTCCACGCCATCGACCGTCGTGATGATGAACTTGCGGTACTCCGACTTGCGGGGGCGGCCGTCGAGGAAGCTCACCATGGATGCCACCGTCTCCTCACCCTGGAAATGCGAGATGTCGAAGCACTCGATGCGCCGCGGGGGGTGGTCGATGTGCAGATCGCGCTGCAGCGCCTGTACGGGGGTGGGAAGCGCCGAGTCGGACTTCATGCGCTGAAGCAGCATGTCGTCGAGCACGAACTTCGCGTTCGTCTGCGCCATGCGGACGAGCTTCGCCTTGTCTCCGATTTTCGGGAACACGAGGTCGATCCTGCAACCGGCAGATGATGCGAGGAGCTCCCGGACCGCCTCCGCATCGTCGAGTTCCACTTGGAGCAGCGCCTCGGTGGGGTGGTCCTGCGTTCGCGAGTAATGGTGTTGCAGGAGGTGTCGTGTGAGTTCAGCCTCGTCCTCAAAGCCGGCGCGCTGGAACACATGGTGCTGCCGACCGACGATCTTCCCGTCGCGCACGCGGAACACCACGCCGGCGGCATCGCGACCCGCCACGGCCACGGCAAAGATGTCGCGGTCGCCGAAGTCGTTTGCCACCACCTTCTGCTTCTCCTGGTACTTCTGCAGCGCCAGGAGGCGGTTGCGCGTCTCCGCCGCCTTCTCGAACTCCAGGGCCTCAGCCTGCTGCTGCATGCCTTCCTCGAGGATCTGCTGCAGGATGCGTGTCTTTCCCTTGAGGAGCTGCTCCACCTGGGCAATCATGGCCCCGTACTCCTCCCGGCTCACCAGCCCCTCGCAGGGGCCCTGGCACTTTCGGATGTGGTAGTCCAGGCACACCTTCACCCTGCCGCGGGCGATGGAGTCGGCAGTGATGTCGTGGTCGCAGGAGCGGATGGGAAAGATGCTCCGGATGGTTCGGAGCACCGCATGCATGGCCTTGACATCGGAGTAGGGCCCGTAGTAACGTGAGCCATTCCGGATGATGCGTCGTGTGGGAAACACGCGGGGAAATGGTTCGTTCGTCACCACGATGCTCGGGTAGCTCTTGTCGTCCTTGAGACGCACGTTATAGCGCGGAGAGTGTTCCTTGATGAGGTTGTTCTCCAGGAGCAGCGCCTCAAGTTCGGAGTCTGTGACCACCACATCGAGATCCGCGATCTTGGAGACGAGCGCCTCCTTCTTCGGATCGGGTGCGCCGGCATCCTGAAAGTACGAACGCACCCGGTTTCGCAGCACCTTTGCCTTTCCCACATAGATCACGATTCCCTCGGCGTTTCGGAAGAGATACACTCCGGGGGAGCGGGGAAGCGCTTCGAGCTTTTTCAGCAGGGGCGAATCGTCAGGAAGCAGCATGGGCGGTGGGGCTATAAGTGGACAGTTGACAGTTGACAGTTGACAGTTGACAGTTGACAGTTGACAGTTGGACGAGCGGAGGGACGTCAAGGTCCTTCCGTCATTCGCACGCCAGCATGAACCTCTTCCACGTGTCCCTCCTGTATCCATTGTGTCTTGTATGGTCGATCTACGGTCATTCCCGCGCAAGCGTGAATCCAGCCTTTCCAGCCTTGGATACCTGATGATAACCTGGAAATCCATTCACAAATCTCTGACTTATGTCAACTGTCAACTGTCAACTGTCAACTGCCAACTGT
>CAYUYM010000133.1:0-9408 GCA_964449305.1 uncultured Chromatiales bacterium | reverse complement strand
TGGCCATGAGATTGCCGGCGACGATGCAGGCGTGGTTGTCCTTGTCGGAGACGACATATTCCCCGCGCTGCACCAGTGTCGGGATGATGCCCTGGGCCGTCTGATACCCGGTGCTGAACAGGAGGCAGGCCTCCTTGCCCATGAAGGCGGCGAGGCGTTCCTCCAGTTCGTTGTGAAGCGCCAGTGTGCCGGTGAGGTAGCGTGATCCCGAACACCCGGTGCCATAACGCTGCACCGCGTCGATGCTCGCCTGCTTCACCTTCGGATGCGCGGTGAGCCCCAGGTAGTTGTTGGATCCCGCCATGATGATCTTGCGACCCTCGATCGACACGACCGGCCCCTCGTTCTCCTCGATGGCCCGGAAATATGGATAGTAGCCCAACGCCTTCACTTCATCGGCCCGGGTAAACTGGCGGCATTTCTCGAATAAATCCACACGCTCTCCTTTTGGAAGGACTGCCGGGCATCCCCCGTGCAGTCATGATGATGAGGGGATGAGCCCCCACTGATGCACAAAACAAAGCCGGTTTTCCACGGTTGCACCGGTTGTATTTTGAGCGGACATCGTTTTTCAATATACTTTCACCCCCCATGAAAAACAATCGACGACACATCACCACCCTTCGAGACCACCAATGATTGCAGCAGTCACCGGAGCCACCGGCTTCCTGGGCAGCCACCTCGCCGATGCACTCATCGCCCGCGGCTGCACCGTCCGGTCCCTTCACCGGAAATCCTCCAACCTCCGCTGGGTGAAGGACACCCCAATCGAGCTGATCGAGGGCGACCTCCGCAGCCCCGATGCCCTCAAACGCCTCGTGCAGGGCGCAGACCTCGTGTTCCACGTCGCCGGCGTGGTCAAGGCCCGGACGCTGGAGGATTATACCGCGGGTAACGAGACCGCCACGCGCAACATGCTTGAGGCCGTCAGGCAGTACGCCCCCGACTGCCGACGCTTCCTCCATGTCAGCAGCGGGACGGTCGGCGGGCCGGCTCCGTCCCTCGACCGCCCCATCCGTGAAGACGACCCGCCCAACCCGCTCACGCGCTACGGCATCACCAAGGCGGCCGCCGAGGCCGCGGTGAAGGAGTACACCGGCATCCTGCCATGGACCATCGTCCGCCCACCCGCCATGTATGGCCCGCGGGACACCGAGATCCTGGTCTATTTCAAGACCTTCGCCGGCGGCCTCAACACCATGATGGGCTTCAATGAAAAACATGTGAGCCTGCTCCATTCCACCGATCTCGTCAACGGCATCCTTCTCGCAGCCGATTCCGACAAGGCCGTGGGGCAGACCTACAACATCTCCAGCGAGCATTTCTACACCTGGCCGCAGGTGGGTCGGGTGACGGGCGAGGTGCTGGGCAGACGGGGTCTGTCAATCCGCATCCCGCACAGCGTGGTGTTCGCCGTCGCAGCAGTGGCCCAGCTCATGGGCGCCATCCAGCGCAAGGCCGTGACGCTCAACATCGAGAAGGCCCGCGATATAACGCAGCAATACTGGATTTTCGACGTCACCAAGGCGAGGAACGACCTGGGATACCGCCAGACCATCTCCCTCGAGGATGGCATCCGCAGCACCATCGAGTGGTACAAGAAACAGGGCTGGCTGTGATGCGTCGGAGCTGATGCCCCGGCCCGCACCGTCGGTCAGCGGGCTGAATCCATGTGAGATCGATACAATCCGTGGGATTCGATGAAAACCCCCACCGCCCAGGGAACGAGGTAGTGGATCGACAGCCCCGCTGCACAGCGCCGACGGATGTCGGTGGAGGAGATCTGGATGTCCGGCATGGTGAACTGCACGGCGGCATGGCCATACGGATGATGCGCGAGGTCGAGTTCCACCCCGGACCGGCATCCGACCGCGAGCGTCGCCATGCTGATGATCTCCCCTGGTTCACGCCAGTCGTCGAAATCATTGAAGGCGTCGGCTCCGACGATCAGATACAGATGGTCGCCAGGGTGGAGCTCATGCAGATGACGGATCGTGTCGACGCTGTAGGACACCTGTTCATGCAGGGCCTCAATGCATTCGAGCCGGAATGCGGGGTTGTCGGCGATGGCCAGACCCACCATCTCGCAACGCTGCATTGCCGGCGTGATGTGGTTCTCCGCCTTGAACGGGGACAGAAACGCCGGGACGAAGAGGATGGTGTCCAGCCCGAGGCCCGTGCGGGCGTGTTCCGCCAGAATGAGATGACCGAGATGCGGGGGATCGAAGCTCCCGCCGAAGATGCCGATGTTCATGGTGTCTGTCCTTGGATGCCTCCGCCGTTGCGCCGCTCCGAATCCGGCAGATGGAAACGGATCACCTCGCGGATCAGCTCGGTGGCAAACCGCCGCCGATCCGGATTGAGTGCGGCCTGGACGAGGAATTTCACACAGAGATAGGCCTTCAACAGCCCGAGCTCCGCCTCATGGTTGAAGCGGGAATAAAAGCGCAACTGGCCCATGCGGTAGCTGATCTGGATGTGGTCCGCCGTCTTCATCTTGGAACCGTTGCCGTAGTGCGTCACCACCACACCCGGCGCGTAGCAGATGCGCAGGCCGGCCCGTGCGATCCGGCTGCAGAGATCCCAGTCCTCGAAAAAGAAGAAATACCCCTCGTCGAATCCTCCCACGGCGCCGTACACATCGCGCGGCAACATCATCGCCGCGCCGATCACCCAGTCCATGTCGAGAATCGCATCGCCCTCGCGCTCCGCACGCCGGACCATCGCCTCGGCCATCCGGCTTTCACGCCGGGATGTGAGCTTGCGCGTCATCTCGAAGATGATCGAGAGGTCGTCGCCGAAGGAGTGTTGAAACGACCCGTCCCGGTTGACGAGATGCGGGGCCAGAACGCCGATGCCGGGGTCGCTGTCGAGATGCCGGACAAGGGCGTGCACCCGGTCGGGCGGGCATTCCATGTCGTTGTTCATGATGAAAAGATGTCGCCCGCGCGCTTCGGCGGCTCCACGGTTGCAGGCGCCGGAGTATCCCACGTTCCGCTCCAACCGAAGGATGCGGAGGCGCTCGTCGTGGAAGTCCGGCTCACAGGGATCGGGCGAACCGTTGTCCACCACCAGCACCTCGATCGATCCGGCCTCGTCCTCCAGCAGCTCGCGCACCAGCGCGGCCGTGTAATCGGGATGCCGGTAATGGATGATGATGCAGGTGCAGTCGGGCATCGTCTGCATCACAGGCATGCTCCGATGCGTCGCGCAGTCTCCTCCGGACCGAGGATCTCCGCGATGGCGCCGAGATCCGGGCCATGCATTGATCCGGACAGGGCGATGCGTATGGGCATGAACAGATCGCGTCCCTTCACCCCCAGTTCCTGCTGCACATCCTTGACACGCGCCTTGAACTCCTCCCCCGTCCATGCCGCCGCACCGCCGATGCGCCCGTGCAACGCCTGCAGCACGGCCCGCGCACCTGGCCGCGCCACGATTGCAGCGCTCTCCTCATCCGCGGGCTGGATGTGATCCGAAAAGAAGAATTCCGACTGTGCCACAAACTCCTCCATGGTGGAGAAGCGTCCGGCGAGTGCGGCCACGATCCCTGCCATGCGTCCCCGGTCTTGCACGTCCCTGCCGGCCCGGATGCAATGCTCCATGGCAAGCGTCAGCCGACGCTCCTCGTCCATCGCGGCGAGGTGGTGGGCGTTGAACCAGTTGAGCTTCTCCACATTGAACACGGCGCCCGAACTGCTGATCCTCTCGAGCGAGAAGGCCTCGGAGAGCTCATCAAGCGTGTAGATCTCGCGATCGTCAGCGCCATGCCAGCCGAGGAGTGCGATGAAATTCACAAGGGCTTCGGGGAGATAGCCCTTGTCCCGGAACGCCTCCACAGCCACATCCCCCTCCCGCTTCGAGAGCTTCCGCCTGTCGGCGTTGAGCAGAAGCGGCAGGTGGACAAACACCGGGGCGGCCCAGCCGAAGGCGTTGTAGAGCAGGACATGCTTGGGTGTGGAGGGCAGCCATTCCTCCCCGCGGATCACATGGGTGATCCCCATGAGGTGGTCGTCCACCACGTTGGCAAGATGGTAGGTGGGAAAGCCGTCGGTCTTGAGCAGCACCTGGTCGTCGATCTCGGAAACGTCGATGGCCATGTCGCCATGGAGCACATCGTGCCAGGGCACCACGCCCTCGCACGGCACGCGGAGGCGGATGGTGTGCGCATCACCCGCGGCGGCACGGCCGGCGGCGTCCGCGGGGTCGAGCCGGCGGCAGGGATCCTCCACCTGACCCGCGGATTGGTGGGTTCGTTCGTCGGCGGGCCGGGGCGGACAGAAGCAGCGGTAGGCATGCCCGAGCTCGAGAAGGCGGCTGGCATGGGCCACATAGATGTCCTGCCGCTCCGATTGCACGTAGGGCCCGTGGTCGCCGCCCACTCCGGGGCCCTCGTCAAAATGGATGCCCGCCCAGTGCAGCACCTCCATGAGGTTCTCCTGCGCCCCCTCCACAAAGCGTGTCCGATCCGTGTCCTCGATGCGGAGGATGAAGGTCCCTCCATGTTTCCTTGCGAACAGGAAATTATAGAGGGCGGTGCGAAGCCCCCCCACATGGAGATACCCTGTGGGACTGGGGGCGAAACGGACGCGGACCTGTGACGGGATGTCGTTGCTCATGCGTGTTAGACGGATTGGTGGTGGCGGGCATGGCGATCAGGTGATGGGGGAAACGCCCGCCAAGAATCATCAAATATAACACTTCATCCGAATGCCCGAAGCTTGACAAACCACGGGGGCCTTCCTATTTTGACAGGGAAATGACCCTCCCGCACGCCCGACATGCGGGTTTCCGCAACACGATGCGACGCAGTTGAAGGACAACGGACCCCATGAGTTTTTCCTTTTCCAATGAAACGCGAGCCGAGGTGGAGGCCGTTCTCGGCGTCCCGGGTCGGGAGTACGCAGACCACATCCGCTTCGAGATCCATGGCGACGATGCCGCACACCAGCTCTCGCTCGAGATCTGGCCCGACATCGCCATCGGGCGCGAAACCGGAGCCCTGATCACGGTCTACACGGCCAACTCCAACCTCCAGCTTCAGCACTGCTCCGGGATAGTGGTCAGCGAATTGATGGGGGAGATCACCTTTGTCGCGGAGTCCGGAGGCAAGCTGTCGGGGCTCATCGTGGAGCGCAACGGCGGATGTTCCATGTATGCCAATGTCGACCGCTCGCTGCTGTCCGGGAATTTCACCACGCTCGGGCCAGAGGTCATGTTGTCCGGCATCGCCCTTTCGCTGACCGAACACCTGCTGTCCGACGACATCGCCACGCCGGATCGGGAATAGCACGCCGGTGCATGCCATCGATGTTCATTTCGCCGTCCCGGTCGGGCGGATTTCGAAGTTCTTTTTCCAGAGGCTGGCCTATGCAGTGCTGTCCGGAGAAGGCAGAAACAACGCCACACTCACCATCATCATCGTGGACGATGCCACCATCCACAGGCTGAACGTGGAGTTTCTGGGACACGACCACACGACCGATGTGATCACCTTTCCGCTGGAATCCGATCCCGATCTTGAGGCCGAGATCTACATTTCCGCCGACACTGCACGCCGGCAGGCCGCAGAATACCACGTCCCGACACGCCTGGAACTCGCCCGCCTCGCCATCCACGGCATTCTCCACCTGTGCGGATATGACGACGACACCGATGAGCACCGGGCTGCCATGCGCCTGCGCGAAGACCACCACCTCGGAGGCATCACCGCCCCCGTGTGATGGGATCCTGACTTGACATTCGGATTTTTTGGGCATACATTTTCGACGAGTACCACGTCACGTCATGGGCAGTCGACAGGAATGCAGGAAAAAATCATTGAAATAATCGTCTTTCTGGTGCAGGAACTCAAGCAGGACAAGCGGCTGGGTGAAATCGACCTCCGACTCCTTTCCGACAGCGGATACACGGAGAACGAGATCAGCACCGCGTTCAGCTGGCTGTTCGACAAGATCAATCTCGGTGAGAACATCCTGACCGGCGACGAACGCCCCTCCCCGCATGCCTTCCGCATGCTGCACGAGGCGGAGCGCAATGTCTTCACTCCCGATGCCCATGGCTACCTGATCCAGCTCCGCGAGCTCGGGCTTCTCGACGACATGGGCCTCGAACAGGTCATCGACCGCATCATGATGGCCGGCTTCGCCCGCGTGGGCGTCGACACCATCAAATCCATCGTCGCGTCGGTCATCTTCGACTTCGACGATTCCACGCGCATCGGCAGCCGCGTGATGCTCAACAGCAAGGACACAATCCACTGACGGCATACATTCATCCACCTCCGGACTTTCGGTGCAACGTTGGAGGTTCCAGGCAGTGACGTCTGTTTCATGCACACACGCATCGTCGGCGCGCCCTCCAACCGCCGGCATGCGACATCGCCTCACGCCCAGCCTCGCCGACGCGCATCCACGACACCCACACACCTCTTCAGACCGGAACACACGATCTCATGGCAAAATCACTCGTCATCGTTGAATCTCCCTCCAAGGCAAAAACCATCGGCAAATATCTCGGCAAGGACTATGTGGTCGAGGCCACTGTCGGGCACATCAAGAACCTCCCGTCCAAGGATCTCGCCGTCGACATCGAACAGGGCTTCGTCCCCCATTATGTGACCATCCGCGGCAAGGGCGACATCATCAAGAACCTCCAGCAGAAGGCAGCCAAGGCACAGATCATCTACATCGCCACCGACCCTGACCGCGAGGGCGAGGCCATCGCAGCACACATCGCGACGGAGATCGAGAAACAGACCCGGGGCAAGCAGGTCTATCGTGTCCTCTTCAACGAGATCACCAAGAGCGGCATCAAGGAGGCCATGTCCCAGCCCCGCAATGTGGACGAGCGCCTGGTGCAGGCCCAGCAGGCACGGCGCATCCTCGACCGCATCGTGGGCTACAAGGTGTCCCCCTTCCTGTGGAAGACCATCTACATGGGCCTTTCCGCCGGCCGCGTCCAATCCGTCGCCCTGCGCTTCATCTGCGAGCGCGAGATGGAGATCCGGGCATTCGTGGAGAGGGAGTACTGGTCCATCACCTCCGAGTTCCAGAAGCAGGGCAACGGCAGCGTGCACACAAAGCTCTCACGCGTCGCCGGCAGGGAGCCCGAGATCACGACCGCCGACTCGGCAAACGATCTGATCGCGCGTCTGAAGCTCCCCACCTACACGGTGACCGACATCCAGCAGCGGGAGATCAACCGCACACCGCCGCCGCCATTCATCACGAGCACCCTCCAGCAGGAGGCATCGAACCGCCTCCGCTTCAGCGCCAAGCGCACCATGATGGTGGCGCAGGAGCTGTATGAGGGAATCGATCTCGGTGAGGAGGGGGCGGTGGGTCTCATCACCTACATGCGTACCGACTCGACGCGGACCAGCCGCGAGGCGGTGCAGGCCGTGCGCGAGCTGATCGGGCAGACCTACGGCCCCGAGTTCGTCCCCGCGGAACCGCGGCAGTTCAAGGCCAAGGCATCGGCTCAGGACGCGCATGAAGCCATCCGCCCCACATCCCTCGAATACACGCCGCAAAGCGTCCGTTCCAGCCTCACCACGGACCAGTACATGCTCTATGAACTGGTCTGGAAACGCTTCGTCGCCAGCCAGATGGCGCAGGCGGTGTTGAGCCAGACCACCGTGCTGGTGGCCGGAGGGGAGTTCCTGTTCAAGGGCGTGGGCTCGGTGTACCGCTTCCGTGGCTTCCTTCAGGTGTATGATGATTTCGAGGCCGAGAACACTGCCGACACAAGTGAGGAGGAGACGCTCATCCCCGAGGACATCCGTGTCGGCGACACGCTGCACCCGCTGTCCTTCGATCCGCACCAGCATTTCACCAAGCCACCCCCCCGGTACACCGAGAGCAGCCTCATCAAGGAGCTCGAGGCCCGCGGCATCGGCCGACCAAGCACCTACGCGCTCATCGTGAGCACCATCCAGGAGCGGGGCTATGTGGAACAGAAGGATCGCAAGCTGTTCGCCGCCGAGCTGGGGCTCGCCGTGAACAAGATGCTCCTCCAGTATTTCGAGCAGTTGTTCAATGTGGAGTTCACCGCAAAGATGGAGGATGAGCTCGACACCATTGCCACAGGTGAGGCGACCTACCTCAAGGTGATGAACGATTTCTACCTCCCCTTCTCCCGGCATCTCGAATCCCTGTCCCCGGAGAACGCCCGTCTCATTGAGGAGACCGACCAGGTGTGCGACGCCTGTGGCAAGCCGATGGTCATCCGCTGGGGACGCAACGGCCGCTTCCTTTCGTGCAGCACCTACCCGGCCTGCCGGAGTGCCCGCCCCTTGCCGGAGGACATGGAGAAGATGAAGATCCAGGAGCCCTGCCCCACATGCGGATCGGCACTCATGCTCAAGCAGAGCCGCTATGGCAAGTTCATCGGGTGCTCGGGCTATCCATCATGCAAGTTCACCAAGCCCATCACCCTGGGCGTCACCTGCCCCAAGTGTGAGAAGGGGGAGTTGGTGGAGCGCCTGTCCAAGACGAAGCGGACCTTCTACGGCTGCGTGCGCTACCCGGAGTGCGATTTCATCTCCTGGGATCGCCCCGTGCCACAGGCTTGTCCTTCATGCAAAAATCACTATCTTCTTCGCAAGTACACCCAGAAGAAAGGAGAATTCCTTCGGTGCCCGAAATGCCAGCAGGAGTTTTCGCTGGACCGTAATCCCCTCGATTCCATCCACGTGGCGGCTTGATCGGCAGTTGAATGAATCGCGCAATCACGGCATTTCTCCATTCACTTGAAGCGGAGCGGAACGCGTCCCCGCACACCGTGCGCGCCTATGCACACGATCTGCACCGCTTCCATGCCTGGCTGGCCGGGCGCCTTGGCGTCACCGAATGTCGGCTCAACGACGTGGACCGGCACCAGGTGCGCGCCTGGTTCGGGGAACTGACGCATGACAACCCCACGGTGAGCCGCCACACGCTGGCCCGCGCCCGATCGGCGCTCAAATCCTTCATGGCCTTTGCCATGAACCGCGGCCTCGTCGCCCACAATCCGCTGCTTCGCGTGCAGTCGGTGAAGGTGCCTCGAATGCTGCCGGTGCATTTTCAGAAGGACGCGCTCTGTGGCGCCCTTGATGCCATCGTTCCCGACTCCCTCGCCAATGCCCGCGATCTGGCCATCCTCGAACTCCTGTACAGCTCCGGCATCCGTGTTGCGGAGCTCGCGTCGCTCGATGTCAGCGCGGTGAACATGGCGGAAGGAATCGTGCGCGTGTGGGGCAAGGGCGGCAAGGAACGCGCCGTTCCCTTTGGTCAGGCGGCCCGCATGGCGCTGACCACGTATCGAGACCATGTGCAACTTCACTTCGGAGGTCATCTCACAACGGAAGCACTGTTCCTCAATCTTCGTGGAGGGCGGTTGAGCACCCGCGCCATACGCACCATCGTC
>CAYUYM010000132.1:0-9573 GCA_964449305.1 uncultured Chromatiales bacterium | reverse complement strand
AGTGGAATCTGATGGATGTGACGGGATGAACACGCACCGCCAGCCAGGCGGGGATGAAGGAGCTTACGAACGTGAGCACCACCGCGGCCAGGGAGATCAGGGCAAATACCGGGACGGTCATGTGGATTGGCACCGTCGTCATGTAGTACACATCCTGCGGCAGATGGAAGAACTGGAACTGCGCCTGGGCGAAGCAGAGCACGAATGCGAGCACCGCTCCCACCACGGCACCCGCGGTTCCGATGAGCAGCCCCTGGAACACGAACAGCCTCCGGATGCTGCGCCGCGTCGCCCCCAGCGAGAGGAGGATGCCGATGGCGTTGGTCTTTTCGATCACAAACAGCAGCAGCGTGGAGATGATGTTGAACACGGCGATGAGAATGAGTGAACCGACGACGATCGGGATGAGCTCACGCTGGAGTTCGATCCACACAAAGAAATTCCGGTAGATCGTGAACACCGAGCGCGGATCGTAGGGGTATCCGAGCGCCGCCTGCACGCGGTCCACCGTGCCCTCGATGTCGGAGGTGGACGTGCACACCACGTCGAATCCGTTCACCGCACCCGGGCGCGCGAAGAGCTGGCGCGTCGCGTCGATCGAGGTGAAGAAGAAGATGTCGTCGAAGTACTCGGCCATGCCGGTCTCATACATCCCGCGGATCACGAACTGGAGTTTCGGGGCGTTCATCACATCGTTGATGTCCGTCACACCAAGCAGCACACATTTGTCGCCCACCTCAAGGCCGAGCTTCGTGGCGAGCCGCCGGCCGATGATGAGAGGAGGCAGCCCCAGCGTGTCGTGCAAGGCGTATCCCCCCTGCACAATGCGGTTGCGGAGAAATGTGACGTCCCCGTCGGGCATCACGCCCTTCACACGCACACCGTCGATGTTGTCCCCCGCAATGATCACCGCCTCACTCTCGAAGAAGGCCGCCGCGCGCGCCACGCCCGGCACCGCCGTGAGCTGCGACAGCACCGCACCATCGGCATCCTCCACCACCTGGTTCCGGAACGTCGTCACCTGGATGTGGGCGGAGAATCCGATGATGTTCTCGCGCAGTTCGCGTTCAAATCCATCGAGGATGGTGAAGGTGATGATGAGCGCGGCCGTCCCGATCGCCACGCTCCCGACCGCGATGATGGTCATGAACGAGAGGAAACGCGAGATGTTGTTGCGCCTGAGATAACGCAGAGCGACGAAGAGTTCGAACGTCATGATGCGATGACGGTCCTGTCAGGTGGGCATCGCGGCGATCGCGTTGCCGAATTTCAGGAGATACGCCCGCGAGAAGGCGTCAAGCTCGCCATCCATCACCCCCTGCACGTTGGAGGTCTCCTCACTGGTGCGGTGGTCCTTCACCATGTTGTAGGGATGAAACACATACGAACGGATCTGCGACCCCCACTCGATCTTCTTCTTGCTGTCCTCGATCGCCGCCATGCGCGAGGCCTCCTTCTCGCGTTCGATCTGGTAGAGGCGCGAGAGCAGCATGCGCATCGCCGTCTGCCGGTTCTGAAGCTGCGAGCGTTCCTGCTGGCAGGCCACCGCGATGCCGGTCGGGATGTGCGTGATGCGGACCGCGGTCTCCACCTTGTTCACGTTCTGCCCGCCCTTGCCACCGGACCGGAAGGTGTCGACGCGGAGGTCGGACGGATTCACCTCGATCTGGATGTCGTCATCGATTTCCGGGAACACAAACACCGAGGCGAAGGATGTGTGCCGCCGCTTGTTGGCGTCGAAGGGCGAGATGCGCACCAGCCGGTGCACGCCGATCTCGGACTTGAGGTACCCGAAGGCATACGCCCCCTCCACCTCCAGCGTCGCGCTCTTGATGCCCGCGCCTTCTCCATCAAGCTGATCCACGAGCGCCACACCAAACCCGCGCTTCTCACAATAGCGCATGTACATGCGGAGCAGCATCTCGGCCCAGTCCTGGGACTCCGTCCCGCCCGCACCGGAGTGGATGGTCACGATGGCGTTGCGCCTGTCGTCCTCACCGGAAAGCATGTTCTTGAACTCGAGGTCCCCGAGATTCTTTTCGAGGTCGGCCAGCGCGGCATCGAGCTCCGCGCCCAGCGCCTCGTCGCCGGACTCCTCGGCCAGCTCGATCAGCGCCCCGAAATCCTGCGCCTCGGCCGCAACACCCTCCCATTGCTCCACCCATTCCTTGCGCATGGAGATCTGTCGCATGATCTTCTGTGCCTCGAGGTTGTCGTTCCAGAACCCCTCGGCATGTGTCTGCTCCTCGTAGCCGGCTATCTCTTCGCGCTTCTTGTCGATTTCAAAGATACCCCCGGAGATCCATCACGCGTATCTCGATTTCCTTGCGGCGGTTTTGGTGGTCTTCAAACATGGATGTTCCTCGATATGAGAGATGATTGATTCGTTGAAAATCGCTGTTTCCTGGAGTACCGGTGTCGCATCCTGCGGCGACGGAGCATTCCATCCTGCGTCAGCACAAGCACGATGGATCCGCGCTGCACCACGACGGCGGGCAATGCCGGCGGGGCGGAGAGCATGAACACCAGAAGGACGACAAGGAGCAGCGACCGCGTGCGCTTCATGGAGGCCGATCAGCCTTCCTCACCGCCGTGACGCTCGTAGGCCTCGATGATGTCCTTCACCAGCTTGTGCCGCACCACATCCGCCTTGTCGAAATACACGAAGGCGACGCCGTCCACCCCGCGCAGGATGTCCTGGATCTCCACCAGTCCCGACGTGGTGCGGTTGGGCAGATCGATCTGCGTGATGTCGCCCGTGATGATGGCCCGTGAGTTGTTGCCCAGGCGCGTGAGGAACATCTTCATCTGCAGCCCCGTCGCATTCTGCGCCTCGTCGAGGATGATGAAGGCGTTGTTGAGCGTCCGCCCGCGCATGTAGGCCAGCGGCACGATCTCGATCGTCCTGCGCTCGATGAAGGTCTTGAGTTTCTCGGCCGGGAGCATGTCGTCCAAGGCGTCGTAGAGCGGCCGCAGGTAGGGGTCCACCTTCTCCCGCAGGTCGCCCGGAAGGAAGCCGAGGCTCTCCCCTGCCTCCACTGCCGGGCGCACGAGCACGATTTTCTGCACGTCGTGACGCTTGAGCGCCGCCACCGCCGCCGCCACTGCGAGGAAGGTCTTCCCTGTGCCGGCCGGGCCGATGGCGAAGACGATGTCGTTCATGCGGATCGCACGCATGTATGCCGCCTGCCCCGCGGTCCGGACCTTGATGTAGTCCTTCTGCGTGTAGAGGACGATGGAATCGACCTCCTCGGGAGCCACCTCGAAGCCGCTCCCGGTCTGGAGGATCTCGATCACGGTGAGGACATCCTTCTCCGTGAGCGAATCGGTCTTGTTCACGATGAAGAGCAGTTCCTTGATCACCTTCTCCACAAGATCCACCACGGGCGCGTCGCCTCGCAGCGTCATCACATCGCCACGTGCCACGATTTCACAGTCGAAGCGCTGCTCCAGGAGGCGCAGATGGCTGTCGTGAATCCCGAAAAGAATGATCGGGTTCGCGGTTGTGAGCTTGATACGTTTTTCGATTTGTTCCACGGGGAGTGCCATCAATGGAGAAAACCCTTACATCATTGCAATGTAAGGGTTTTCAGAATCATGGGAAAGGTGGAAATCGTGCCCGAAGGCTCCTATTTGTTCACCTTCTCCGGCGAGGTCTGCACTTCCTTCACGCCGGCAGAGGCTGCCTCCCGCCGCTTGCGGTAGTATTTGCGTGCGGCGCTTTCCTCATCCGGCGTCAACGGCGCCGGGGCCGGAATCTTCAGCACCTGTCCCGGGTGGATGATGTCGGGGTTCTTGATCTGGTCGCTGTTTTTCTGCCAGATTTTCGGCCACTTGAAGGCATCGCCGTAGATGTCCGGCTTCTTCGCAATGTTCCACAGGCAGTCGCGGTCCTTGGCCCATGTGCCGACGGTGTACGTCTTCTCGGCGCGGCTCAGCGTTTCACGCAGCGTCTTGAAGCTTTCGCCGAGACGCAGCACGCGATCGTAGAAGGCCGGAAGCAGACTGATCTTGTTGCCGGCAAGGTTGTTGTATTCGTTCTCCGCGTCGTCCACCTCGTTCTTGCGGGCGAGCAGATCCATCGGGGAAAGACGAAGGAGGTCCGACACCTGACCCTCGAGCCGGCGAAGACGCCCCTCGTAGGCTTCGATGTCGGAACGGGTGGCACCGACCAGCGCATACAGGTCGTCAATGCACTTTTCGTAGTCGGCCTGCTTCTGACGGAGATACTTGTTTTTTTCGTCGATCTGCGCGTCCACGGCCCCCGCCTCGGTCTTGAGTTCGTTCACGCGCGCTTCAAGCTGCTGAATCTTTTGTATGGCCTGCTCCTCGGTCATCCGTTCTTCCTGAGCCAACGCCGAAAGCGCGGGCAGGAACAGCATGCCAAACACAAAGGCAATCAGGATGGTGTGTTTCCGTGTCATGACTGGTTCTCCTGGCTGGATTTCTTGTGTGCGTGGGACGGGTTAGTTGCCTTTCCAGTTCGCAAGACGCTGACGGACGAGGTCCTTGTCGCGTGCGCACTGGTCGAGTTTGGCTTCCTGGGCCGCGATCTGGCGGTCGATTCCGGCGATCACACCTTTCTTCTGTTGGATCGACTGCTCAATCGAATTGATCTCCCGTTCCAACGCGGAAATCCGCTCCAACTGCTCCGGAGTGGCATAGGATGTGCACCCCGAAAAGAACGAACCTCCACCGACAATGAGGCAACTCAGCAGGACCAGGGCGGGTTTGCGGAGTCTTGTCATTTGGTACCTCCTCAAGGTTGTTGGGTTAAAGTAAAAATTCAAGGTCGTCACCTAAGTTCATATAAATCAATTATACCAATAAACACTTCGCGAATCAAGGAGAAAATGGGACGTTCCAGAAAAATCCTTTCCATCAAAATCAGCCACAGGAACAGTCGTCATACGTCATGTCTTCCGCCGCCTCCGCCTCGTCGTCCGGTCCCAGGGTTCCACTCTCCGCCTTCCGCTGATGTTCGCGAAGCAGATCCTCCACCCCGGCAAGGGTGACGGGCTTCATGAGGGCCGTGCGCAGCGGCTTGATGTGGGGCATGCCCTTGAGGTACCCACTGTAGTACTTGCGCATCTCCAGCACCGCCCGCCGCTCGCCCTTGTACTTCACGGCGAGCGTCAAATGTTCCAATGCCGTTGCAATCCGCTCCGCAAGCGTGGGCGGCGGAAGCTCCTCCCCCGTCGCGAGCAGGTGCTTCGTCTCCGCAAAAATGAAGGGATTCGCGATCGCACCGCGGGCGATCATCACAGCATCGCACCCGGTCTCCTGGAAGGCCCGCCGCACGTCCTCAGCGCTGAACACCCCGCCGTTGAGGATCACCGGCATCGACACCGCCTCCTTCACACGCGGAATCCAGCTCCAGTCCGGATCTCCACTGTGCCCCTGCTGCCGCGTCCGGCAATGCACCGTCAGGGCCTGCACCCCCACATCCTCCAGCATGCGGGCGAGCTCCACGATGCGGATCGAGGCACTGTCCCAGCCGATGCGCGTCTTGACCGTCACCGGCAGGCTCACCGCCTCCACGATGGAACGCGCCACCTCCACGAGATACGGCAGGTTGCGGAGCATCCCCGCACCCGCCCCCCGCGTCGCGATCTTCTTCACCCAACAGCCGGCATTGATGTCGATGAGCTCGGGGTTCTGCGCCTCCATGATCCGTGCCGCCGGCAGCAGTGTCTCCGCGTCGCCGCCGTACAGCTGGATCCCGATCGGCCTCTCCTCCGGGTGCAGAAGCATCTTCTGGAAGGTCCTTGTCGGCTTCTTCGAACGGACGAGGCCGTCGGCATTGACGAACTCGGTGAACACAAGATCGGCTCCGAAGCGCTTGCAGACGAGGCGGAACGAGATGTCCGTCACATCCTCCATCGGTGCAAGGAAAAGGCCCCCATGATAGGGCAGCCCCTCCAGCGTCCGGCGTGTCATCGCCGGCCCCCGTCCTTCACCACGCGTTCATACACCCGCATCGTCGCCTCCGCCGTCGCGGCCCAGGTGTATCCTGCGGCATGCACCCGCCCGCGCTCGATGCACTGCGCCCGCAGCGCCGCATCCCCCGCCAGCGCACGCAGCCCGGCGGCGAATCCGTCGGCATCCTCCGGATTGACGATGATCGCCGCATCCCCCGCCACCTCGGGCAGGGATCCCCTGTCGGAACACAACACCGGCGTGCCCAGAGTCATCGCATCCAGCACCGGCAGGCCGAAGCCCTCATACAGCGATGGAAGTACCAGCCCGAGGGCACCCGTATACAACGCGGGCAGCTCCTCCTGCGGCACGAAGCCGCTGAACACCACGACATCCTTCATCCCCGCGGCCGCGATCGCCTCGCCGATCCCATACCGCGCATCGTCGGGACCGGTCACCACCAGTGCCAGCCTCTCCCAGCCACCACCGGCCCGCAGGCGCCGCAGCGCCTCGATCAGCAGCGTGAGGCCCTTGTAGGGATCCCGCCTGCCCACATACAGGAGATACGGACGCTCCGCCAGCGCGGATTGCCACGGCGCGGCTCCGCCCGCCGCGGCCGACTCATGAGACGCTGAACGACGGACTCCGTGCGGCATGATGGTCGACGCCAGGGGAATCACATCGATCCGCCCCCCGCCGATGCCCAGGCGGCGCATGATGTCACGCTTCGAACTCTGTGCATCGGTGATGATGCGCCGTGCCTTGGAGGCTGTGGCGCGCAGTGTCCATTCGAAGAGCTTTGGGAAACGGGTCTTCTTCGATCTCGCGAGGAGATGCGGCAGCAGGAGCGGGACAATGTCGTGGATCGTGGCCACCACGGGAACCCCCTTCGTGATGAATGGCACGAAGAAATCCGGGGAATGGAAGAGATCGTACCGCACCGGATCGAGCAGGCCCGCAAGGTCCACCTGATGCCGCGGGCTGTAGAAGCCGCCCTCGGGAGTGCCCTCCACCGCGTCGGCCAGCATCCCCTCGTCGGCGACGGGAACGATGCGGTTGTTGGCGTACACATGCAGCGCGATGGCGTCTGCATGGGCGCCGAGCAGTGCGTGACACAGGTGCCACGTGTATTCGCCGATGCCGGACCGCTGTGCGGTGACGGAGTGCGCATCGACCACGAGGCGGATCGGCGCCGCGGGATCACGCATGGGCGAACCGTTCCCGGATGGCCGCGGCGATCCGTTCCGAGGCATGCCCATCGCCGTAGGGGTTGATCCCCGTCGCCATCGCGGCATGCGCCGCGGGGTCGTCCATCAGTCGCGTCACCTCGCGGAGGATGACCTCCCGGTCGGTGCCCACAAGACGCGCCACGCCGGCATCCACCCCCTCCGGCCGCTCCGTCACTTCACGCATCACCAGCACCGGTTTGCGCAGCGACGGA
Source organism: uncultured Chromatiales bacterium (assembly GCA_964449305.1). Taxonomy (GTDB): domain Bacteria; phylum Bacteroidota; class Ignavibacteria; order SZUA-365; family CAYQST01; genus CAYUYM01. Next base: position 2,213 of record CAYUYM010000132.1, on the reverse strand, counting down.
CCCTCCTCCTGGATCCCGCCGGAATCCGTCAACAACAGGTGACTCCGATCCATGAGGAAGAGAAGCTGCTCGTAACTGACCGGCTCGATGAGCGCGATGCGCGGATGCCCGGCAAGAATGCGGTTCACCACGCCTCGGACATTCGGATTCGGATGCACAGGGTAGACGATGCGCAGGTCGTCGTAGCGATCCGCCACCTCGCGTATCGCTGTGCACATCGACTCGAACGGGGCACCGAAGCTCTCACGCCGATGGGCCGTGACGGTGATGAGTCGGCCGGTGCCCTGCATGATCCGGCTCACGAGGTCCTCGTCCAGCCCTGCGGAGCGAAGCAGCTCCACACGGCGATGCTCCTCCCACTGCCCCAGGATCGACCTCCCGAGATTGAGCGCATCCACCACGGTGTTGCCGGTGACGTGCACCGAATCCTGCGGCACGCCTTCGGCGAGGAGGTTCGCCGCAGCGCCCGCGGTGGGGGCGAAATGCAGGTCGGTGAGGCGTGCCGTGAGCAGCCGGTTCATCTCCTCCGGAAAGGGACTGTATTTGTCGCCCGTGCGCAGGCCGGCCTCCACATGCCCCACTGCCACACGTTGGTAGAACGCCGCCAGCGCGGCGGCGAACACCGTGGTCGTGTCGCCCTGCACCAGAATGATGTCGGGACGGCGTTCGTCCAGCACCGTCCGCATCCTGAGCAGCACGGTGGAGGTGATGTGCTCCAGGGTCTGATTCTGCACCATGATGTCGAGATCGATGTCCTCGGTGATGGAGAAGAAATCGATCACCTGACGCAGGAGCTCCTTGTGCTGCGAGGTGAGACAGATGGTGATCTGGAAGCCGCCATCCTCCTGCATGTGCCGGATGACGGGGGCGAGTTTGATCGCCTCGGGCCGCGTGCCGAAGGCGAAGAGAACGCGTGGTGTGTACATGGATGTCCTAGTAGAGTCGTGAAGCGGGTGAGGATGCCCCGGCTTCGAGCAGGACCTGGATTTCGGCACGGAGCGCCTCGATCTCGCCCTGATAGCCCGGCGGTGGCATCATGCGGTGTTGGGATTTGCGGAAGGCCAGCTTGGTGGCGCACTGGATGTACTGTTTGCGGTTGACGACAGGGGACAGCCAGCCAAGGAGCTTGCGCCTGCTGGTGAATGGAAGGAAGTTGATGTGCGCCGCTGGGATCAGTCCGCGCTCCACCTCCTCGGCCAGCTCGCGGGCAATGAGCCGGCTCTCACGCAGCAGGGAGAACTGGAAGGTGCCCATGATCACGATGAGGCTGAAAAAGATGAAGATCACGCCGAGGGCGAATCCCTCGGGCGCATCGATCGACACGGAGAAGTTCCAGAAGAAGTGCATGAACATGGCCAGCCCCAGTCCGAGCAGGCGCAGCGGCCAGCGGAGGGCGGAGGCCCCGAACTTGGTCGCACCCACGAAGGCCCCGAACACGCCTGTGGCCATGGCATGCATCACCGCGCTGAACAGCGTCCGGATCACCACCAGCATCACCCATTGCTCCACGGAGGCGGCACCAAGGAAGTAGAGGAAATTCTCCGTCATCCCGAATCCGAGCCCGATGGCCATGCCGTAGACAATGCCGTCGGTGATGTTGTCGAACCTGCGGTTGCGTGCCGTGATGAGGAGAAACACCCCCTTCGTCAGTTCCTCGACAAAGGGCGCCAGAAGTATCGTGTCATTGTGCCCGCCCCAGTCCAGCATCGCCGACAGGGTGAGGCTCAACACCACTCCCCAGAAAATGGCCCCCACTGCACCCCACACAAAGTTCAGGACAAGGAGTCCGATGGGCTCCCGGTCGTAGCGGTCCATGAAGTAGATCGCGATGAGGTACAGCGACATCGGGACGATGGCAAAGACAAGGGAAAAGAGCGCGAGCATGGTCCTCTCCTTGGAACAATGGTGAATGCCGGCACCGGCGTCAGTCGTCTGTGTCCGGGGTCCGGTGGGTGAACCTGGCCAATTTAACCCTCCGCTCCACCACACTCAAGACGCGGACCTCCGCCGATGGCGTCATGATCAGATCACCCTCCACCGGGATGCGCCCACTCGACGTGTTGATGAATCCGCCGATGGTGTCATACTGCCCGCTCTCCGGGAGGGCGAAATCCGTGAGCTCGTTGAAGTCCGTGATGTTCATGCCACCATCCACCTCCACCGATCCGTCGGGCTGCACGGTGAATGGGCGCGTGTCCTCGTCATACTCGTCC
>CAYUYM010000131.1:0-9617 GCA_964449305.1 uncultured Chromatiales bacterium | reverse complement strand
GAACTCGGCGTCAAGACCACGATGGTCGATGACCGCCTTCGCATCAATGGCGACGTGTTCCTCATCGACTGGGACAAACAGCAGCTCCTCACGATCGGCAACCTCTCCAGCCCGTTGCAGACCATCAAGAATGCCGGCACCACGCAGATCAAGGGGCTCGAGATGGAGCTGACCGCCGTGCCCTTCGACGGCTTCACCGTGGATGTCGCGTTCGGGTGGCTCGACGCACGCTTCACCGACTACTCGTTCACCGAGAAGGTTGGAGGGAGAGACACCCTGTACACCTACACCGACAACGAACTCCCCTTCGCCCCGAAGCTCAACACCCGCATCGGTCTGAAGTACGAGCTCCCCCTGACGCTTTCCGGGATCACCGGACGCGCGGTCATCAATCTGGACTATCAGTACCTGTCGCCCTACTACTCGTCTCACATGAACCTTTTCCGCACCGCAGCCCGAAGCCTCGTGAACCTGAAGGCCGGCGTGGTGCTCACGCATGTCGAGCTGTACGGCCATGTGAAGAACCTGTTCGACGACACCTTCATCTACGGCACCTACGAGTACCGCGGCGAGCAGCAGGCCTACCTTGGTGCGCCGCGCACCATCGGGATGGGCATGAATGTGCGGTGGTGACGCAGCACCGGCACCACCTGCGACACTCCCCCGTGAACCCGCCCGTTCGTGAAACAGCCCGGCGCATCGCCAAGACAACGCCCCGGACATCGCTGCCCGGGGCGTCGCTGTTCTGCACACACGTCCGTGGTCATTTGACGATGCTGATCTGCAGAATCTCCTTGCCACGGGGCGTGGCGAGTTCGACCATGTAGCTGCCGCTTGGCAGGGTTCCGGCTTCGAACACCACGGTGTTCAGCCCCGCGGGCTGCGTGCCGTCCACCAGACGTGCCACCTCCCTGCCCTTGCCATCGATCACCCGCACTGTGATATGCGCCTCATTGGGAAGCGTGTAACGGATGGTGGTGGAGGTGCTGAAGGGATTGGGGTGGTTGCTCATGCTGTAGGTGGACGGAGCCCTGTCACCGGCGGGCCCACCGTTGTCACCATCAAGGCCGTGCATCGGCGGGAGCGTCCCGTCCCACAGCATGAAGCGTGCGGCCATGAGTTTCCGGCGATCGCCATCATCACGTGCACCGCCGAACATGCGCAGATCCATCATGCCCTTGATCATCCCCAGAGCCCGGCGGGCATTGGGAAGCGTGCCCTCATGGCGGTCCAGCCAGCGCATGGCGATGGCGCGCCCCTCGGACTTCCAGAGCTCCACCTTGGGCGGCACCGCGCGACCGATCTCCTTGAGCACATCCGCATGCTTCCGTGCGAGGGGTTTGAGCGTTTCGAGAAGGGCCTTCCACTCACCCTTCATGTCCTTCATGTCGTCGCGCCTGTCCTTGAGCGCGGTGTAGTCCTCATCCTTCCATGCGCGGCGCATGCCCTGCCCGAGCTCGCGGTTCTCACGGCGCAGCTCCAGGGCGCGTGCGCGGAGGGCGTTGAGCGACGCCAGGTCTGCCGGGTCCATCGCGTTGTCGAGTTTCATCTTCCACTCCAGCAACTGTGGCAGAATGGATTTCTCCACGTAGCCGCGGATGTCGCTGCGGAGTTCCGCGATGGCGGCCTTCATTTCCGGGCTCATGGGTGGGCGCCCCTCGCCAAGACGCCCCCTCCCGGGCTGGGCACCCGCCGTGGCGCTGAGCCCAAGGGCCACGATGATGAGCAGGAGAAGCGACCTGGTGTGTGCGATCCTGTGATGTGATGAAGCCATGATCGAGATCCTCATTCTGTGGTGTCGTGTCTGTGTGATACAGACATCTGACAGACGACAGCGATCAGAGGTTTAATCGGGACCAGCTCCTTCGGAAGGGCATTTTCCAATCCCGTGTTTCCTTCGATCTGCGGGTTGTGTACCTTGCCTGCTCCCGATGGATCGACGTTGCACCGGACATGGCCACCCGATCTCGCAACCGGCCTGGAGGTGACGCCGAGTCACCATGTTTCACGACAGCCACAAGGAACCCCGATGAAAGGACCAGCCACACTCACCCTGCTCCTCCTGTTGCAGACCACCGCCATGGCGCAGCTCGCCGAGCCGATGGACCTGCGCTGCACGCATCGCGAGGTCGCCCGCGCCCAGGTGCGTTCCACCTCGCCCGGGGATCCCGAGCGGCTCATGACCACCCCCGTCAACCAGCTCGGGGACCACGTCCCCGGCCTCGGCCCCGGGGACTTCGTCATTACACGCGGTCGCAAGACGGCGGACATCCTGGAGGTGAAGGAGCTGACCGCATCGGAGAACACGGTGATGCGCGTCATCTTCATGATCGACAACAGCCAGTCCATGAGCCCGCATCTGGAGCGCCTGGTCTCGTCCCTCGAGACCATACTGAAGGGGTTCAGTCCCGCGGTCCGCGTCTCCATCGTGCTGTTCAACGAGAAGGCGATGACGGATCCCCCATACACGTATGGCGGGCGGGCGCTGCCCCTCATCCGCCATCCCTACACGACGGACAAGAAGCGCCTGATTGACTACTCCCGGAAGATGCTCATCGAGCCGAATCTCTCCCGCAGCACCTACCTCTACGATGGCGTCTACGGCGCCATCGAGCAGATCGGGCAGGACACCGGGCGAGTGGACAAGAGCTTCGCCATCGTGTTCAGCGACGGCGCCGACAACTCGAGCCGCCTGCAGCCGGAGATGGTGATGAAGCTCGACAGAAAGGCGACGACGTTCTACACCATCGATTTCCTGACCGAGGCCAACGATTTCCTCATCGGGCTCGCGCAGGCGTCCGGCGGCGAGCACTTCCTGGCGCGCAACGCCGAGGATCTCACCACCAATTTCGACGCGATCGCGAAGAAGATCGTGGCCAAGGGCTACGAGATCGCCTACCGCTTCAAGCCCGGCCCAACCGTCGCCCTGCACGCCTCCACCGACTCGCTCGTCATGGAGGAGGACATCGTGCGGGAGACCTTTCCGCTTCTCAACTACCTGTTCTTCGACCAGGGATCATCGGCGCTCCCGGCGCGCTACGCCCAGCTCACGTCGGAGTCCGTGTCCTCCTTCAGTGAGAGCGGCATCACCGGTGGCGCGATGACGTACTATTACAACGTGCTGAACATCATCGGCAGCCGGATGCGGCAGCATCGCGATGCCACGCTCACCATCTCCGGGCACATCAACACCATCGGCGAGGAGAAGGCGAACCGCTCGCTTGCCGAGGCGCGGGCCCGCATTGTGCAGAACTACCTGCGCACCGTGTGGGGCATCGAGGAGGCACGGCTGCCGATCGTGGTCGGCACCCTCCCTGCCGTCCCCTCCAGCTCCAACGATGTGGACGGGCAGGCGGAGAACCGGCGTGTGGAGCTGACGTCCGACACCTGGGAGATCATGAAGCCGGTGATGTTCGTCAACCGTTTCACCTCCATCACACCGGAGGCGGTGCAGTTCACCATGGAGCATGCCGCGCCCGAGGGCCTCGCCCGCTGGGCGTGGAACGTGCAGCAGGGGGGAAGGACCTTCGACGAGCGCTCGGGGGCGTTCCTCGAGAAGCGGATGACGTGGAATTGGAGGAACCTGCGCAATGAGGTGGTGGCGAGCAGTGGCGACCTGGCATGCACCATCGCCGTGACCGACAGCGCCGGCGATCACGCGGAGGCGGGACCAGTGCACATCGCCGTGCGCAAACTCCTGCGGGAGCGCCTGCAGAATGTGACGACGGACCCGGGCGGCATCACGCGCGAAAAGATCTCCCTCATCCTCTTCCCCTTCGACGTGTACGAGCCGGGTGAGCGTAATGAGCGCATCCTCGGTGACCATGTGTTTCCGCGCCTCACCGCGGGAGCGACGGTGTCCATCACCGGGTACACGGACATCATCGGCTCGGAGGAATACAACCAGAAGCTTTCGGAGAAGCGCGCGGAGGCTGTGCACTCCCGCGTCCTCCAGCATGCCGCATCCATCATCCCCCCGGATCGCATCACCTTCACCGGCGTGGGCGAGCTGCATCCCATCCACGACAACCTGCTGCCCGAGGGCCGCTTCTACAATCGCACCGTGGGACTGGAGATCGTGCGCAACTGATCCCGCCGGCCGCGTCCAACGCAGAACGAGCATCCCGTGGGATGCTCGTTCTGCGTTGTGGGCGGATGCTGCACGCGTCATTTCACCTTGACGAGAGGCATCGTCTCCATGCAGCCGTTCATGGTGAGGATGGCGCGATATGTTCCTGTGGGCAGGCTGCCGGTGTTCCAGGTGACGGAGTGGTCACCCTGCATGTACGTCCCGGCGACAGGCGTTGCGACGGAGCGGCCATAGCCATCCTCGATGCGGATCTCCACATGTGTCACCGGGTTGTCACTCGGCACGGTGAAGGCCAGCGTCGTGGATTCGTTGAAGGGATTCGGCCAGTTGGCACGGAGCAGCGTGGCGGGCCTGCGCACGAGGATGCGGTCGCAGATGGCATCGGCGTACACCTGCGCGCCCCCCACGGTGAGCAGCAGCGGGCACTGCCCTGCGGCTGAGGAGGTGGTCCAGGTGATCGCCTTGATGTCGGCAACCGGTGTGGCGACCGGCTCAAAGATCATGTCGAAGAGAAGCGTCGGCTCGGCGGACAGGGTGTCCATGGTGAAGCGGACCGAGACGAGACCATCGGCATCATTCACGTCCACGGGCACCCCGTCGAGCACCGTCTTTGTGGTCCCGATGCCGACGAAGGACATGAGGTTGGTGGGATAGGTGAAGCTGCCCTGGAACGAGAAGGGCGACATTCCGCTGCTGAGATCGACAGTGACGGGCACACGGATGAAGAGATCCTTGCGGATGATGATGTCCGTCTGCATGCTGACAAAGGCGCGTTCCGGCCTGTAGGGCGCCGTGTAGAAGGTGTCACAGGCCGCGGTGAAGGCGCCGTTGGTCACCATGATGTGAATGTCGCGGCGGGTGCTGTCGGCGCAGAAGGCGGTGCTGGTGTAGGAGAGGTCGCAGTCGGCCGCGAGCTTCTGGGCGATCTCGAAGTAGATGTCGGTGAGATCCGAGCCTGTGGCGGAGAAATAGAAGCGTCCGCCCGTCAGCGTGGCGAGCGAATCGAGGGCGGTGCGTCCGGCCTCCTCGCCGAGGCCGATGGTGTAGAAGCGCACGTTCGCCGTGCGTGCGGCATTGATGACATCGACGAGTTCCGTGGGCCAGCTCCAGTTGTCCTCGCCATCGGTGAGGAAGACGACGGCACGCTGTTCGGCCCTGGCGGAGAGGAGGTTGACCGCTCGCAGGCCCGCGGCCCAGGCCGCCGTGCCGGATCCCAGCTTGACGCCTGCCACCGCGTCATGGAGATTCTTCCTGTTGTTCGTGAACGGCACGTCCACACGCACCGACTGGTTGAAGGTGATGAAGGTGCAGACATCAATGGCGTTGAGCTGGTCGATGAAGATGTTGAGTGCCGTCTTGCAGCTCTTCCAACGCACGCTGTCCGGGATGTCCGGTATCTGCGTGTTGGGTTTGAAGGCCATGGAGAGACTGCGATCCAGCACAAGCGCCACCGCCACAGGATTGTTGGGACAATCGAGCGTGATGGATTCGAAGTTCTGGTTCTCGCGCAGGGTGATGTCGTCGGCGGTGATGCGTCGGAAGGTCTGCCTTTCCTGTGTGAAGTTCACCTTCATCCTGATGATCGGGAAGCCCGATGCATCGAGGCTGCGGATCTCCATCTGGATGGGAGTCTGTGCACGAAGCGCAACGGGGGCAGGCAACGCTGCAAGGGCGACGAGAAGGAACACGGGAGAGATGCGGGATATGAGGAACATGGAGGATGCCGATGGTGGTGGCGGAAGGAAACAGAATGGAGAAGCGTGTGAATGAAGAAGCGAGAAAGTATCCATTTCAGACATCAAAAGATAGATCAAAATTCCCACCGTGGAGTTACACCGCGAAAATCCTTTTCCTGAATGACGCTGCTGCAGGTCGGCGCCCCTGCCTTGGATTCCTCGGTGAAGACCGATAGTTTCCTGTGAAACACGCCACCCTGCTGAAACACCATGATCATCGCATTCAACAAGCCCCACGGAGTCCTGTCACAGTTCACACCCGACCATCCGGGACAACGGACACTTGCGGAGTTCGGATTTCCGCCCGGCGTCTACCCGGCGGGGCGGCTGGACATGGATTCGGAGGGGCTTCTGCTGTTGACCGACGAGGCGGCGCTTGTGGACCGGCTGCTCAACCCGCGCCACGGACATGCGCGCCGCTATCTGGTGCAGGTGGAAGGTGAAGCGTCCATGGCGGCACTCGAGGCTCTCGAGGCCGGGGTGGTTGTCGCGGGGCGTCGCACTGCGCCATGCCGGGTGTGGATCCCCGATCCCCCACCGTCCCTGCCCGAGCGCATACCGCCCATCCGGCGCAGGATGGCGATACCGACGACGTGGCTGCTGCTGGAGCTCACCGAGGGGCGCAACCGACAGGTGCGCCGCATGACCGCAGCCGTGGGCCTGCCCACGCTGCGCCTCGTGCGCGTCCAGGTGGGCATCCTCGGCCTCGATCTGGCGCAGGGAGCCTGGCGCGTGCTCGATGATGCAGACCGTGTGCGCGCCCTGCAATCGCCCGCGCGGCACCGCGGCTGACTCCTCATCGGTACAGCGCACGCCGGTTGAGTACAGGCACCGGAACGGGCGCGGACCGCGCGACAGACGCCCCGCGCGATACGTGAACTTTTTCTCGTACTGTTGGTTGCCTCTGTGAAAATGGCTACATTTGGGGGTCACAATGGTCCACTTTTGCGCCTCGTTCCCTCATTGGACCAGTGCATCCCACACACGACAATCACGAGAAAGGCAGCACATCATGTCAATCAAGCAACAGATACTGGACCTCTTCCGCCGGAAGGAGAAGGTGGTGACGGGAGGCGGCCAGAAGGCCCTCGAAAAGCAGGTGGCCATGGGGAAGATGACCGCCCGCGACCGCATCACCTCCCTCCTCGATCCCGGCTCCTTCCATGAATACGATCTTTTCGTGGAGCACAAGTGCGAGGATTTCGACATGGGCAAGAAATCCCTCGCGGCCGATGGTGTGATCACCGGCACGGGCACCATCAGCGGGTACCCGGTGTGCATCTTTGCGCAGGACTTCACCGTGGCCGGCGGCTCGCTCGGCCTCATGCATGCGCGCAAGATCACGAAGATCATGGATCACTCCATGAAGCTGGGCATTCCACTCATCGGCATCAACGACAGCGGCGGCGCCCGCATCCAGGAGGGCGTGAACTCCCTGGCCGGCTACGGCGAGATCTTCTATCGCAACACCCTGGCGTCCGGCGTCATCCCGCAGATCTCCGTCATCCTGGGCCCCTGCGCCGGCGGAGCGGTCTACTCCCCCGCTCTGACGGACTTCGTCTTCGTGGTGGACAACATCTCCAAGATGTTCATCACCGGTCCGGAGGTGATCAAGACCGTGCTCGGCGAGGAGATCTCCATGGAGGATCTCGGGGGCGCACGCGTCCATACGGAGATCACCGGCAACGCGCATTTCTTCAGCAGCACCGAACTGGAGTGTTTCGACAAGATCAAGAAGCTCGTCACCTACATTCCGTGGAACAACGCCAAGCGCGCGGAGCCCTTCCCGCCGCGGCCGCCCAAGGCCGGCACCGACCTGGCGACCGTCATCCCCACCGATCCCTCGCAGCCATACGACATCCGTGATGTGATACGCGCCACCTTCGACGACTCCGAGTTCTTCGAGATCCAGGAGTCATGGGCCGCCAACATCGTCATCGGCTTCGGCCGCCTCAACGGGCAGACCATCGGCATCATCGGCAACCAGCCTCTCGTCCTCGCCGGTGTGCTCGACGTGGATTCATCGGACAAGGCGGCACGCTTCATCCGTTTCTGCGACGCCTTCAACATCCCCCTTGTCACACTCGTCGATCTTCCGGGCTATCTGCCGGGCGTGGATCAGGAGTATGCCGGCGTCATCCGACACGGCGCCAAGATCCTTTACTCGTACAGCGAGGCGACCGTGCCGAAGATCACCGTCATCCTGCGCAAGGCCTATGGTGGCGGCTACATCGCCATGTGCTCGCGCCACCTGGGTGCGGACTTCGTCTTTGCCTGGCCCAGCGCCGAAATCGCGGTGATGGGACCGGAGGGCGCGGCCAACATCATCTTCCGCAGCGAGATCGCCAATGCCCCGGATGCCGACGCAATGCGCAAGCTCAAGGTTCAGGAATACACCGAAAAGTTCGCCAACCCCTACATCGCCGCGGCCAACGGCCATGTGGATGCAGTGATCGAGCCACAGGAAACGCGGGACTACCTCATCCATGCCATCCAGATCTCGGCCCACAAGACGGAAGCACGCCCCCAGAAAAAGCACGGCATCCCGCCGTTTTGATGCACCATGAGTGATCCCCAGCCCCTCAACAACCTGATCATCGACGACACACGATATCAGACGCAATACACGAAGAAGTTCCTCCACCGCAGGAAATACTTCGCTCCGGACCCGACCATCTTCCGTGCCGTGATCCCCGGCATCATCCGTGAGATCTACATCAGAGCCGGCCAGCAGGTGAAGCGCGGCGACAACCTCTGCATCCTTGAGGCGATGAAGATGAAGAACATGATCACCTCACCCCGCGATGGCCGCATCAAGGTGGTGAACATCATCGTGGGAAAGATGGTGACGAAGGATGAGGTGTTGATCGAATTCGAGGCCTGAGACACACCCGCCTGTGAACGCCAGAGGCCCGGACCACCGGGCCTCTGCCATGTCATTCACCGCCGACACAGGGCCATGTCGATGGCCTGTGCCGTCACCTCTCCGCCCCGCAGCACCGACGTGATGCGCCCGTGATGCAGGATGAGCACCTCGTCACACAGAGCAGCGAGTTCCGTGGCATCTCCGGAGGCGACCACCACCGCATGGCTGGCGGCCAGCGTGCGGAGGTTGCGGGCGTGGTGCTGACGATCGTCCTGGTGCAGCCAGCGCAGAGGCTCGTGCAGCAGAAGTACTCGCGGTCTCGTGAGCATGGCCTTCGCCAGCAGAAGGTGCCTGCGTTGCAGGGGCCCAAGCGTTTCCGGAAGCACGCGTGGATCACTCACGATCATCCCCTGGTCGTGAAGCGCCCGCTGTGCGAGGAGGGCCTCGTGCCTGTCAGTCAGCAGTTGACGATAGAGCAGGCGCGGCATCACAGACAGCGTCACATTTCGATCCACCGTGAGCTCCGGAACGATGCCTGGTGCACCAAAGCCCCGGGGAATGAGCACCAACCCCGCGGTGACGGCGTCCGACACGGAGGCGATCGCCACGAGCCTGCCTTGGACAAGCACATGGCCGTCCACTGGACCACGGAGCCCGCCCAGGGCTTCGAGCAGCTCGATGGCGCCGGATCGGGGACCGCCTGCCAGCCCGAGAATGGTGCCGGCACGCACACCCGCATCCAGCGGTTCCAGCACGCCGGCAAGTTCCACAGCTTCGAGCGTGAGCAACTCCTGAACATCAGACCCGGGAGAAGGCACACCGGCTGCCGACGGCGCACGAGCCGCCGCCAACGCCTCCGCCACGGCGGCATCAAAGGTCCCCTGGGTACGGCCATCGCGCAGCACGGTGACCTCGGATCCCAGAC
>CAYUYM010000130.1:0-9628 GCA_964449305.1 uncultured Chromatiales bacterium | reverse complement strand
CCATGCTGCAGCCGTTTCCGAGGTGGCAGGTGACGATGCGGAGATCCTGCACGGATTTGCCGAGCATCTCCGACATGCGGTTCGACACGAAGAAGTGCGAGGTGCCGTGAAATCCGTAGCGGCGGATCTTGTACTTCTGGTAGAACACGTAGGGGATGCCATAGAGGAAGGCGTAGGGTTCCATCGACTGGTGGAAGGCGGTGTCGAACACGGCCACCTGCGGCACGTTCGGCAGATGCTGCCGGCAGGCCATGATGCCGCGGATGTTGTGCGGATTGTGCAGCGGGGCCAGCTCGATGGTCTCGCGCAGGAGTTCGAGCTCGTTGTCGGTGACGAGCACCGAGTGCGTGAACCACTCACCGCCATGCGCCACACGATGACCCACGGCATGGATCTCGGACTTGTCCTTGATGACACCATGGTTCCGGCTGATGAGCACCGCAAGGACAAACTCGATTCCGAGCGCATGATCCAGGATGTCACCGGTGATCTTGATGGTGTCGCCATCGGCGCGCTTGTTCGTCAGCACGGCGCCGCTCATGCCGATGCGGTCCACAAGACCCTTTGCGAGGACGCGTTCGGTCTCCGCTTCAACGAACTGGTATTTGATGGATGAACTGCCGCAATTCACAACGAGGATGTTCATGCTGTCGCCTCCTTCTGGTCCTGTTCCGGTTCCGTTTCCTTGATGCGGACACCGCTCTGATCATAGCGGAAGAATCCCTCATCGCTTTTCTTGCCGAACTTGCGCTCACGCACCTTGTAGCGGAGCAGGGGGCAGGGGCGGTACTTCGCCTCGCCCAGCTCATGGAACATCGATTCCATCCATGCATAGAGCTCGTCGAGACCGATGGAATCGGCCAGCTCGAGCGGACCCATCGGGAAGTTGAAGCCGAGGCGCATGGCCGTGTCGATGTCCTCCGCCGAGGCCACGCCCTCCATCAGGGCATACATCGCCTCGTTGAGCATCGGGATGATGATGCGCGAGGTGAGGAAGCCCGGGTACTCGTACACCTCCACCGGCGTCTTGCCGATGTGCTGGATGAGCTCGCGCGTCTTTCTGAACGTGTCGTCCGAGGTCTGGAATGCCCGGATGATCTCGCACAGCGGGGTCTTGGGCACCGGGTTCGCAAAGTGCAGCCCGATGATGCGCTCCGGATGCTTGGCCGGCTTCGCGATCTTCGTCAGGCTGATCGTCGCCGTGTTCGAGGCGATGATGATCTCGGGATCACAGATCTTGTCGAGCTGGACCAGAATCTGCTGCTTCAGGGCGAAATCCTCGTCCACCACTTCCATCACGAAATCCGTGTGGGCGATCTCCTCCATGGAGGTCGAGACGCGGACGCGCGAGAGCAGCGCGCGCTTCTCCGACGCCGTCATCGCCCAGCGCTGGATCTCCCGGTCCATGTTCTCCGCCATGCCGTCAAGGCAGGCCTGGGCAAGCTCGTCATCGCGTTCCACGATGACCACGTTGAGGCCGTAGCTCGAGAGCGTCTGGGCAATGCCGCGTCCCATGACGCCGCCACCGACGAGGCCGACCGTTTCAATTCTGGATGAAGGTGCATTGCTGACAGGAATGTCCTTGGTGAACTCCTGCAGTGTCATTGATTCAGAAGGCATGAATGTACTCCGTTATGCAAGAAATGTGGGCTTCAGGCCGGATGGTCCCGTGTGACCGGGAGAGGGGAAAGGCATTGATTTCATTGGGGAAAATGGCAGTCGACCATTTTTTCACTACCAGCTACAAAAGTAGCGGTATGTGGTGGGATTACCAAACGGCGGGTGTCTGAAGGCTGCGATGGGAAGGGGAGTGGCCCGCACCAGGTGTGGGTCAACTCTCGATCCCTTCATGGGCATGGATGTGGAGAAGGATGCCGACGAGGATCATGCTTGTCAGGAAGAAGCTTCCGCCGTAGCTCATGAGCGGAAGCGGGATGCCGATGACCGGGGTGAGGCCGAGCGTCATGCCGAGATTGACGAAGATGTGGAAGCCGAGGATGGTGATGAGCCCCATGGCGAGGATGCTGGAGAAGCGGAACTCGGCGTACCGCGCCAGCCGGAGGCCGCGAAAGAGGATGATGGCGTAGAGGATGATCACCATGATCCCGCCCATGAAGCCGAACTCCTCCGCCGGGACGCAGAAGATGAAGTCGGTCCACTGCTCAGGCACGAAGCGGAGCTGTGTCTGCGACCCCTGGAGAAAGCCCTTGCCGGTGAGGCCGCCGGCACCAACGGCCACCTTGGACTGGATCACGTTGTATCCCGCTGAACGCGGCGCCCGGCTGGGATCGAGGAACACGGCCACCCGCTCCTTCTGGTATTCCGGCAGATGGCTGTACAGGTACTGCACGGCATAGCCCACCGACAGGTTCACGGTGAGGAAGAGCAGGGCGATGCCGAGGTTCTTCTTGATGACGTAGTACAGGACGGTGATCGCGAGAGCGACGACGAGGAAGGCCCAGAGGTTGATGATGGACACGATGGCGACGATCACCGGTGAGGCAAGCATGAGCAGCAGCACCATCTCCGCCCCCGCCCAGAAGATCATCGTCAGGAAGCATGCCCAGTAGACGAGCCCCGTGCCGAAATCCGGCTGCAGGAAGATGAGCACCCAGGGGGCGAACACCACCGCCATCGCCTTGAGAATGTCGGTGAATGTGGTCAGGCTGGTGGTGCGGTCCGACAGGAAACGCGCCAGGCCGATCACGGTCCCGAGCTTGGCGAATTCCGCCGGCTGTATCCCGAAGCTGCCGATGCCGAACCACCCGGCGTTTCCGCTCACCTTCTTTCCCACCAGAAGCACCAGCACCAGCAGGCCGATGCAGACGACGTAGATGAACGGTGCGCTGTAATTGAAGAACCGCGGGGGCGTCAGGTTGATGAGGACGATGAAGAGCAGACCGAGCACGATCCAGAAGATCTGCTTGTAGAAGTTCACGATGGCCGCGGACGTGTGCGTCGAGCTGTAGATCGAGAGCAGGCCGATGGTGATCAATGCCAGAGCCGGAAGCAGGATGAGCCAGTCGATGCGCCGGAGGATTCCGGTGGGGGTGGGGGAGAGCATCAGTCCGCCAGCGATCGGATGTCGGGTTCATTCCGGCGGCCGTGCCGGGAGGTCATGAGCGAATCGATGTTGACCGGAGGTGCCTCAGCGCGCAGGTAGCGCCCGATGGCGGCGGCGGCCACAGGCGCAGCAGCCGCGCCTCCGTACCCCCCGTTCTCCACAATCACCGCCACGGCGATTCTCGGATCCCTGTACGGAGCATACCCGACGAACCAGGCGTGGTCGCGCCCATGCGGGTTCTGCGCCGTGCCCGTCTTGCCTGCGAGCGCGATGCCGGACAGCCGCGCCGACGACCCCGTGCCGCCGCCGTTCACCACGCGGTACATGCCCTGCTGGATGATGCTCCAGACGCCGGGGCTGATCGGAAGCCGCTCCGATTCAATGGGCTGCTCCTTCGCCCCGCCCGCCGTGCGGTCGATGATCGCCCGCACCACATGCGGGCGGAAGTACGTCCCACCGTTCGCGATGGTCGCCGTGTAGGCCGCCATCTGCAACGGCGTCGTGTTCACCTCTCCCTGTCCGATGCCCAGTGAGACGAGGTAGCCCTTGTTCCAGTTCTTCCCGTAGCGCCTGTTGTAGTAGCTCTCGCTCGGCAGCACTCCCGGGTTCTCCTGGATGATGTCAATGCCCGTCTTCTTCCCGAAATGGAACAGCTCGCCGTAGTGCGACCAGAGATTGAACCCGAGCTTGAAGATGAGCTTGTAGAAGAACACGTTGCACGAATACTCGATGGCCCGCTCCACCGACACATTGCCGTGCGCACCATGGCACTTGAACGTGACACCGACAAGGGTGAAGGATCCCGGGCAGTTGATGGTCGTGTGCTCGTCGATGATGCCCTCCTGCAGCGCCGCGGCGGCAAGCATCATCTTGAATGTGGAGCCTGGAGGATACGCCGCCATGGAGGCACGGTTGTAGAGCGGCTTGGCCTTGTCCTCGATCAGGGTCTGCCAGGTGACGGGGTCGATCCTACCCGTGAGCTGGCGCAGGTCGTAGGACGGGCTGCTGACAAAGGCCAGAACCTCGCCGTTCGTGGGATCGATGGCGACAAGCGACCCCTGACGGTTGCGCATCAGTCCCTCGCAGTAACTCTGGAAATCATCGTCGATCGTCAGCACAAGATCGGCCCCCTCCGTGGCCGGCTGGTCCGCCTGTCCGTGATCGAAGCTCTCCACCACCTTTCCGCGTGAGTCGACGGTGTAGAACATGTACCCCTTCTGTCCGCGGAGCACATCCTCGTAGTAACCCTCCACACCACTGAACCCGACAATGTCGCCCGGCCGGTAGTAGTCCGAGCGTTTCTTCAGGAGCGCCGGCGAGATCTCGCGCGTGTAACCCAGGAGATGCGCGAGGGAGGAGAGCATGCGGTAGTCCCGCTGGTTCTCCACCGTGTACCCCACGCCGGGGAGGGATTCGCGGTTCTCCTCGAGGCGGGCGATCATGTCGAAGGTCAGGTTGTGCGCCACCTTCACCGGGTCAAAGGATCCAGGCCGCTCCTGTGAGAGCCGGTAGCGGACGATGTTGGAATCGAGTCCGAACATCGACTGCAACAGCGGGAGCGCCGACTCGCGGAACTCGTAGGGAATGATCGTCAGCGTGTACGAGGGGTTGTTCTCGACGAGGGCCTTCATGTTCCTGTCATAGATCAGCCCGCGCAGCGGCTCGCGTGCCACCTTGCGCACGGAATTGCGCGTCGCCTGGGAGCGGAAGTTGTCGTACTCAAAGAACTGGAGCGCCACGAGACGGAAGATCAGCACGCCGAACACCGAGGCGATGAAGGCGCCGATGACCCACATACGCCGCCGCGCATTGACCGAATCAGGAGAACTTGTGGAGACCATCACGACACCTTGATGCGGGTGCTGGTCTTGGCGGCGATGAGCACCATCGCCGTCGCGAACACCATGGTGTACAATGTCGCTCCGATGGTGAACACCAGGAGTTCGGAGATGATGGCGGCCTCGAAGCGGTGGATGTACAGCGTGTAGGAGAGGAGGCCGTGAATCGCTCCTCCGAGCGCGACGATGCCGATGAAGCGGTACTGCTGATGGAAGACCGTGCTGCGCTGCTCGTCGAAGAAATAGCCTGCGGCGAAGCCGGCGACCGTCTTGGCGAGGGCGGAGATGCCGACGAGTTCACCCACCGTGAGATCCACCACAAGGCCTGCGGCGAAGCCGGCGACCGTGGCCCAGAGCTGCCCCTCCCGGAGGGCGATGAAGATGACACCGATGAGGAGGAAGTCCGGGTGGATGCCGCGGATGCTGATGAGTTCGGAGAAGGACATCTGCACGATGGCGAGCCCCAGCAGGGCCCCGGAGTAGCGGAGGATTTTCAGGACCAGGGGGTTCATCGCATCTGCTCCTGTGTCAGCACCTGGTGCTCGAGGGCCGCCCTCTCCGGGTCCGGGTTGTGGCGGATGACGAACACGCGCTCCAGACGGTTGAAATCGGTGAACGGCGTCACATCGACGCGGGAGAACAGGCCCGTCGGCCCGACGCCGATGGTGGAGATGGTGCCGATGGGGATGTTGGGAGGGAAGATGTTGGAGTACTCTGAGGTGACCACGGTGTCGCCCTGGGCCACATCGGCGGTCTTCCAGATGTTCTGCATCAGCAGCGTCTGGTTGTTCTCGGAGGCGATGATGCCGTCGATGCGCGTGCGCGCCACCTTCGCGGTCACACGAAACTCCCGGCTCAGGGCGGTCTGGACAACGCAGAAGTGGCTCGAAACGGCGATGACCTTGCCCACGAGTCCCTGCTCGTTGATCACCGGCATGCGGACGGCCACGGAATCATCGCTGCCCACGTTGAGCGTGATGGTGTTCATGACACGGTTGCCCCCCTTGCCCACGATCTCCGCCGGCAGAAGCGGATGGGCGAATTTCTCGCGGAAGTCCAGCATGGAACGGAGTTCCTTGTTCTCGAACTGGAGGTGGCGCAGTTGCATCACCTCCTCCATGAGCCGCATGTTCACGTCGCGCAGCATGTCGGTCTGCGATTGCGGGGAGACGATGCCGGCGATGGCGCCGGGGATGGACTGGATGCCGGAGAACACGGTGATGGCGACGCTGCGCAGCACCTGCACGGGTGTGCTGTCGTTCTGCACCACAAGGATGATGCTCACCGAGCTCAGCAGGGCGAGAATGATGTACTCACGGAAGAGCCCGAAGAGTCTGTACAGTTGACGCATGACGGTCCGACGACAAGCCCCTGTGTCAGGAGGCTAGTATTTCTTGCCTTTCAGAATGACCTTGTTGTAATGGTGCAGGTTCTCCATGATGGCCCCTGCACCGCGGACCACGGCGGTCAGCGGATCATCGGCCACGTGCACCGGGAGGTTCGTCGCCTGCCGGATGCGCGCATCGAGGCCCTTGAGCAGTGCACCGCCGCCGGTCAACATGATGCCGCGGTCCAGGATGTCGGCCGCCAGCTCGGGCGGCGTGCGCTCGAGCGTGGATTTCACCGCCTCCACGATGATGGCGATGGGCTCCGCGAGTGCCTCGCGGATCTCCACCGACGATGCCTCGACGATGGTCGGCAGACCGCCGATGAGATCACGTCCCTTGACGCGCACCACGAGCTCCTGCTTCAGCGGGACGGCTGAGCCGACCTCGCACTTGATGATCTCCGCGGTACGCTCACCGATGAGGAGGTTGTGGCTGCGCTTGAAATGCGTCATGATGGCGTTGTTCAGCTCGTCGCCGGCGATGCGGATGGACTCCTCCTGGACGATGCCCGAGAGTGCGATCACGGCGATCTCCGTCGTTCCGCCGCCGATGTCGATGATCATGTCGCCGATGGGTGCATCCACATCGAGACCGATGCCGATGGCTGCGGCCATGGGTTCGGCCACCAGGTACACCTCCTTCGCCCCGGCATGCTCGGCGCTGTCGCGCACGGCGCGCTTCTCCACCTCGGTGATGCCGCTCGGCACGGAGATGACGATCCTGCGGCTCGGCATCCAGCTGTTCATCGCCTTCTTGATGATGGCTCGCAGCATGCCCTCGGCGATCTCGAAATCCGCGATCACCCCGTCCCGCATCGGGCGGATGACCTGCAGGTCACGATGCGTCTTGCCCTGCATTTCGCGGGCCTCGTTGCCGATCGCGATGATTTTCTTCGTGTTCCTGTCGAAGGCCACGATGGATGGTTCAGAAAGGACAACCCCCTTGCCCTTGATCCAGATCAGGGTGTTGGCGGTGCCGAGGTCGATGGCGATGTCGTTGGCAAAGAAACTGAATAAACCCATGGTACTGCTGTCTTGTGATCAGTGTTTGAAATGACGGACTCCGGTGAAGACCATCGCCAGGTTGTTCTCGTTGGCGGCGTCGATCACCTCGGCATCCCGCACCGAACCTCCCGGCTGGATCACCGCCGTGGCTCCGGCGGAGACGGCCTCGAGAAGCCCGTCCGCGAAGGGGAAGTAGGCATCCGAGGCGACCACTGAGCCGGCAAGATCCAGGCCGGACTGCTTCGCCTTCATGACGGCCACCCGGCACGAATCCACCCGCGACATCTGGCCTGCACCGACGCCGAGTGTGCGATTGGCGCTGGTATAGACGATGGCATTCGAGCGGACATGCTTGGCAACCCGCCATGCGAACGCGAGGGCGCGTTGCTCCTCCTCCGTCGGCATCCGGGACGTCACGACCTTCCACTCGTCAGGGGATTCGATCCGATCGTCCACAGACTGACAAAGATAACCATTCGCTGTCGTTTTCATATCATGACGGATCGTGCCTGCCATCTTCTTTTTCTGCACCAGAAGCCGCCGGTCACGCTTCTTCTGCAGGATGGCCAGGGCCTCCGGGGCGAAGCCGGGGGCGATGAGCACCTCGCTGAACATCGCGTTGAGCGTTTCTGCGAACGCGGCGGTCACCGGCCGGTTGAACGCGATGATGCCCCCGTAGGCGGAGGCCGGATCCGTGGTGAGTGCCAGGGCGTAGGCGTCCTCGATGCCGGCCCCGATGGCACATCCGCAGGGGTTGGTGTGTTTGATGATCACGGCCGCCGGCTCCTGGAATTCCTCCATGAGGCTCACAGCCGCCTGGATGTCGACGATGTTGTTGAAGGAGAGCTCCTTCCCGTGGAGATGCTCGAAGAGGCCGGGGAAGTCGCCGTACAGCGCGGCGGACTGATGCGGGTTCTCCCCATAGCGCAGCGCCATTGCACGCGGGGCGTGGATGTCCAGCATGTCGGGAAGCGCCGCATCCCCCCCGGCCTGCGCGGCGAGGTGCCGCGCAATGGCGCCATCGTAGCGCGCCGTGGTGGCGAACACCTTCTGTGCAAGCGCGGAGCGCGTCTCGGGCGTCGTGGCCCCGTGGAGCTGGAGTTCCTCCAGCACACGGGGGTAATCCGCGGGGTCGCAGACCACGGTCACATCCCGGTGATTCTTTGCCGCGGAGCGCAGCATCGACGGCCCGCCGATGTCGATCTGCTCGATGCAGGCCTCCATGGCGGCGCCGGAGGCGACTGTGCGCTCGAAGGGGTAGAGGTTCACCACCACCAGGTCGATGAGCCCGATCCCGTGGTCGCGCACCTGGTCCATGTGCGCGGGCAGATCGCGCCGTGCGAGCAGGCCGCCGTGGATCAACGGATGCAGCGTCTTCACCCGCCCGTCGAGCATCTCCGGGAAGCCGGTGACGGACTCGACGGCAAGCACGGGAATGCCTGCGGCGGAGATCGCGGCGTGGGTGCCGCCCGTGGACAGCAGTTCAAATCCAAGATCGACAAGGGCGGCGGCGAATTCCGTGATGCCGGTCTTGTCATGGACACTCAGGAGGGCGCGGTGGTTCATGGGCGGGCTTCGGGATTATGAGGTGGTGGAAAAGTGACGCGGTGCTCGGCGAACAGTTGAAGCGCTTCGGCATAGATGACATGCTCCACCGCCAGGACCCGGGCCGCGAGTGTGTCGGGTGTGTCGCCCGCCTCCACGGGCACCTCACGCTGCATCACGATGGGTCCCCGGTCATACTCCTCGTCGACGATGTGCACCGTCGCCCCGGATGTGGCGGCGCCAGCCGCCAGCACGGCCTCATGGACGTGGTGCCCGTACATTCCCTTCCCCCCGAAGGCGGGAAGGAGGGCGGGATGGATGTTCACGATCCTGTTGCGAAAGGCGCGGACCACGTCCGCAGGGATGAGCTTCAGGTAGCCGGCCAGCGCGATCATGTCCACTCCATGCAGGGCCAGGGTGGCGAGGAAGTCCGCCGGCTCTGCCGGCACGCGACCGGTGGGAATGTCATGGTCGTTTGCAAATGTGATGATGGGGGACGTATCGTTGCTGACCAGGATGCAACGGATTCGGGCTGCCAGCGTTCCCCGCTCGATCGCATGATGGATGGCGCGGCAATTGGACCCCCTTCCGGAGACCAGGACAGCAAGGTTGAGCGGTGTGATCGTTGTCATCATCCACAAATGTACGAATTCCCGACAGTTCCACCAATGAAACACATCTACCTGGACCATCTCGCCACCACGCCCCTGGATCCGCGCGTCCGTGATGCGATGGTGCCATACCTCAACGACATTTTCGGCAACCCCTCGAGCCGCGGGCATCACCACG
>CAYUYM010000129.1:0-10177 GCA_964449305.1 uncultured Chromatiales bacterium | reverse complement strand
ACATGCGCCGTCGCTCGCTCTCGTTTGTTTTGGACCCCATTTTCCGTAGGTCGGTATGGACTGCCGCAGGTCGGGCTGAACTCCGGAAATGACGAGGCCATGACACGCTCGTTCCGCGTCCAACCCTGGAACTCTTCAACTGCGCCACCCCGCAGCCCCTCCGTTGTCATGCCCGCGCAGGCGGGCATCCATGTCCGGCCTTCGGAGCCATGGCGTGGATTCCCGCGCCTGCATTGAGCCTGTCGAAGTGCGGGAATGACGGAGGGGCTCGCGCAGCCGTTCCTCCCGAGGCAGCGCTGCTAAACTTTTCACTCGTATCTCTTCACTTGCTCCGCGGGCATACCGTGCCATGGCACGCACGTTCCGCGTCCAACTCTTGAACTCCGTCACTTCGCCGCCCTCAGCCACCATTTGACAAAACGTCTGCAATTGCGTACGTTTTGAGCAAGGAGATGCCATGAAAACCATTGCCGTGACAAAAGCCCGCGCTGATTTGTACAAACTCATCGATGAGGCTGCCAGCTGTTCCGAACCCATACAGATCACGGGCAAGCGCGCGAACGCCATCCTGATTTCGGAGGACGACTGGCTTGCCATCCAGGAAACCCTGTATCTGCTTTCCGTGCCGGGTATGCGGGAGTCCATCCGCGAAGGCATGGCCGCACCGCTGGACGCATGTGACACCGGGTTGCCGTGGTGACCTGGCACCTGGTGTTCACCAGGCTGGCGCAGAAGGACGCGCAGACGATCGCCGCCGCCGGACTGCGGGAGAAGGTCGAGGCGTTGCTGGACATTCTTCGCGTCGATCCAATGCAGTTTCCCCCCCGGTTTGAGAAACTCATCGGTGATCTTGATGGTGCGTTCTCCCGCAGGATTTCGTTGCAACACCGGCTTGTCTACCAGCTGTATCCCGGGGAACATGTGGTCAAGGTGCTCCGCATGTGGACGCATTATGAATGAGGCCTTGGGCGACAGCAGGTGAGGGACGGAGCGTCAGGTTGGACTGACGTTCAAGAGTTGAAGAGTTCAAGAGTTTGGACGCAGGTGTGCCCCTCCGTCGTCATGCCGGCGCAGGCGGGCATCCATGGACGGCAGTTGAAGGGTTGTCAGGGCTATCAGTGTTTGCTTCGGAGGGACTCGCCCAGCCGCCCCTCGCCCCGTAGCCCCTCCGTTGTCATGCCCGCGGAGGCGGGCATCCATGTCCGGCTTTCGGAGCCATGGCGTGGATTCCCGCGCCTGCACTGAGCCTGTCGAAGTGCGGGAATGACGGAAGGACTCACCCCTCACCACGCAGCCCATCTGATATCATGGCCCCCTCGTTCCGCGTCCAACTCTTGAACTCTTCAACGTTTGAACTTATGAACTCCGCCCCATCCCCCGGTCCCTCCTTTTGCGATTCACTCCCATCCTGCGTAATTTTCCGGTCTGTCCGTTGATGAATCATCATTTGACCAAGGAATAACGCATGTCGGAATACCAAGAAGAGCTCAATGATCTGATGCATCGCAGGCGGGAGGAGTACGACGAACTGCTCAACCGCGGCGTTGCGCCGTTCGGCTACGAGTTCGCCACAACCGCGGATGCGTCGGACATTCTGGCCTCCTTCACGGACGAGGATGAACAACGCATCGTGTCCATCGCCGGCCGCATCATGAGCCTGCGACGCATGGGCAAGGCCACCTTCGCCCACATCCAGGATCATACCGGAAGAATCCAGGTTTATCTGAAGCGGGATGACATCGGCGAGGCCGCCTACGACACGCTGAAGCTGCTCGACATGGGCGACATCATCGGTGTCACGGGCTTCGTGTTCCGCACACGCATGGGGGAAATCTCTGTCCATGTGCAGTCGATGGAACTGCTCGCCAAGTCCCTGCGCCCGCTGCCCGCACCCAAGGAAAAGACCGATGAGGAGGGGAACCGCGTCGTCTTTGATCAGTTCACGGACAAGGAACTGCGCTATCGCAAGCGGGCGCTCGACCTCATCCTCAACCCCGACGTCAAGAACGTGTTCGTGAAACGTTCCGCCATCGTGCGCTCCATCCGGACCTTCCTGGATGACCGGGGCTACCTCGAGGTGGAGACGCCCGTGCTCCAGCCGCTCTACGGCGGCGCGGCTGCCCGCCCGTTCGTGACCCACCACAATGCGCTCGACATCAGGCTCTACCTGCGCATCGCCGACGAACTCTATCTCAAGCGTCTCATCGTGGGCGGCTTCCATGGCGTGTATGAGATCAGCAAGGACTTCCGCAACGAGGGCATGGATCGCAGCCACAATCCCGAGTTCACCATGCTCGAACTCTACGTGGCGTTCAAGGACTACCGCTGGATGATGCAGCTTGTGGAGGAGATGCTCCGCACCGTGAACCGCGCGGTGAACGGCGGCGACACGGCCCTCGTCGGCGGCGTGGAGATCGACTTCGGCAGGCCCTTCGCCCGGATCCCCATGTTCGAGGCCATCCGCAACCACACCGGTGAGAACCTCGAGGGGCTCGATGAAGCGGGACTGCGTGCCGCCGCGGCGCACCTCAACCTCCCGCTCGATCCGAAGATCGGACCGGGAAAGATCATCGACGAGATCTTCTCCGCATTCGTTCAGGAGCATCTTGTCCAGCCCACGTTCATCACGGACTACCCCATCGAGATCTCCCCGCTCGCAAAAAAGCATCGGGACAAGAAGGGACTCGTGGAACGCTTCGAGCTCTTTGTCAATGGCACAGAGCTCGCCAACGCCTTCTCCGAACTCAACGACCCCATCGACCAGCGTGAACGCTTCATGGAACAGGCTGCACTGCGCGCCCGTGGCGACGACGAGGCGATGAGTGTGGACGAGGATTACCTCGAGACGCTCGAATACGGCATGCCACCGACCGCCGGGCTGGGCATCGGCATCGACCGCCTCACCATCCTCCTGACGGGCGCGGAATCCATCCGCGACGTCATCCTCTTCCCGACCATGCGGCCCGAGCACAAGGGGTGACATGCCGAAATTCCTGAAGGAACTCAATCCCGTCCAGCGTCAGGCGGTGGAGGCACTCGACGGCCCGGTGATGATCATCGCCGGCGCCGGCAGCGGCAAGACGCGCGTCCTCACCTACCGCATCGCCCACCTTCTCCATGTGGGCGTGCCTCCGTTCAACATCCTCGCGCTCACCTTCACCAACAAGGCCGCGCGCGAGATGCGTGAACGCATCGAGCAGGTGGTGGTCAATGGCGATGCGCGGCACATCTGGATGGGCACCTTCCACGCCATGTTCGCCCGGCTCCTCCGGCGCGAGGCGGAGAAGCTCGGCTTCCAGCGGAACTTCACAATCTACGACACCGAGGATGCCAACGCCCTCATTAAAACCATCCTCCAGGATTCCCGCACCAGCATCCAGCAGGTGCAGCCCTCCGCTGTCCATGCCCGCATCAGCCATGCGAAGAACCGCATGAAAACGCCGGCCGACCTCGCCAACACCGCCGTCGACATCTTTGATGAAAAGGTGTCGCACGTGTTTGAGGAGTACCAGAAACGCCTCACCGCGGCCAACGCCATGGACTTCGACGATCTGCTCCTCCATCCCATCCGCCTCTTCGACGAGCATCCCGACACACTCGCCCACTATCAGCAGCAGTTCCGGTACATCCTCATCGATGAGTATCAGGACACGAACCGCGCCCAGTACCAGATCGTCCGCCGCCTCGCCGCCGCCCACCAGAACATCTGCGTCGTGGGCGACGATGCACAAAGCATCTACGCCTTCCGCGGCGCCGACATCACGAACATCCTCGACTTCGAGCAGCATTTCACGGGCGTGCAGACCTTCCGCCTCGAACAGAACTACCGCTCCACCCGGCGCATCCTCACCGCCGCCGACTCCGTCATCAAGCGCAATGAGAAGCAGATTCCGAAGACGCTCTGGACGGAGAACGGCGCAGGCGATCCCGTCATCGTGATGGAATGCACCGATGAGCAGGACGAGGCGAAGAAGATCATCCGCACCATGCAGGAGATCGGCCGCAGAAAGAAGCTCCAGCTCAAGGACTTCGCCGTGCTCTACCGCACCAATGCGCAGTCCCGTGCCATCGAGGATGGGCTGCGGCGGATGGGCATCCCCTACGTGATCGTGGGCGGCCTCGCGTTCTACAAGCGCAAGGAGGTCAAGGACCTGCTCGCCTACCTGCGGCTTTGCATCAACCCGAGCGACGACGAGGCCGCTGCCCGCGTCATCAACTTCCCGCAGCGCGGCATCGGTGCCACCACTGTCGGGCGCATCCGCGCCCACGCCCAGGACCACGGCATCTCGTTCTACCAGGCGGCGGAACAGGCCGCCGACATCGCCTCCATCGGCGCGGCCACTGTGGCCAAGATCGGCACCTTCACCGCCCTCGTCCGCAAATACACCGCCATGCGCGACCACATGTCCGCCGGCGAGCTCGCCGCGTCCCTCACCGACGAGCTCGGCGTGGTGGAGACCTACAAGCTCGACGGCTCCGCAGATTCCATGGCGCGGCTCGAGAACATCCAGGAACTCCTCTCCGCCATGGTGGACTACCGCAACGACGACGGGCAGAACAGCCTCGAGAGCTTCCTCACCGAGGCCTCCCTCATCGCCGACATCGACACGATGGACAGTGAACGCAATGCCGTGACGCTCATGACCCTCCATGCGGCCAAGGGCCTCGAGTTCCCCGTCGTGTTCCTCGCCGGCATGGAGGAGGGACTCTTCCCCTCGTCCATGTCCGTGCAACGGGACGAGGTGGAGGAGGAACGCCGCCTCTGCTATGTGGGCATGACACGCGCGATGGACACCCTGTGCATCAGCCATGCGCGCACGCGCCTCGTGTGGGGCGAGCGCATGGAGCAGCTTCCGTCACGCTTCCTCCTCGAGCTCGACGACAGCGTGGTGCTGCGTGAGGCTGCCGTGAAACGCTCGTCGGTGGAGACGCGCAGGTCGGCGCCCAAGGCGCAGACAAGCTTCTCCTGGAACACGCCCCCCAAGCGCCCGCCATCCCGCAGCGAACATTCGCAGGAGTCCGATTTCTCCTACTCGCAGATCGAACCCGACATCCGCAAGGGCACGAAGGTGATGCACGAAACCTTTGGCCGCGGATCGGTGCTCGCCATCGAGGGCAGCGGCGATGCCGCGCGCGTGGTGGTCGTGTTTGAATCTGTCGGCAAGAAGACACTCATCCTCAAATTCGCGAAACTGAGGGTGCTGTAGGGAATGGCTGAGTTGAAGAGTTGAAGAGTTCAAGAGTTGAGGAGTTGAAGGGACGGGAAGGATGCGCGTGAAACAGGGAAATGACGTTTCCCCCGTTCACCGTTCACCATTCACCAACCACCAACCAACCACCGATGAAACGGCCCGCCCGGATACTTGCTCCCGCCTCGCTGGCAGCCGCTGCAGTGCTCTTTGCTGCCACCCTGCCGTTCCGCGACTCCTTCATCGGCGCGCTGCTCCATGCCTTTGCCGAGGCTGCGATGATCGGCGGCCTCGCCGACTGGTTCGCCGTGGTGGCGTTGTTCCGCCACCCGTTCGGCATCCCCATCCCGCACACCGCCATCATCCCGCGTCACCGGCGCCGCCTCACCGACGGCATAGTGGAGACGGTGCAGAATTCCTGGCTCCGCAAGGAATCCCTCCGCGTCCGCGTGGAACAGGTGCACATCGCACCGATCGTCGCAGCCTGGCTCACCACGCCGTCCAACCGCCGTGCTGTGCGGGATCTCCTCCGGTCGCTCCTGCGGGGGAGCCTGCGGGCCGTGGACACGGACGAGCTTGTCCACCTTCTGCGATCCCGCGCCGCCGGCCTGCTCACCCCCGACGATCTGATGCGGGCCGTGGAGCGTGTGGGGCGCTTCGCCGTGGAGCACCGCTGGATGCAGACACTCCTCGACGGGGTGCTGCGTTCCGCCCCCGGATGGCTCGCCTCCGCCGAGCTGCACGCCCTGCTGGCGGCGAAGCTGCACGATGCGGCGTATGCGTATGCGGCCACCCCCATGCGGCGCATCGGCCGCTGGCTGGCGGAGCGCACGGGCACGCTGTCCTACGACGACCTCGCGACCTCCCTCTGCGCCACCGTCGGGCAGCAGGCGGACGAGATCCTCGCCGATCCGGAGCATCCCTTCCGCCCGGTGGTGGATGCGTGGGCGCTGTCCATGCTCGCCCGCCTGGATGGGGACGCCGAGGCGCGCTCAGCAGTGAGCCAGCGCATCCTCGCCGCGCTGAACTCCGAGGCCTTCGACGCCTGGCTGCGGCAGGCGGGCACGGATGTGGTTGCGTGGATGGTTGCGGATCTCGATGCCGATGCATCCCTCATCATCGGTCGGGTGGATGCGATCATCGATGCCATGCTCCCGTCCATGCAGGCGGACACCGGCAGGGCGGCAGAAGCCGAACGCTGGATAAAGGACCGCGTGCTCGACTTCCTCGATGCGAATCACGGGGAGATCGGCCGCATCGTGCGTGACAATCTCGACGCCCTTGACGACCGCGACCTCGTCCGCCTCATCGAGTCGCGCGTTGGTGCGGACCTGCAGTACATCCGCGTCAACGGTGCGGTGATCGGCGGCATCGTCGGGGCGCTCCTTTTCCTCCTTCGCGGGGTGCTGTGATGGATGCGCGCCTCGTCCCGATCGCATCGCTCCACGATCCCGCGCTGGAGATGTACACGTCGCTGCGCGAGAACACGCACCACTGGTCCCGCGGATGCTTTGTGGCTGAGAGTGAGAAGGTGGTGCGCCGTCTCCTCGCCTCGGATGTCGGCATCGTGTCGTTTCTCCTGACACCGGAATGGTGGGACACGCTGAAGGCGGACATCCTCGGGCGCCCGGGCGGGGAGGTGGACGTGTTTCTTGGTCCCCCGGAACTGCTCGAGACGATCACCGGCTTCACGATGCACAAGAGTGTGATGGCCATCGGGCGCATCCCGGAGACGCAGCCCGCCGTGCCCGACGGAGGCCTGGTGGTGGCCCTGGAAGGCATCGCCGATGCGGAGAACATGGGCATGATCTCGCGCTCCTGCGCGGGGCTCGGTGTGTCGGCCCTCGTCGTGGGGGAGGATTCCACCAACCCCTGGCTGCGCCGCAGCGTGCGCGTCTCGATGGGGACCATCTTCGATCTGCCCATCATCCGTGTGCCGCGTCTGGTTGCCTGGCTGCGCGAGCGGCGTGAGAGCGGGGGATGGAGGATCATCGGCACCACGCCGCGCGGTGGCAGCAGGCTCGTCCCCTCCGTCGGCGGAGGCGTCACCTGCGTGCTGTTCGGCAGCGAGGGGCACGGACTCACCGCTGAGGCGCTCGACACATGCACCGAGCAGTGGTCCATCCCCATGCATCGCGGCGTGGACAGCCTCAATGTGGCGCACACCGTGGCCATCGCGGCCTGGGCGCTGGGAGCAACATTGATCGAGCGGTGAGGCGCCCCGACGGTTGTTCAGTGCCGCATGGGAGGAGGAGTGTTCGCGCCGCGTGTCCGCCGGGGTGTGGGAGAAACGTTCCGTGCGGGCGCGGGGAGGCGTCCATTCCGGCACCCTGCATGGCTCGAAGCAGCACAGCGGGGCAAGGAAGCGTGTGGAGAAAGGCGAAGATGGGATTGCTGTAAAACGCCGGTGACGTGTCACAGCCGGAGCATGGGATCAGACGGCAGGGATCAGTTGATGGCCACGGAGGCGGACTGGAGCACCGTCTTGGCACTGTTGGCCTGGAGGAAGACGACCGCCTTGAGGTTGGCGCGCACCCAGCCGGTACCGATGGTGAAGGTGCGGGTGAACGTGGTCTCCGAACCGTCGGTGATGGTCACGGGGGATCCCTCGGAGTCCGGGATCATGAGCTTCATCACATCATTGTGCTCCCACTCCGAGTTGCCGTCGTTGTAGTTGATGAGGCTTTCGGTGACGACCGTGTGAAGGCGGAGATCGTTGTACTTGGAGGCGGAGAGGCCCTTGACCTTGATCGTGAGCTCGATGTCGCCATTCAGGAGGGCACGCTGCGTGATGTCGATGCGAGCCTCGGCGCGCTGAAAGATGTCGCTGTTGGATTTCACGGCCCAGTCGCCGCCCTTGTTGGCCATCATGCTGCCATCGACCCAAGCGATGGGGGATGTGAACTGATCGTCGGTCATGGGCGCGAAGAGCCAGTACGTGCGTGGGCGGACGAGCGCCTGGGTGAGCTTGTAGAGGGAGTCCGTCTTGCGGGGCCACCAGGTGTGGTATTTGATGACCGACACGCGGTCCTTGATGCCGAGTTCGATGAGCTTCTCCTTGAACTGCTCGTTGGCGCCGGGGCAGTTGGTGCAGTTGGCCGAGGTGAGGATTTCCACGAGGGGCATGCGTCGGAACTCATCATTCCTGCGCTCGCCTTTCCAGAAGGCCACGGACGCAACGCCACGGTTGCCAGCGGCATCCACCGCCTTGGCGGTGAGCAGGTGCAGCGTGTCGCTGAAGGCGGCCAGGGAGATGTCCACCGTCCATGGGGCGGCCGTGAGAGTCGCAACCGGTGTGGCCCCATTGTCGATGTAGAGGTCCACCTGCTTGACGGCCACATTGTCGGCGATGGTCATGTCGACAGCCATGGTGCCTGTTCCGAAGGCATCCTCCGACAGGGGCTTGACGAAGGCGATCTTCGGAGGATCGAGATCCTCCGGAGCCGTGGTGGTGTTCCTGCAGCCGGTCTGGATGAGAAGGGTGGTGAGCATCAGAACCGGGAAAAGAGCCAAACGCTTCATGGGGCAGTCCGATCAGGGTGGGTGAAGTGAAGGAAACGCAATGTACGATCTGCCGGTGAAAGATGGAATTGCGGGGCGTGTGTGGGGGGGGAGTGAAGAGTGAAGGAGGCAGGGATAATCCATCCGCAATTGCATTATCTTTCCTCGAATCGGACAGCACACCAAATCGGAGAACCTGCCATGTCTCACCATCGCACATTCATGCTCAGCGCGTGCATCCACGTTCTGGTGTTCCTGCTTCCGGCGACCATTCCTGCCCAATGGGTGGCCTTGAATTCCACGTCACCCAGGAATCTGATTGCGGTGACTTTCCCGGAAAATGACAGGGAGGGGTATGTTGCAGGCGCAATGAAGGATCTGTTGCTCACAACGGATGGTGGTGTGACATGGACACACGCGCAGCCCGGATCGGCACGGGTGACGGGGTTTCAATCTGTGCATGCACGTGGCTTCGGCAGGGATATTGTGATCACCGGCACGGAGGACGATCTGGTCGACAACAAGACCGTGGGCGTGGTGCTCACCTCGCGCGATGGGAGTGTCCCAGGCGAGCAGATCGCCCGGCTGCGGGCATGGTCTCAGCAGTTGAATCAATGGAATGTGTCGGAATGCAGGGCGCATTTCCCGGTCAGTCCTTCCACGGGATATCTCTTCTTTTCCACCAAGGCCAGCATCCGGATCAATGAGGTATGGAAGTGCGAGGGGCCACAGTGGACCATGAGGAAGCTGCTCAGTGGTGAGCTGTTCATCATGCGGTGCATCCATTTCCATGACGACAGCACCGGTCTCATCATGGGATCACAGAGCATCGAGGTGTCACCGCCCTACAGCGGTGTGGGAACGAGCGACGCCGGGGCGACATGGTACCCGTTGCGTGTTCCAACCTCGGCGGCGCTGTACGGAATCACGGCTCTTTCGCGGACTGATTGGTTTGCGGTGGGGGAAAACGGCACCATACTGAAGACCACAGATGCAGGCTTGGCGTGGACCCTGGTCCCTTCCGGGACGACCGCGAAGTTGAACGACGTGGTGTTTCCCATGTGCAGTGACACCGGCGTGATTGTTGGCGACCAGGGGGCCATTCTCACCACGGCAGATCGTGGCGAACATTGGCAGGTGGAGCATCATCCCTCCGGAGAGAACCTCAATGCTGTCACGTTTCCCCCGAATCAGACCAAGGTGGCCTACATCGCAGGCGCCAATGGCACACTGCTGAAGCACAGCAATTTTGTTGTCGGTGTGGACGATGGAATGGTCCCTGAGTGTAGCCCCCTCGCCATGAGCGTGTTTCCGACAGTGATCAGCTCACACGCAGTGCTGGAGATCTCGGCATCTGTTCCTCGACCGGCAACCGTGGTGATCACGAACCTCCGGGGTGTTGAAGAGGCACGGATGGACCTCGATGCCGGAAGCCCCCACGGCCCCGTGTATCTGACACTAGCTGCGGAGACCCTGAACAACGGCAA
>CAYUYM010000128.1:0-10305 GCA_964449305.1 uncultured Chromatiales bacterium | reverse complement strand
TCGCGACCGTTGTAGGCCGGACCTGCCTGCACCGTCAGGTACAGCACCGGTTCGTCGGCCGACACGCGCAAGGCATTGAGTGTGGACCAGTACACCGCCGTCACTCCGTCGCGGCTCAGCACCTCGGCAGGCGTTCCGTCTGCCATCCGCGCGCCGGTCACCACCAGTGCATCGCTCTGGCGGAAGAGCAGTGTCACTGCTCCGATGGTTGCCGCATCGCGAGTACGCAGCGGGATCTCCACTTCGCCGGCTGCCGGGATCTGTTCCCTGCCCATGAGGTCCAGCACCACATACGGATTCGCCGCCGCCTTTTTATTGCCCGATGGCGGAATGCACGATCCGTTCACGTCACCGGCACAGAGTGCGAAGAAGTCGTTCGTCATGGTCGCACCAGTCACATTGAAAACGAAGTCAGTGAAATAAGTTGCCGGCGTCGCAAGCGATCCCATCACGCCGGGCACATTGCCACGTGTGAAGATCCATCGTGCCACATCGAAACCGGCCGAGGTGTTCCCGAGATAGGCGGTGCGCAGTGCGTTGGCATCCACTGCGGTGATGGTCGGAGAGCTTCCCGGCCAGGTGGGGCTCTTCACATCCGCCACCATGCGGATGATGGTCGGCGATGATGCCAGGAAGGGCCCCGAACCGGCGTGACGCAGCACGGCAAGGTAGTCCGCAGAGTTCACGCCGTTCCACGTCTGCCAGTTGCCACCACCCGCCGATACCAGGCGGATCGTGTACGTCCCCGAGGCCACGCCTGGGAAGGTGTAGGCCCCCTGTCCGGTGGTGTTCGTGGTCGTCAGCGGCAGACCGACCGCCGCCGGGCCGTTGTACAACTGCACTGTGATGCCACTCAGCGGTGTCTGCTGGGTGTTCAGGTACCGGATGGTGCCGGTCAATGCGCAGCTCTGGATGGAGATCTGCACAGCATCCGAGTATTCCTCGCTGCATGTGCCGCTCTTCACCACGGCGCGGAGCCACGTCGTCGACGTGAGCGGACCGATGATGGCGCCTGCCAGCGTGGTTGTCGTTTCCGCAATGTCCGTGGGTGCCGTGAAGCCCGCATTGAGCGAACGCTGCCACTTCACCACATCACCCACATGGCCGCTCACAGTCAGATCGTCCGGCTCGGAGCCGCTGCAGAGGGTCTGGCCCGATGATACCACCCCGCCGACCGTTGTCGAATCAATGGTCATGAGCACCACAATATTGTTGGCTGTGAGATCCTTTGTGCAACCGTTGGCATCCTCCACCTCCATCAGGAACCAGTCGAATTCGTTCGCCACATCTGTCGGCTGTGTCACCGACACGGTGTCGCCCGTCACCGTTGTCACCATTGTCGGGGTGCCACCGTTGACGGCATAGGTGAAGGTGTAGGGTGCCGTGCCTCCCTCGCCGGTGAAGAGCACCGATGGAGCCGGGCTGTTCTCACACACCTCCGTCGTGCCAGACATGTACCCCATGATCTCCTGACGTACCGTGATGGTCGCGGATCCCGTCTGTGCCTGCGAGCAACCGTTGTCATCCTCCACGCTCACGAGTGAGTACACGTACGAGCCTGCGGTGTCGGTGGCCTGTGCCACTGTGACGCTGCTGCCGCTGGTCGTCGTCACCGTCTGTTCCGATCCGCCGTTGATCGTGTAAGTGAACGTGTACGGTGCCGTTCCATCAGCACCGGTGAAGGTCACATCCGGTGCCGTGCCGTTCAGGCACACGGCCGTGGTGCCGCTGATCGATGCCGCTGGCAGCGGGTTGACCGTGATGGTCGCGGATCCCGTCTGTGCCTGCGAGCAACCGTTGTCATCCTCCACGCTCACGAGTGAGTACACGTACGAGCCTGCGGTGTCGGTGGCCTGTGCCACTGTGACGCTGCTGCCGCTGGTCGTCGTCACCGTCTGTTCCGATCCGCCGTTGATCGTGTAAGTGAACGTGTACGGTGCCGTTCCATCAGCACCGGTGAAGGTCACATCCGGTGCCGTGCCGTTCAGGCACACGGCCGTGGTGCCGCTGATCGATGCCGCTGGCAGCGGGTTGACCGTGGTGGTCGCAGATGCACATCCCGTGCTGAACTGTGCGTTGCTGGAGTTACGTGCGAAATACGTCGTGGTTGCTGTCGGAGACACGGTGATGGGATTCACGCCACGTGCGCTTGTGAGCTCCGTCCCTCCACAGCTTCCGGTATACCAGTACACCGTGCCTACCACACCGTTGGCCGTCAGTTGGGTCTCTCCTCCGTTGCAGATCGACGTGGGATTGACCGTGATGGAGGTGGGATCCGGTGGCACGGGATCGCCCACAACAAAGGTGTAATCCTCCGTCTCACCACCCTGAAGCTGTGCGCAGGGGTCGGTGGGAGCGCCGGCAATGGCCACGTCATTCCTGACACGCATACGGTGGGGGCCCTGCGCTGCGCCCGATGGCACGATGAACGAGTCGGAATGGCTCAAGGCAACGGCTGTCCCGGTGATCATTTTCTCCGAGATCTCGAACACTCCATCATCATCCCAATCGATCCACACTCCCCAGGTGCTCGTGTCCGTTGACTCGAAGTTCATGGTGACGGCGCCGGATGCTGCCTGCGTCACAGAATCCGTCGTCGAATAGTCGGTGTATGATGTCACGGAACAGGTGCTGGTGTTGGTGAAATTCGACGTGCCTCCTGATGTGGACACCTTGACAATTCCTGCTGCGCATGCGGACAACGACGCGGTCGGTGTGCAGAAGTCCGCGGTGAAGGTCTGCTCCGTGCCATAGCTCGTACCTGCGGCGTTGGTCGCATAGGCGCGCACGTGATACGTCACGCCCAGCGTCAATCCGGTGAGCGAGCTGGGAAAGATCCCCGACCCCGTGCCGTCCGTGGTTTTTGGATCACTGATTGTCGGATCGCCGCTCGTGTTCCAGCAAACGCCACGAACGGTCACGGGCGCATGGTTGTCATCGGACACCGTTCCTCCACAGATTGCGGTGCTTCCAGAGATGGATGTGACATCCGTCGTCGTCACCGTGGGAGGTCCAGGCACAATGAAGGTGTAGTCCTCCGTCTCGCCCAATTCCAGTGCTTCACATGCATCGAATGGGGAACCACCGGCCATACCAATACGCACACGCATCCTGTAGGTTCCGGGGGAGGCAGTGAGGGGCACGGTGAAACCGGAACAGACGCCAGAGTAAAAAGGGTTGCTGTCCGCCGTGATCACCTTTTCCGTGGTCTCAAAGCTGCCATCGTTGTCGAAATCAATCCAGACACCCCAGACCGTCCCATCCCCCAACCCATCGTACAGCAGCCACATTTGGAGCAGGTTTCCAGCGGTCTGTGTCGCGAACAGCGATGCACTGTAGTCGGCATATGATGTGGCGGCACAATCGGTGACGTTTGAGAAATTCGCGATGCCGCCCTGAGTGGTGACAGAGTAAACGCACAAATAGTTCGGATATTGCGACACAGGTGGAACACAGTAGCCCGCGGTGAATGTCTGTTCTGCACCGTAGCTCGTACCTGCGCCGTTGGTTGCATACGCGCGGACATGATACATGACTCCCGCGCTCAAACCGGTGAGCGAGCTAGTGAAGACCCCGGCTCCCGATCCATCTGATGTGGACGAATCGCTGAGCGTCGGACTCCCTGTCGTGTTCCAGCAGATCCCACGTGCCGTCACTGACGCATGGTTCTCATCGGTCACTGTCCCTCCACATGTCGCGGTCGAGCCGGAGATGTCGGTGATGTCCGCCGTTGTCACCGTGGGGAGCCCCGGCACAACGAGGGTGTAATCTTCCGCTTCCCCGCCATAGAGGGGTGCACAGGGATTGGTGAGAGTCCCGAATCCGACAACCTCATTCCGTACGCGTATTCGGTGTGGGCCTTCCACAGCTCCAGCAGGCACGCTGAAAGAGCTGGAATACGTGCTTGTTCCGTTCGTTCCGGAAATCACGAGATCTCCAGCTCCAAAGACTCCATCATCATCCCAATCGACCCATACGGCCCAAAGGCTTGGGCCCGATGACTGGAAATTCATCGTGACGTTTCCTGATGCCACCTGGGTCACGGACTGGGAGGATGAATAGTTGGTGTAGGTGAGGGTCGTACAACCACTGCTGTTGGTGAAATTCGACACACATCCAGATGTGGACACTTCGGTGATCCCGGACAGACAGGCCGAATATTCTCCTGGCGGGGTGCAATAATCCGCCACGAACGTCACATCGTCGCCGTAGCTTGTTCCCACCGCGTTGGTTGCATACGCACGCACATGATAGGTGGCCCCAATCGTCAACCCGGTCAGAGAGCTCGCGAATGTGCCGATGCCGCTGCCATCCGAGGTCGTGGAATCTGCCGTGGTCGGTGAGCTCGATGTGCTCCAACAAACGCCCCGTATTGTCACCGTGCTGAGGTTCTCGCTGGTCACCTCGCCACCGCAGCTTGCGGTGGTGCCGTTGGTTCCGGTCACCGATGCGGTCGTCACGCTGGGCAGGCCGGGAAAGACCACTGAGCGCGACACCGTTCCGGAGGTCAGAGTCCCGTCTGTTGCATGAAAGGAGATGACACGGGTTCCGGTGTTCGCGGCACCGCCCAACGAATTGAGATGGCTATAGGTGATCGAGCGCAGCGCTGTCTGATAACTGGCGATGCTGGCCGATCCGGACAACGTCAGCACGCCGGTCAACAAGTCATAGCTTCCCGTGATTCCATTTTGTGCGATGAACGCCAGATAGTCCTCGTACACCACAAACCCTGAAGTGATGGAGACGGTGGCGCCGGTCCAGTTGGTGCCGGCATTTTGCGAGCATGCAAGAGTGCTTGTCACGGTGATCGCCGGTCCAGGCTGGAAGTACAACGCGTTCGTTGTCTCGATGCCGGACAGAATCGGTGGGAAGCCGACCATGGCCGGCAAGGCGGTGGATGAAGGGATGGCACCGTTGGCTGTCGGCGGCGCTGTGGGAGCTGCGGCCGTCGATCCCGGCCCGACTGACGTGAGGTCGTTGTCCCATTCCGCCGCTTCGAGGCTCAGGGAGGATCGCGCCGCCTGATGCGCAAATCCTGGCAGCCCCGACAGACCGATGATGAGCAATGCGAGAAGGCTCAGGGTCATTCTGCGATTCATGATGTTCTCCGGGTGTTTCTATGAAATGGAAGGTGCGTCTGGGGGAATCGAGACACGGCTCGCAGGCGTGGAACGCTCATGAGGGTGCATGATCATGCAGGTGCGGGGACCACACCTTGGCTGGCCCTGTGCTCATTGGGAAAAGGAAACGACTGGGGCGTCGCCGAAGATGTGCGGATGAAACTGAGAGTGGTCAGGCGGTCGCTGGCAGGTGAGGCAGGACTTCAATCAGGATTGAAATGCGGGGCTGACATTGACTGCAAAAAATAAGACGAGGTTCCTGATGAAGCAAGAAGCGGAAAAAGAAATTCCTGCCAGGCAGCGCTGATGGCAGGCGGACGGGAGTGTTCAGACGTGCAGTCTGTTGCGAATCGGAAGGCGTGACTCGCTGAAGGTGACGTGCCGGCATGCGGGCGGGATTCCGCAATTTTCGTACTTTTCGCTTCCAAACGCGGTCGCTGTTGTCCGCATCCCGGCGCTTCGCCGCACAACCCCTCGCACACATTCACGGTCCACACCATGAAAGCACTCGTCGCCCTCTTCGCCGTCCTGGTTCTGTTCGTCTCCGTCCCGAGTCAGTCGCAGACCGGAGATGCCGTCCTTCCCGGCGTCGCCCTTGTCCGTTTCTCCCCGGCGGCCATGGCCACAGGAGCATCCGCCCTTGGCACCCGCCTCGCCGCGGTTGTACCGGAGCTCGGGATCACTTCGATCAAACCCCTGCTCCTCCCCGTCGACCATGCCGCCTCCGCCGCACCCCGCAGCGCAGAGACGCAGCACCTTGAGGCCGTCCTGTCGCGCGTCATGATCGTCTCCTTCGCGGCAGCCAGCGATCCACGCTCCCTCTGCGCACGCCTCGCCACCGTCGACGGCGTGGAATATGCCGAACCGTGGTACACCTGCCCCCCCCTCGGTCCGACAGCGGTGCCCGACGATTCGCTCTTCGGCCAGCAGGCCTTTCTCACGCTTGTCAAGGCCGCAGAGGCGTGGGACATCACCACCGGCGATCCGCAGATCGTCATCGGTGTGGCCGACACCGACATCAAATGGGATCATCCCGACCTCGAGCCCAACATCTGGATCAACCCCGGCGAGAATGGCACCGACGGGCAGGGCCGCTCCAAGCGGAGCAACGGCGTGGACGACGATGCCAACGGCCTGGTGGATGACTGGCATGGATGGGACTTCGGTGGCGCCAACAACACCACGCCCGACAACGACACACGCAGTGCATCGGGCGGGCATGGCACCTCCGTCGCCGGCCTCGCCGCCGCGGCCACCAACAATCACATCGGCATCGCGTCCATCGGGCATTCGTGCAGGATCCTCCCCATCAAGATCGGCGCCGACGGCGGTGGCAACCTCGCCTGGGGCCTCCAGGCCATGGACTACGCCTCCCGCATGGGCTGCAAGGTGCTCAATGCATCGTGGGGCTCCACCGGCTTCAGCCAGACCATGAAGGACATGGTGGATCTCGCCACATCGCGCGGCACGCTCATCGTGGGCGGCGCGGGCAACAACGGCAACATCGTCCCGTTCTACCCCGCATCCTTCCCGAATGTGCTCGATGCCACCGTGTGCAACGCCAACGACATCATCAATACCGGTGCCACGTATGGACCCGATGTGGACGTGGTCTGCCCGGGTGACGGTGCACTCACCACGAGCATCTCCGGAGGCTACGGCGGCTTCGGCGCCACGTCGGCCGCGGCTCCGCTCGCATCCGGGTTGGCAGGACTCGTCGCCTCGCACTTCCCGGCCTACACGCCGGCCATGATCCGTGAACGCATTCGCGTCACCTGCGACAACATCGACGCGCAGAATCCCAAGCGTGTCCGCTTCGCCGGCAGGGGGCGCATCAACGCGCTTCGCGCCCTCACCGATCCTCCGACTCCTTCCGTGCGCATCACATCCTTCTTCGTGCAGGATCCCAACAGCGACGGCCGCCTGGATCAGGGCGAGGAGATCGAGCTCACGGTCAATGTCCACAACCACCTCGCCGCGACTCCTGACAAGGTCACCCTCACGCTGGAACCGGTGACCAACGCCTCCACGGTGGAACTCATCACCCGCACCGTCTCCATCAACGCCATCCCCGCCGATGCCGATGCAGGCACAGCCTTCCAACCATTTGTCTTCCGCATCGCGAAATCCACCGTCTACGATGCTGTCGTGATCTTCCGTGTCGACTTCAGCTCCGGTGCATATCAGGATTTCGACTTCGTCCAGGTCACGGTCAACCCCTCGTGGAACAGCATCACGAACAACGATTTCACCCTCGGTGTTCAGGCGAGCGGGACGATCGGCTTCCTCGACTATCCCGACAACCTCATGGGCACGGGCATGCAGTACCTCGACGCTCCCACCGACTTCTTCCAGGGCGCTCTCATGCTCGCCACCGACCAGGCGCATATCGTGGACGTGGCTCGGGATGAGGCGAACTTTCTCGCCCGCAACACCGACTTCCGCACGCTCGACGCCGTCGCCCTCACAACCATCGGGAGATTCCCTGCCGCCGTCACGCGCTTCGATGACGCGCGCGCGGACTCGGCCCGCCGCCTCTCCGTGGAGGTGGTGAATGAGGTGCTCGATCCCTCGCCCGACGGAATCGTCAACGTGCTCTACAGCATCTACAAGGTGCACAACACCGGCAGCGCTCCGCTCAGCAACCTCCGCTGCGGGCTGTTCATGGACTATGGCGGATACCCGCGCTACTATTCGGGCAACGTGTACTACGACTCGACACTCAACGCCTTCACTGTCACGAAATCCCGGCAGCCGATGTTCGCCTCCTTCGTCGTTCCCGATTCCACACAGCCGGTGACACGGCCGGGCTTCTGGGCCTTCAACAACGACCAGGCCGCGGCGGGAAATCCCTTCGGCACCTACGACGGCTTCACCGCGGCCGAGAAGTGGCTTGCGATGTCGTCCTACAAGGGCAACCCAACCTGCCCCGGCGGCAGCGTCGGCTTCGTCCTCACCGCGCCACCGCAGACCATCGCGCCCAATCAAACCGGCATCTTCGTCTTCGGTCATGTACTGGGGACTTCGCTCGGGGATCTGAAGGAATCCGTGCGCGGCGCCATCGACCACTACCGCTCGTCTGTCGTGGTGGGAACCGATGCAACCGCAGCCGCGCCAGACGGGCTTGCGGTGGACGCGCTCTGGCCCAACCCGTGCAGCCGTACGGGGCGGGGGACGGCCTGGGTGAGTTTCCGGTGTGATGCGTATCGTCCCGTGGCCATCGGGATCTGGAACGCCCTCGGTGTCCGCGTACTGCACATCGAGGCCCCCGCCTCGGCGCAGGGCATGCGCACGCAGGCGCTCGACATTCGGACTTTGCCCGCCGGCGTGTATCTTTGCAGGCTGACCACGGGTGGAGCGGCCCGCACGCTTACACTTCACATCATCGACTAGGACACAAAGGATCTCCATATGAACGGTGAATTCTCCCGCAAGACCGATGCCCTGATCCAGGGCCTCCACGAGATGACCTACAACCTTTGGTGGACGTGGACACCCCGGGCCCAGGACATCTACCACATGCTCTCGGAGCGCAAATGGCGGTCGTCGGATCACAACGCCGTCGCCGTCCTCCATTCCATCTCGCACGAGGAACTGCATGCGCGCCTGCTGGATCGCGACCTTGCCGCACAGGTGGAATCCGTGCTGGACGAGTTTCACAAGTACATGTCGCGCAGGGACACCTGGTGGTCCGCGAATGTCCGCGACTCGTCGGTGAAGACGGTGGCGTATTTCAGCGCGGAGTTCGGCCTCCACGAATCGCTTCCCATATACTCCGGCGGCCTGGGCATCCTGGCGGGCGACCATACGAAGTCGGCTTCCGACCTCGGCGTGCCGCTCGTCGGTGTCAGCCTCTTCTACCGCTCGGGCTACTTCCAGCAGACCATCGGTGTCGACGGCTGGCAGTATGAGAACTACCCCATCATCGATCCCGACAGCATCCCGGCCACACTCGTCACCGGTGCAGACGGGGAGCCGGTGGTGGCATCCGTGGAGATCGGCCACCAGACCGTGACGTTTCACGCCTACAAGCTTGCGGTGGGGCGTGCAACCATCTACCTGCTCGACACGAACCGACCGGAGAACGAGCTCCATCATCGCGAGATCTCCGCCCGTGTGTACGGAGGCGACAGCACCACGCGCATCATGCAGGAGATCGTCCTCGGCATCGGCGGTCTGCGCTTCCTCCGCGCCCTCGGCATCGAGGCCGATGTGCATCACCTGAACGAGGGGCACAGCTCCTTCCTGCTGCTCGAGCTGCTGCGGGAGCGCCTCGCCGCGGGGGACGACATGGACGCCGCAATCGCGTGGGTGCGGCAGCGGTGCATCTTCACCACGCACACACCCGTGCCCGCGGGGCACGACCGTTTCACGCCCGACCTCATGGACTACACGCTCGCACGCTTCATCGCGTCGATGGGCGTGGACAGCGACACCGTGCTGCGCCTGGGCCGCGAGAATCCCGGCGATGCCGGGGAGTCCTTCTGCATGACGGTGCTCGCGCTGCGCCTCTGCCGACATGCCAATGCGGTGAGCGAGCTCCACGGCGACGTGAGCCGGAGGATGTGGCAGCACATCTATGGTGTCGCCTCCCCGGCGCAGGTGCCCATCGGGCATCTGACCAACGGCGTCCATGTGCTCGGATGGATGGCGCATCGCACACGTCTCTTCTGGCACAAACACCTCGGCGACCGGTGGATCTACTTCCTCAAGAATCCCGCCCTCTGGCAGCAGGTCGGCGATCCGGATGTGCTCTCGGACGAGGACCTCTGGAATCTGCGGTACAGCCTGCGACGCGACCTCATCGAATACGTGCGCCGCGTCCAGCGCCGACAGACCCAGCATGGCGGGCAGGGGGGCACGCTCAACGAGGATGCCATCCTGTCCCCCGATGTGCTGACCATCGGCTTCGCCCGGCGCTTCGCCACCTACAAGCGCGCCCCCATCATTTTCCGCGATCTCCATCGCATCGCCGGGCTCATCACCGACGGGCGGCGGCCCATTCAGCTCGTCTTCGCAGGCAAGGCGCACCCGCGCGACGACGAGGGGAAGAAGTTCATCCAGCAGATCCTCGGCTACACGAAGAACACCGCCTTCTTCGGTCGGGTGGTATTCCTCGAGAACTACAACATCAACGTCGCCCGGCACATGGTGTCCGGTGTGGACGTCTGGCTCAACACGCCGC